>JAILEI010000204.1 GCA_024688225.1 Succinivibrionaceae bacterium
GCGGCGCGGGCCTGCCGTCCCCCGGCTTCCAGCCGGGGGCCCACACAGACTGTCCTTGGACTTCCATTTTCAAAGCGCGCGCGGTGGCGCTGGGCCGCCGCTTCGTCATCCCCATTGAGGGGCGACAAATGGGTATGCTACCTTTTGATTTACCTTCTGGCAAGCAATTTTTTCATGATCCGTTTTTTTTAGATACTTTTGACTGATCTTAAAGGAAATAAATAGGCCTTGCTGTCTGCCGCCCCTCAGGCACCGATGAAACCGCCCGCCTGTCGTGACCACATGCGGGCATAGAGGCCACCCCTTGAGAGCAAGTCGCCATGAGTACCCTCCTCCACGATGCGCCCCCCATCCAGCACCACAATCCTGTCCATCTCCAGCAAGGTGGAGAGGCGGTGGGCAATGGCGATCACCGTGTGATCACCCATGACCTTGCCCAGGTTGCGCTTGATGACCTCCTCACTCTCTGAGTCCAGCGCCGAGGTGGCCTCATCGAGGATCACGATCTTGGCGTTCCTCATGATCACCCTCGCCAGGGCAATCTTCTGCCGCTGCCCGCCAGATAGTGTGACCCCCCGATCCCCCACCATGGTCCCAAAACCCTGGCCTCCGCGGTAGTCAGACAGGGTCTCAATGAAGGACAGCGCGCCCGAGAGCTCCGCGGCACGGCGCAGTCCCGCATCCCCAGGTGACAGGTTCTCGCCGCCGCAGCCGTAGGTTATGTTCTCCCCTACCGTACGGTGCATGAGCGAGGGATCCTGAGACACCATCGCAAAGTTCTCCCGCAGCTCATCCTGCATGAATTCCCGGATATCGGTGCCATCGAGCAGGATCTGCCCCGATCCTACCTCGTAGAAGCGCAGCAACAGGCTGATGAGGGTGCTCTTGCCCGCGCCAGATGGACCCACGATCCCCACCTTTTCCCCGGGGCTTATTGAAAGGCTCAGGTGGTGCAGGATCTCCCTCCGGCTGTCATAGCCAAAGCAGACATCGCGGAACTCAATTCCCCCGAGGATATGGTCTGGGGCATGGGATCCCCGCTTGGGATCCGCAATGGCAGGCGCCCGGGCAATAGTCTTCATGCCGTCATAGACCGTGCCGATGTTCTCAAAAATTGCCCCCAGCTCCCACATGATCCACCGCGACATGTTGACAATCCGGATCGCCACCGCCATGGCAATGGCAATGGCGCCCGAGGTCACCACCCCCCTGGACCACAGGAGCAGGGCAATCGAGGTCAGGGAAATGAGCAGCAGGTAATTGAGCATCTGCACTGTCACGTCATAGAGGGTAAGCATGCGCATGGCCTGGTACTCGGCATCGATATAGCGCTCCATGCCCCCCTTGGCGTACCGGGCTTCCCGCCCCTTCCCCCCAAACACCTTGACCGTGATGATGTTCACATAGCTGTCCACGATCCGCCCCACCATGTCCGAGCGGGTGTCAGCCTGGCGCTGCGCCCTGGCCCTCAGGCGCGGGATGAAATAGGCCACCGCCGCTGAGTAGAGGATCAGCCAGGCCACCAGCGGCAGGGACAGCAGCAGGTCGGCCTGGCAGAGCATCCAGTACATCATGACCATGTAGACCAGCATGTGCACGAACACGTCATTGAGCTTCATGACTGAGGTGCGCAGCGCCATGGCGGTCTGCATCACCTTGTTCGCGACGCGGCCCGCAAACTCATCACTGAAGAAGGACAGCGACTGGCTGAGCATGTGGCGATGGGCATGCCATCGCACCTGCATGGGATAGTTGCTGGACAGGGTCTGGTGCAGCAGCAGGGAATGGGCCACGGTGGCCAGGGGCAGGATCACCCCGGCAAGCAGCAGCATTACCGCCAGCTCCAGCCGGTGGTCAGAGAAGAATTCCTGGGGATCCGAGGAGGCAGTCCAGTCCACTATCAGGCCCAGGCAGGTAAAGAACAGGGCCTCACCCGCCGCCATCAGCGAGGTCAGGAGCCCCATGAGCAAGAGGAATTTCCACAGTCCCCTGGTGTAGAAAAGAATGAACCTGACCAGGCCGCGGGGAGGGGTTCCCAGCTCCGTGGCAGGGAACGGGGGGATTAAGCGCTCAAACCAGCGCCAAACCTTCTCCATGCGTCGCTATTTTTCCATGGAGGCCATCATGTCATTGATGCGATCATTGGCAATGTTGAGGTGCCTTGCCAGCGCCGCCACATGGTTGGGCATCATCGCATCCCCGGTGGCATTGCCCCCGGCAAAGCAGTAGATGGGGTTGAAGTCCTCAATGTAGTCAAACTGGGCAAGCGCCTCCTTGAGGTTCTCATCCCCGCCCCTGGTGACCAGGGTGTCATCGACGGCGCCCAGGGCTCGCAGCACGTTGCCCGCCACCAGGCACAGCCCCTTGGTGAAGTAAATCACGTCATCGCTCCTGAAGTGGCCCACGCCCTGGTCATTGAGGATGCCGATGCCGTAGTCCATGATGTTGTCGAGGCACTTGAGCATCGCGTAGACATCATCCGACTTGACGTTGTACTTGCCCGCCTTCTTGCTGCCGTCGTTAACGCTCTTGGCCCAGTTGCGCCAGTTCTCAATGCCATTGCGGTACTTGCTCTCGGCATCGTAGATCACCAGCCAGCCCCACACACTCTCCCCATAGGTGAAATAGCGTGAGGTGGCATCGGCAAGGCGCTGGTCGATGGTGTCAGCGCTGCCGTAGCGCGCCGCGGTCTTGGCGAGCATGTCGGACACCGGGCGGGTGGCGTAGATAATCCCGCGCTGGAAGTTGGCGCGGTTGTCGACTATGGAGGGCACAAAGAAGAGGTCGTTGGGGAGCCAGCCCCAGAATGAGCGCAGCTCCTGGTCCAGGGCGCTGACCAGTGACTCACAAAGGATGGAGGCCCGCTCCTGCTCCGTGGTGGCCTCAGTGACCTTGGGTGGGGCATAGACAGACGGATAGGCTGAGGAGGCCATGGAAACCACCACCAGCTCCAGCAACCACAGGCCCAGCAGGCCCAGCACCACACCCTTCAAAGCACGAAACCTGTCCATGTCAAGTTCTCCCGAAACCTTCCCGGTCCCCCAGGACCAGCCAAAAACCCATTTAAATATAAACCAAAACCCCTTGGCCGTCACGGCAGGACAGGCGTCCCAAAACAGCAGCGCCCGCATCCGCGGGCGCTGCATGACCAAACACCACGCCTAGCCGCGGATCACCTTGGCCATGGCCTCCACCAGGCGGTCCAGGTTGCCCTGGTTGATGCCCGCCACGCAGATGCGCCCGGAGCCCACAATGTAGATGCCAAAGTCACGCTGCAGCGCCGCGACCTGATCCTTGGTGAGTCCAGAGAAGGAGAACATGCCGCGCTGGCCCTGCATGAAGGAGAAGTCCCCCACCCCCGAGTCGTTGAGGCGCGCCGCCAGCTGGCTGCGCATGTCGTTGATGCGGTTGCGCATGGTGGCAAGCTCCCCCTCCCACTGCGCACGCAGCTCCGGGTCCGAGAGCACGGTCAGCACGATCTTCTCGCCGTGCGCAGGCGGGTTGGATATGGAGGTGCGCACCGTGATCTTGAGCTGGGAGTTGGCCCGCTCCGCGGTGGCCTTGTCAGCGCAAACCACGGTCAGCGCCCCAACCCGCTCACAGTAAAGGCCAAAGTTCTTGGAGAAGGAGCTCGCAATCAGCGCCTCGGCGTTGTTCTCCAGGATGGCCCTAAGTCCCGCGGCATCCTCCTCAAGGCCATCGCCAAAGCCCTGGTAGGCAAAGTCGAGGGCCGGCAGCAGGTGGCGCTCCTTGAGGAACAGCGACAGCTCGCGCCACTGCGCGGGATTGAGATCGAGCCCGGTAGGGTTGTGGCAGCAGGCGTGGATGAGCACCACATCACCTTCCTTGGCCTTGGACAGCGTGCCCATCATCCGGTCAAACGGGATGGAATGGGTGTCGGGATCATAGTAGGGGTAGCGCTCAAACCTCAGTCCCGAGGACTTGGCAATCTGCACGTGGTTAATCCAGGTGGGATCGGAAATCCACACCGTCTTGGACAGTCCCTGCTGGATGATGAAGTCAGCGCCAAAGCGCAGCGCCCCGGTGCCACCCGGGCAATGGCAGGTAACCGCCGATCCATCGGCAACCCTGGGACTGCCCTTGCCGAACAGCAGCTCACGGGTCAGCCGGCCAAACTCGGGGATGCCCGTAATCGGCAGGTAAGTCTTGGATTTCTCCTCATCAAAAATGCGGCGCTCGGCCTCCTTGACGCACTTGAGGATGGGGGTGGCACCGCTCTCGTCCTTGTAGACGCCGACCCCAAGGTTAATCTTGCCCGGCCGCTGATCCTGCTGGAACTTTTCGGTAAGGCCGAGGATGGGGTCGGCGGGAGCCGCCTCGATATGGTCAAAAAACATGGTGGGAGATCTCCTAAGCAAGCCTCTGGGCAGGGCTTCGGGTGGGAAAGGCGCATCGCGCGCACTGGGTTTCCGCGGTCCCTGCCAGGCGACGGCAAATATAGCACCAGGCGCGTGGCAAGCAAAACGTGATGGCAGTCACGCCACAGAAAAAACTTTCCGGGGAATGGTTTTTCCTTTGGGCATTGCAAGTTAGCGCCCTTGTTCCCGGGGATCACCGCGCTGCACCAACATGGTGCGCAAGGCCCTAGGCCGCCAGGTTGCGGCTGAAGTTGCGCCGGGCCTTTTCCTCCCAGCGCCGGGACCGCCAGCGCAGGACCATGGCGATGCCGCGCACCCACTCATCGGCGCAAAAGCCCAGCCAGACCCCCACCAGGCCCATGCCCAGGCCCACCCCCAGGAACGTGCCCAGGGGCACGCTGATGCCCCACATTGACACCACCGCCATCACCAGGGGAAACCTGGTGTCACCGCAAGCGCGCAGCGAGTTGATGATGATGATGTTGAGGATGCGGCCGGGTTCCATGAACAGCGAGATGATGAACAGAGAGGAGGCCAGTTCCATGACCTCCTCGCTTGAGGTGAAGATCCTGACCATCAGGCTGCCCAGGAACAGGGGCATCGACACGGACAGCGCCACCGTGATGCACTCGCCGATCAGCACCGAGCGCACCAGCTGGCGGTAGGCAAGCTCCAGGCGCAGCGAACCCGCGTAATGGGCCACCAGGATCTCCGTGCCCATCCCCACCGCGCCGGCAAACATCACCATCATCATGCAGATCTGGAAATAGATCCCGTGGGTCGCCAGGGGCAGGGCGCCAAAGGAGGCAATGACCGAGGTCATGAGCATGTACTGCCCATGCCAGGACAGGTTCTCCCCCGCCCCGGGCAGCCCCACCCCCAGGATGGCCCTCAGGGCGCGCCGCCTGAAACTGAAGAAAAACCCCGGCATCAGGCGGATGCCAGTGCGCCTGAGCACAATGGGGATGAACATGCCCACCGCCAGCACCCTCCCAATGGCGGTGCTGATGGCCACCCCCTCCACGCCCATGGCCGGGCAGCCCAGGAGGCCAAAGAGGAACACGGCATTGAGGGACATGGTCACGGCATTGAGGCACAGCGACACATACATCGCATCCCGCGAGCAGTCATGCGCCCTGAGGATGGCGGCGGACACCATGCAGATGGCCTCCGGGAACAGGCTGAGCGACAGGATGGCGAGATAGGTCTCAGAGCTCGCGGCTATTTCCGGGGGGACCTGCATCAGGATGGTGATGGCGTGGGCGCCCAGGAAGACCCCCACCGCCACCAGGAGCCCCATCATCAGGTTGATGCCGTACCCCATGTGCACCACGCGCAGCAGGAGCTTGCGGTTGCCCGCCCCCAGGGCCTGGGCGCTCACCACGCAAATGCCGATGTTGAAGAAGTTAAACAGGATCATGGCCAGGTCAAAGACCTGGTTGCCCACGGTCAGCTCGGCAACTGAGCTCACCGAGACCATGCCCACCATGATGAGGTTGATGACCAGCGTGGCATGGTGCAGCGCCAGGTCGATGAAAATCGGCCAGGTAATGGAGAAAAGCGAGTGCTCGGGGAACGCCGGGAGCCCCCCTGCGCCGGGCTCAGTCCTGGCCTGCGGTTCCTGGTTTCCCATCATCCCCCTCCCCCGCGGGCGCGGGATGGCTCACCCGGGGATCACCTGCCCAGGGACGGCGGCGCGCCGCGTAGTCTATGCTCTTGCTGCGCCTGAGGAATGACAGCCTCCGGTTGGCATATATGTCCGGGTAGGTGTCGTCCGGCACCGTCTGGTAAAAGCGGAGGAACCACATGTACTGCTCGGGCATGCGCCGAAGTTCCCGCTCGATAAAGCCATTCATGGTGAGCAGGTCCGCATCCAGGTCATCGGTGGGGTAGGGATCGAATGGCTCGGAAAAGTGGATCTCAAAGCTCGCCGAGGAAAAGCTGTATGAGGAAAAGAACTGGATGCAAAGGGCATTGCCCATCTTGGCCAGGCGCGGCAATGAGGATACGGTCGCCTTGGGAATGCCAAAAAAGGGCACGAAGCGGCTCGAGGCTGCGGCCCCCCGCCCCAGATCCTCATCAGGGAGGAAGAAGCAGTGGTGACCCGCCTTGAGTTCCCGCAGGATGGCCCTCAGCCCCGCGCTGCGCTCGTAGACCGTCGCGCCAAGCTGGCGCTGGCGGTTCAGGAACCAGTCATACACGGGGTTGCGCTGGCTGTGCATCATGGTGCACATGGGCAGCCCCAGGTAGGAGAGGTACAGGCCGCAGCGATCGATGGCAATGCAGTGCGGGGCGACGAAGATAATCGGGCGCCCCGAGGAAATGGCCCGCTCCAAGTGCTCCTTGCCATGCACAATCCATCGTCTCTTGAGCCAACTGATGGGAAGCACCGACGGCTCGGCATAGGAGAACATAATCGAGAGCACCAGCGAAGTGGCACGGCGATAAATGCGGCGGCACTCCTTGGGCGAGATGTCAGAAAAGGCGCAGCGCAGGTTGGCATAGGCGATGCGGCGCGGGGGGATGGGCAGCAACGAGAGCAGCGACCCAAGAAGCAGTGCCAGCAGGTCCCGCACGCGATTGGGAACGTAGGCCAGGATGACTAGCAGCAGCAGGCTGAGCCAAGAGAGCCAATAGCGCGGCCCGAGCAGGCGCCTGTAACTTTGGGGATCAAAACGCCCGTTCCTTAAGTTGCCCCGGGATTTTTCAGTCGACATTGGCAGGTGGCGCTACAGGACCTTGGCCAAGAAGTCCTTGGTGCGCTGGGTCTTGGGATGGCCGAAGATCTCATCCGGGGTCCCGTCCTCTACAATCACGCCCTGGTCGACAAAGAGCGCGCGGTCGGCAACCTGCCGGGCAAAGCCCATCTCATGGGTAATGACCAGCATGGTCATTCCCATCTCGGCAAGCGCCTTCATCACCTCCAGCACCTCATTGACCATTTCCGGGTCCAGGGCGGAGGTGGGCTCATCGAAAAGCATGATCTTGGGCTGCATGGCCAGCGCCCGGGCGATGGCCACGCGCTGCTGCTGGCCGCCCGAGAGTTCATGGGGGAAGGAGTCAACCTTGTCGGCAAGGCCCACCCGCCCCAGCAGGTCCAGGGCCTGCTCGCGGGCCTGCGCCGGCGCCACCCCCCGCACCCTAACCGGCGCCAGGGTGATGTTGTCGCCCACGGTCATGTGGGGAAAGAGGTTGAAGTGCTGGAACACCATCCCCACCTCGGCCCGGATCTTGTTGATGTTGACCTTCGGGGTGATGGTGGTGCCGTCGATGGTTACGCTGCCCGAGGTCGGCACCTCAAGGTAGTTGACGCAGCGCAGCAGGGTGGACTTGCCCGATCCTGAGGGGCCGATGACCACCACCACCTCGTTCTTGGCCACGTCAAGGTTCACCCCCCGGAGAATGTGCAGGTCGCCAAAGCGCTTGTGCAGGTCGCGGATCTCAATCATGTTCCGGTTCTTGGCGTTCATGGCGCTTCCCCCTGGGATTCCTAGTGGTACTTTTTCTCAAGCCACGCCACAAAGCGGGTGATGGAGAGGGTCATGACCAGGTAGATGATGGCGACGGTGACCCAAATCTCCAGCGAGGCGTAAGTGCTGGCAATGATCAGCTGCCCCTTGCGGGTGAGTTCCTCAAAGCCGATGACCGACACCAGCGAGGAGTCCTTGAGCATGGCGATGAACTCGTTGCCCAGCTGCGGAATGATTCTCCTGAAGGCCTGGGGGACCACGATGAACCGCATGTTCTGGTACCAGGTCAGGCCCAGGGAGCGCCCCGCCTCAGTCTGGCCCCGGTCGATGGACTGGATGCCCGCCCGGAAAATCTCGGCCACATAGGCCCCGGAATTGATGGAGCAGGCGGCAACCGCCGCGACGTATGGGTCAATGCGCGCCCCAATGACAATGGGCAGGGCAAAGTAGATGATGAAAATCTGCACCAGGAGCGGGGTGCCACGGATGAAGTCAACGTAAACCTTGGCAGGATAGCGCAGCCACCAGTAGCGGGAAATCTCGCAGATGCCCACCAGGAGGCCGATCACCACGCCCAGCGCCACCGAAACCAGGCTGATCTGAAGGGTCACCAGCGCGCCCACGCCCAGGAGGGGCAGGGAGTGCAGGACAAGGTCGTAGTCAGGAGTCATAAGGCTAAGATTGGCACCCCCATGCCGAATGAGCCCCACGCCGCGGCTGCGGCGCAAGGGAGCATCAATTCTAGCATGGTTTGGCAAGGGCGGCGGGCCAAAAGGCCCGGGGCGGGAAAGGCCCCTAGGCGGCGGCAAAAATTTAGTTCCGGCACTGCCCCACGCCCCCCCAAGGTTGCGCTATGCTAGGCATTGGGCGATCCTGCCCAGCCACTTAACATGGGAACCTAGCGATGACCATAAAGAACGTAGTTTTTGACTTTGGCGGCGTGCTGCTGGACTGGAATCCACGCTATGCGTTCCGGCAAATCTTCAACGACGACGAGAGAATGGAGCATTTCCTTGCCACCGTCTGCACCAGCGAGTGGAATGCGCAGATGGATGCCGGCAAGCCCTTTGCGCAGGGGGTGGCCGAACTGAGCGCGCAGCACCCTGAGTTCAAGCGTGAGATCGCCCTTTACTGGGAAAAATGGCCGGACATGCTCAGGGGCACCATAGATGAGGGCATGAGGCTGCTCGAGGCGGTTAAGTCGAGCGGCAAGTACACCATCTATGGGCTGACCAACTGGTCAGCGGAAACCTTCCCCCAGGCCTTTGCCAAGTTCCCCTTCCTCAATGACTTTGAGGGGATCGTGGTCTCCGGCGAAGAAAAGATGGCCAAGCCCGACAAGCGGATTTACATGGTGCTGCTCGAGCGCTACCACCTCAAGGGCGAGGAGTGCCTCTACCTCGATGACAACGAGGCGAATGTGGCGATGGCCATCAACCGCGGCCTCGAGGCCGTGCGCTTTGGCCCGGATCGCGCCCAGAGCGCCAGGGACATCGCCGCGCGCCTGGGGCTGGATCTAAAATAATCTAAAAAAAGGCTAAAGTTAGGGCCAGGCCTGCCGTTAAGCAAGCATAGAAGTTCATGCGGAGGTGATTTATGAGCATGAGTGTCGCAAGTGGCTCAAACATGGAGTCCATGGCAATTGCCATGAGCAAGCGGGCAACGGAAGCGCAGGGCGCCCAGGCGCTGTCGCTGCTCCAGGGGGCTGTCCAGTCGGTGCAGGCCACCTCGAGCATGCACTCCCCTGCCCCTGCCCCTGCCCCCACCACCTCGCCCGCAGGCGGCGTGGTCGGCTCTAGGATTGACGTTTCCGCCTAGTCCCCAGGGTCACTGTTACGGGAAGGGCGCGCCACCTGGCGCGCCCTTCCCTTTTTCATCGCCGCAAGGTGCCGGCGTCACTCATTGGGGATAAGTCCCCGACCCTCGAGGTAACGCCTGATCCCGGCCATGGTTTCCGGGGAGATGACATGCTCGATGCGGCAGGCGTCCCGCTCGGCAATGTTGGAAGGCACCTGCGCCACGTCCTGCAGCAGCACAGTCAGCAACTGGTGCCGCTTGAAGATGGAGACCGCCAGCGTGCTGCCCGAGGGGGTCAGCACAATGTCACCCGAGTCCTCGATGGTGATGTACCCCTTCTCCCTCAGCAACCCCAGGCCCCGGCTGACACTGGGCTTGGACAACCCCAGCTCGTTTGACACGTCCACCGCGCGCACCCTGCGCCCCTCGGAGCGCTCCTTGAGGATGAGGATGGTCTCAAGGTAAGTCTCGCCAGACTCCGCCATGACCCCACTGCGCAGGGGCACCGGTTCCGATACCGCCGACTGCGCGGTTGGCAGCTGCAAGTTGTTGTCCATAACTCTCCCCTAACTCTCTTTGCCCAGGGAGGCCTTGGCGGCCTCAGCCCTGGACCTTAACCTCTATGGTGCTGCCATTGAGCAGCAGCGAGACCTCCTGGCCATCACGCAGCGCCCCCCTGGCGGCCAGCCCCTCACGCACCAGCTCGGCAAGGGTCAGGCCCGCGGTCCCCTCGATCACATGCCCGCCCGCATCGGTCACCGAGCCCAGGCGCGGCACGTCCGGGCGCATGTCCAGGGCGCGGGATCTGGAGAGGATCCCAATCTGCTCCAGGCGGTTGATGAGGCGGTAGACCGTGGCGATGCCCAGGTCAGGGACCCGCTCCTTGGCCTCATACCACAGCGCCTTGGGCGAGGTGCTCTTGCTGTTCATCAGCACGTCGATGATGCGGCGGCGCTGCACCGTCATCCTCAGCCCGCTCTCCTCGAGCTTGCGCAGGGTATCCGCATTCAGCCTGCCCACGTCGTAGCGCAAATCTTCATCGCTTGCCATTTTCAGGTTCCTGATCCTGGGTCAATGGTGCCTACATGGAGGCGGGAAAGGCGCTTTTCAAGATCACGGCGCTGCGGTTAGCCTATGCAAACCATTTTACAGGATCACGGTTCAGGCAAACCACTTTGCGTAGGCAAAGCCCAGGGAAAAGGTCAGGAGCAGCGCCGCAGCCAGCCACCTTAACACCACCTTGCCCCGCTCGAGGTTCTCCTGGGTGCTGGTCTCCCTTTGCAGCGCCCCGGTATCGAGGCGCGAGCGCAGATCCTCCAGGGTATGGGTGCCCGAGGGATCCTTGCGCCCAATCACGGCCGGGGTCCCATAGGCCCGGTGGAACCAGAAGGCATAGCCCATGGCCGCCTTCTTGAAGCGCTCCACCCGGTAGCGCAGGATCACGTTCGCCCCAAAGTCCTCGGCGGCCTTGCGCAGCGCCGCCACAGCCACCTCAGGGCGACGGGCCACCCTGAAGATGTCCTTGCCCGAGCGGGCAATAATCTCATAACCCTCAGGATAGGTCTCGCGCCTTAGCTCCAGGGACCCAGGAACGCTGTAGGTGCTGTTGAGCTCAAGGAAGGATTCTGGATCGTCAAAGCACAGTCCCTCGGCCTCCCCGCCAGGGCCGAGGCCAAAGCGGCAGGGCATGCCCACCACCAGGCAGTCGCTGTCCTCCGGCCGCTGCAGTGAGGCCACGGTAAACCTCAGGATCCGCCCGTCCGCGGCCTGGATATGGCCGTGGGAGGTCTCATGGTCAAAGGAGGAAATGGTGCCCTGCAGTGCCGGGCGCTCAGGGGTGGCGGGGGACTGCCCCGCGCTCTCAAGGTTGGGCATGGCAAACTTCACTTCATGGCAAACTTCAGGGCCTCACCGCCCGCGTGGCGCAGGGCCTCCGCCGGGTTGGAGCGTACCGAGCCGATGGCGCGCAGGCGGTTGGTGACGGCGCGCAGGTCCAGGCTGGGCACCTCGTCCTGGTCGAGAAAGGCGCGCACGCCCTCCAGATCCTCCGCCCCCTCCGGCACCAGGCCCGCCCCAATCAGGCAAGACGGGATCAGGCACCACAGGCGCTCCTCCGCCTTCATGACCCGCACCTGGTGGCGCATCTGCCCCGCGATGAAGGACAGCCGGTCCTCAGCACCCAGCCCGAGGGCATCCAGCGTGGTGAGTCCCTGGCTGCCTTCGGGCATCCCCGCACGGCCGGCTGCCAGCAGGCGATCCCCCACCCCAAGCGCCAGGGCCAGTTCCCCGGAGTAGCCAAAGGCACTGGACAGCAGCCAGCACAGGTGCGCCAGATCCGCCTTGCCGTCCACCGCCAGCAGTCGCCAGCATTCCCCCTCAATCAGGTCCACCTTAAGCAAGTATTGCATTCTGCCATCCCCCTTACTGGCGCTCTTCAGCGCTGAAAAGCGTTGGGTCATCCATATTCCCCACCTGCGGCAGGGCCCTAGGCTGCGGGGGTTCCTCACCCTGGCCCAGCAGCATGCCAAGGTCAAAGCACATCACCAGTCCCGCCAGGGAACTGCCCGCGGACCTGGCCCGCAGCGCATGCCTCCTCACCAGTTCCGGCACCAGGACATGCCCCAGGGGCCGCAGCGCCAGCAGCATCATGAACTCATCGAATGAGACATGGCCGGTATTGGACTCCACCTCCAGCCACTCCAGTTCCACCCTCAGGCGCCGCAGCCGCTGCTCGCCGTGGGCGGCGGGAGGGACATACTCACTGGCCAGGAAGTCAACCAAATCCCCGCAAATGTAGGGACTGTCCGCCCCATCCCTTTGCAGCAGCTCAATGGCGCTGGGGATCGACTTGACATGCGGGCTGAAGAGCTGCCGGTCAACGGCCCTGATGAGCATGCCCCGCTCTATGTCAGTCTTGCCCGAGGACAGGGCCGCGTACAGCTCGGCGATTAACGCCCGGGCCTCCTTTTCCTTCGGATCCTGCTCGAGCTTGCGGTTTGAGTAGTAGGATGCCATCCCCGCCATGGACTGGGCCATGGCATAGCCGCTATCGCAACCCATGGACAGGCCCCGCTGCCGAGAGTAAATCACTGACAGGCGATAGACCGCATCCCGGTCACCCATCCTTGCCCCACTGAGCAGGTAACTGTTGGCGCGCAGCTCATCATGGGGGTAAAGCACCCCGCTGGCATCCGCCATGAACAGCGCCGCCGTGGCGCTGGAGGCTGACAAGGCATCGAGCCTGTCGATGAGATCAATGCACCGCAGGGGATGGAACTTGCCCCGGGACCTGAGTTCCTGGACCTCCCGGAGCGCCGGGGAGAAATGACTTTGCGCCGACAGGTAGAGATGGCTGTGGGACAGTTCCACCTGCCCAATCTCCGCATGCGACATCACAAAATAGCCATACTTGAGGCCATCAGCCACCGCCCGCCCGGCAATCCTGGCCCCCTGCGCAAAGTTGCCCTCGCTGATGCAGGATATGGCCTCATTGAACATGGCCAGGGGGAAGCCATCGTGGGACGAGCGGCCCCACCAGCGCCGCGCCTGCGCCACGTCGCCCTTGACCCCGTCACTGCCATTCCAGAAGGCACTGCCGAGGCGGAAGGAAATCCCGGCATGGCCCAGGGCAGCGGCCCGCTCCACATACGGGGAGCGGGCAAACTGCCCATCGAGCAGGATCTCAAGATCCGCCATCGCCACCACCGACTGCTCGTGCCCGGACCTGAGCCCATTGCCGAGGAATGCCTCGAAGATCTTCAGGTCGCCAGGATCTGCCTTGCCCGGCTTGCCTGCCGACACGATTTCCCGCGCGGCATTGAGCACCCGGTCATAGAAGCGGTAGTCCGTGATCCCCGGGCCGTCAACCGCCGCCAGGCTGCAAAGCGCGGCGCGCAGCCCTGGATAGTCGCCGCAGCGCAGGAGGTCCAGGGCCTGCTCCACGGCCCAGTCACAGGGAGTTATGCCGGAGACAATGCCATCGTCCCGCTCCTGGGTGGCGACCATGGCCATGAAATTGATGAGCGCCGAGAGCAGCGAGACCGCCAGCTCGCGATCCACCCCCGCGTCGCCGCCCATGATCCGCCGGCACTCCTCATAGTCCTCGTCATCAAGGTACAGCGCCAGGGCGCAGGCCGCCTTCATGAAGTCAAAGGCCACCCGGTAGCCGCCGTCCCCGTCCCTGAGGCCCATGAAGCACAGGAGGTAGATCATCATCGCCCGGGGGTTGCCCACCAGCGCCGCATAGGCTATGTAGTCACGGGCCCGCTGGCGATCGGGGGGCAGGTCCCTGCCCATCAGGAACGCCAGCCCAATTTCAAGCGCCGCCTGGGGGGGCATCCCAAACATCAGCCCATCATTCTTGCCCAGGGTGGTGCGCCGGTACTCAAACTCAAGCGCCACCCGCCCCAGCACGTCCTCAGCCCGCTCATTGGTCTCATGGATGGTGTCATTGTCGCAAATGCCCAGGAACCCCATGGGGAACATGAGCAAGGGGGGCTGCTCGGCGGCACTGAAGGCGCTGATCAGGTAGTAGACATAGAAAGGCACGCCGCGGACCACGGCCTGCAGCACGGGATAGAACATCAGGCGGCGGAACTCATCGATGGCCTCGCCATTCACCACCACCCGCTCCGCCGCGCTGCCAGTGTCATCGGGCAGGCTCTTGCCCTGCGCGTAGCAGACGCTGCTCATGAACTGGTGGATGGCCTCCATGCGCATCCAGGCGCGCAGATCCTCGCCCCCGGTCCCGCCCCCCATTTCCACCGCCACAAACTGGTGGTAAAAGGCCCGGTCGCGCAGCGACGAGTCAGGCTCACCCCCTTCCATCCCGGACTCGATCTCCTTGCGCTGCGCCACGAACTGCTCCCGCAGTTCCTTGGCCTGCCTGAGGTGCCAGTCGCGGTCATGCGGCCCCGGGCCCGGCGCCTTAGGGCTGAGAAACCGCCCCTCAAGGTCGGCCAGGGCGCGCAGGCAGGCCCCAAGACCCTTGTTTTGATCAACCATCTTTTGTCCAGTGCTCAGGCGCCAGGCATGGCCTAGCGCCGTTTGGCCTCAGTGCAGGCCAGGCGGTTGCCCAGCCCGCACCCTTTCTTGAACAGGGCGCGGGCCTGGTCCAATGACTTTTTAACCCCCAGGCCCTGGCGGCAAAGGAAGCCCAGGTTGGTGCAGGCAAAGGCATTGCCCCGCTCGCAACCCTTGCTGAAGATCTCGGCTGCCTTGGCAGGGTTCCTGGGCACCCCCTGCCCTTTTTTGTACAGCAACCCCAGGCCGCCACAGGCAAACTGGTTCCCCAGGCGACAGCCCTTGCCATAGAGCCTGGCCGCCGCCTGGTAGTCAACCCGCTTGCCGTGCAGGCTGAGAAATCCCGCCCTGCTGCAGCCAAAGCCATATCCCAGGTCACAGGCCCGGACGTACAACCGCAGCGCCTTCGCCTGGTCGGGGTCCTGGCGCTCATGGTAGAAACCCAGGCTGGCACAGGCACGGGCACTGCCTCCCTCGCAGTCCGCCCCCAGCGCCTGGGGGCCGCTGGCAGCAGGCCGATCCGCCGTGACCTTTGGGGATCCCTGGCGTGGCGCGGAACTGCCAGGTTGCTGTGCCCCCGCCTCACCCATCATCCCCAGCGCGGCACAGGCATAGTCATCAGCAAGCTCGCAGGCCCTTTGGTAATAGGAAGTGGCCCCGGCAGTATCTGCGTCTGTGAAAAAAAGGCGATCCGCAATGGCCACGCAGGCCCTGGCATCGCCGCCAGCGCACTGGGCCCTGTCATCGCCGGCAAGCGTCAGGGCCGGCACGGCCCACAGAACCGCCAGGCAGGCTGCCGCGCCCCAACAGTACCGCATCTCACCCCCAGGTTGTGCGGGTGATTCTACCATAAGTTGCAAGTTGGACTTTTGGGCGGGGGATCACCCCTGGAGCAGGCTCAGGATGAGGTTCTTGCTGGCCATGGCCTGCTTGAGCATCATCATCGCCACCTGCTGCACCGCCTGCAGGGAGGTAAGGTTTGAGACCTCCTCTGCGTAGTCAGTGTCGCGGATGCGCGAGCGCGCGTCAGAGAGGTTGGTGGCCATGGTGCCGTTGAGCCTAATCACCGAGTCCAGGCGGTTTTGCACCGCCCCCAGCTCCCCGCGCTTCTCCGACACCTTGGCAATGAAGTCATCAACCATCCCCAGGGCAGCCTGGGCATTGGCGGCGGTTGATACCGAGAACCGCGCCCCCTCGTCCTCGCCGAAGACCAGCCCGGGGGCGGTGGCCGCCCCGTGCCCTGCCCCAAGGCAGATGGCGGAAAGCGAAAACCCGGCACTCAGGTCAATGCCGATGGTGTCATTGGCATCGGCCCCCACCTGGAGCGAGATCCGGCCCTGCTCATCGAGCAGCCCGCCACTTTCCCGGTTGGCGGTCCCACACAGGATCTTGGCGCCGCCAAAGGTGGTCTTGCAGGAGATTCTGGTAATTTCCTGGCACAGCTGGGACACCTCAGAGCCCAGCGCCTTGCGGTCCCGCTCAGTGTTGGTGCCGTTGGCCGCCTGGTTGGCCAGCACCCGGATGCGCTGGAGCATGCTGGTGATTTCGTCCAGCGCCCCCTCGGCAGTCTGCGCCAGGGCCTGTCCATCGGCCGCATTGCGTGCCCCCTGGTTGAGCCCGTTGATCTGGGCAGTCATGCGATTGGCGATCTGCAATCCCGCGGGATCGTCCTTGGCACTGTTGATGCGCAGGCCCGAGGAGAGGCGCTGAAAGCACACATCAATGCCTGAGGTGGCGCCACTGAGGGATCTCATGGCGGACATCATCGGCAGGTTGGTCAGGTATAGCGCCATGGGCAAGGGGTCTCCGCCAAGATCTCTTCACTTTCTTAACGGCAGCATGCCCATAGACTTTATGCGCATTTCCCCAAAAAAACCGCGCCAGGGCCGGCACGGCCCTGGCGCTGCTGACCCGGTAGGGGCGCCCGCCCAGGTTAGGCTAGGCGCGGGAACTGAGGAACTCCCTGACATTGCGCCCAATGCGCTCGCGCAGGGCATCCTCAGAGGCAGCCCCCTGCTGGGCGTCGAGCGCCTTGCCAGTAATCCGCCCATAAAGCTCAAGGTAGCGATCCGAGATGGCGGACACAATCTCCGGGGTCATCTCCGGGACCTGCTGGCCGGCCTTGCCGCTGAAGCCGTTCTCCATCAGCCACTCCCTTACGAACTCCTTGGACAGCTGGCGCTGAGGCTCACCCTTGGCGAGGCGCTCCTCATAGCCATCGGCATAGAAGTAGCGGCTCGAGTCCGGGGTGTGGATCTCATCCATGAGGTAAATCTCACCATTGTGCACGCCAAACTCATACTTGGTGTCCACCAGGATCAGCCCCTGCCTCGCCGCCATCTCGCAGCCCCGCCGGAACAGGGCCAGGGCATAGCGCTCCAGCGTGGCGTACTGCTCCTCGGTGGCAAGGCCCCGCGCCAGGATCTCCTCACGGGAGATGTCCTCGTCATGGGTGCCAATCTCGGCCTTGGTAGTCGGGGTAATGATGGGCTCGGGGAAGCGCTCATTCTCATGCATGCCCTCGGGGATGGGCACCCCGCAGATGGAGCGCACCCCTGACTTATATGCGCGCCAGGCACTCCCGCACAGGCAGCCCCGCACAATCATCTCCAGGGGGAAGCCCTTGCACATCAGGCCGGCAGTCACCATCGGATCCGGGGTGGCCACCTTCCAGTTCGGGCAAATGTCCGTGGTGGCGTCAAGGAAATGCGCCGCAATCTGGTTCAGCACCTGACCCTTCATCGGGATCCCCTGCGGCAGGATGACGTCAAAGGCACTGATGCGGTCAGTCGCCACCATAACCAGCAACTCATCGTTGATGTTGTAGACGTCACGGACCTTGCCGTGGTAAACGCCCTTCTGGCCCTCGAAACTGAAGTCAGTCCTGACCAATGCCGTGCTCATGCCCAAACCTCCAAAGAAAGGCGGCGCGGGCTGCCGCCCCCGCCGGTGGAAAAAACTGACGGCGCGCCATGGGGCGCGCCGTGCTTAGGGTCACTGTCCGCCAGGCTGCAGCGCCTGGGAGCGGTACGACTCAATCTCCCGGGCAAGCGCCTGGGAGAAGCCGCTGTAGATCCTGCCAACCTCCGAGGGACTGAGCGGCTTGTCATCACCATTGTAGAAGGTGATGGTGGCCTTGCCCTGCAGCTCGCCAACCCGGAGCTTGTAGGTGCCATCCTCAAGGGAGAAGGGCTGCACGCCGCGCTGGCGGAAGAACTCCGCTTCCTCCTCCTCGGCCTCCACAGTGATGGTGCCGCTGGACAGCGAGTACTCCTTGACCTTGAATGAGTACTTGGGCAGCATGGACTTGACGGAGTCCCACACCACCTTGTAGGGGGCGGTGACCACCAGGCAGTCCTGGTTGTTGTTGTCCCGGCCCAGGGTCACGTCCACGTAGTCAACCGACTGATCGCCCTCATGGGCACGCTTGTCCAGCATCCTGATGACATTGTTGGCAAAGCCGGTGCTAAAGCGCTGCAGCTCGATGTCGGACAGCAGGTTCTCAAGCATGTAGCCGGAACTCAGCATGGTCATGGAGCCAATGAGCTGGGTGGCAATGCCCACCTCGCCGTAATCATTGCGGCCCACCCTGATCTTGTAGATCTGGTGGTAGCGCAGCGCGTTGCTCGAGAGGTCGGCCGCGTTGTATGGCGCCCCGTACTCGTTGTAGTCAGCAGACATGGTAGTCAGCTCGTAGGCGCCATCGGTGACCTTGCCTACCCCCACGCGCATCTGCTTGAGCAGGCTGTCAAGCAGCGCCCAGGCCGACTCCTCGTCAAAGATGCCATGGCTGCCGCCCCGCTCAAACCAGACAATGGCCTCGCCTGCGCCCCACTGGCCACGCAGGCCAAGGTCCGAGCGCAAGGGGACGATGGGCGGGCGCACGTCCATGGACTCACCCACCGGCCCTGAGGCGTTGCCCGGGACCGGGACATCCATCGAGTTGTCCACCGGCGGCTCATCCAGGCCGGCGGGAACCACCAGGTCATGGGTCTCGTTCCTGGCCTCCGCATGCTCATACCAGCCCGTGGGCTCACGGAGACTGGTGTCAACATGGCCATCCCAGCGCTGGTAATACTCACGTACCAGTCCACAGCCCCCCAGCAGCGAGGCCAGGAGCGACCCCACCGCGAGGGCCAGGGCAGTCTTTTTGCAACACTTCATCTGAGGAGATCTTCCCACTTCACAAACACGGGCATAGCCAGGCACGTCACTTGGCAGACTCCCCACCGGTATGCAGCAACGGTTTCTGGAGATAATTGAACAGGTTCTGGCTCACCATGCCCAGCACGTCCTTGATGCTGTTGAACTCAGGATCATAGGCGTTGACATAGGTGGGCTCGCCATCGGCCTCGTAGTAGCAGATACTGGAGAACACCGCGTCCACATCCGTGTCCGAGAGGGTCAGCGAGCAGCGGAAGTCGATGAACCGCTCCACTCCTGCCTGAATCAGCAGGGGATCGCGCATGACCTTGCGAAAGTTGATGACGCTCATGTTGCGGTCATCGGAAAACAGCCGATCCGGGCGCACCCCAAACTTGACCCAGTGCTCAGCCTTGTCAAAGGCGCGCTCCAGGGGTTCCTGGGAATGGTAGGTAAACGGAATCTCGTAGTCACTGCCAGGCGGGGGCGCCAGATCCTCAGTGCCCTTGCCCATCCCGTCGTCAGTCTCGTCAGTCATAAGCTGCTCCTACTCTAGCCGCGGAGGCGGCAAAAACATCAGGCCGCGGCAGCCTTCTTGCTGTCCCGCAAAGCCACGGTCAGGTTGAACACAGGACGCCCCTCCTTGGAGTAGCGGCTGTCCACGCAAAAATATCCCTCGCGCTCGAACTGGAAGCTGTCCAGTGGCCGCGCCGCGGCCAGTCCATGCTCCAGGGCCGCGCCCTCCACCACCTCAAGGGAGGCCGGGTCCACCGTGGACATGAAATCGTCCTCGGCGCCCGGGTTGGGCACCTTGAACAGGCGGCCCAGCAGGCGCACCTCAGTGCGCAGGCAGTCGGCGGCATTGACCCAGTGGATGACCCCCTTGGGCTTGTGGCCCTCGAGGGTGGCGCCCACTGAGCCCGGGATGGCCTCGGCATGGACCGCCACCACCCGCCCCTGCGCGTCCTTCTCGCAGGACACGGCACGGATGACAAAGGCGTGGCGCAACCGCACCTCCTTCCCCAGCACCAGCCGCTTGTACTGCTTGTTGGCTGCCTCGCGGAAATCACTCTCATCAATGAAGAGCTCCCGCCCAAAGGTAATGGTGCGCTCCCCCATCTCCGGGTGCTCAGGATGGTTGGGAACCCTAAGCTCGGTGAGGGTTACGCCCTCCGCGCCATAGTTGTCAATGATGAGCCGAACCGGCCTCAGCACCGCCATGGCCCTGGGGGCATGGTCGTTGAGATCCTCACGGATGCAGGTCTCGAGCGCCTCCATCTCCACGTTGTTTTCCTGCTTGGTCACGCCAATGCGGCGGCAGAACTCGCGGATTGACCTCGGGGTGTAACCCCGGCGCCTGAGGCCGGCGATGGTGGTCAGGCGGGGATCATCCCAGCCGTCGACCACCCCCTGCTCCACCAGTTGCGTAAGCTTGCGCTTGGAGGTGATCGAGTACTCGAGGTTGAGCCGGCTCATCTCGTACTGGTGGGAATGGTGGGGTATGGAAATGTTGTCCAGCACCCAGTCATAAAGGCGCCGGTTGTCCTGGAACTCCAGGGTGCAGATGGAGTGGGTGATGCCCTCGAGGGAGTCGCTGATGCAGTGGGTGAAGTCATACATCGGGTAAATGCACCAGCGATCGCCAGTCTGCTCATGGCTGGAGAAGCGCACCCGGTAAAGCACGGGATCGCGCATGCAGATGAACGGCGAGGCCATGTCGATCCGGGCGCGCAGGCAGGCCTTGCCCTCCCCAAAGTCCCCGGAGCGCATTTTCTCAAACAGTGCGAGGTTCTCCTCAACGCTGCGGTCACGGTAGGGGCTGTTGCGCCCGGGCTCGCTGAACGAGCCGCGGTACTCCCTGATCTGCTCTGGGCTGAGCTCGTCGACGTAGGCCAGGCCCTTGCGGATCAACTCAACCGCATAACCATAAAGGATCTCAAAGTAGTCAGAGGAATGGCGGACCTCCCCGCTCCAGGAGAAACCCAGCCAGTTCACATCGCGCTCGATGGCCCGGACATACTCCATGCTTTCCTTGACGGGATTGGTGTCGTCAAGGCGCAGGTTGCACTCACCGTGGTAGTCACGCGCAAGCCCAAAGTTAAGGCAGATGGACTTGGCATGGCCAATGTGCAGGTAGCCGTTTGGCTCAGGCGGGAAACGGGTCACCACCTTGGAAACCGTACCGGCCTCAAGGTCATGATCGATGATCTCGGTGATGAAGTTCCTGGGGATTCGCTCCTCAGTGCCAGTTGCCTCAGCATCCATGCTCTGCGACGCTCCCTGAACCTGACAACAATACGCCCCGGCACCTGCTCGGCGCCGCCACGCCTATGTTATCAAAGTGTCTGAAAACCCACAATTTTTTATCATTTTTTTTAAATAATACCTTGAATATACGCCCGTTTTTCCCCACCCTGGCAAAAAGCGGGCGCCCGCCGCGGGGACATTTGGTAATATATGCGCTCGCACTGGGCTTCAGGGCGGCGCATCGCCGGGCCTGGCCAGGCGCGGCACGAGGACTAGGCAATGAGTTTCGAATCTGACAAGGCTTTCAACGATTTCAACCACTTCCCCCGCGGGATCCGCCGCAGCGGCGAGTTCTCCATCCGCGAGGCGGATCTCCTCGAGCAATGCGGCTCGGCGATGATGGATCTCAAGAATGGCGTCCGCAAGCCCAAGGATGAGGCCGAGCGCACCTTCGTGGCGCAAATCAACGGCAAGGGGATCATCACCGACAGCAACGCCAAGATCTTCAGCAAGTACCTTGCGGTGATCAAGCCCCGCCGCCAGCACCGCCTGGGCGCCGGCGGCAGCGACGACGGCGGCTCAAGCTTCATGGGCGGCGGCAGCTCAGGCGAGGAGAGCTCGCTCGACTAGCCCACCGGGGGGAACTGCAGCACCCCCCAGACCACCGCCACCGCCACCACCACGGTCAGGGACAGCGGGGCCCGGAGCGCCGCGCTCAGGATGGCGGCCACGGTGCCCGCCGCCGCCGCGGTGGGGGAGCTGGGCACACAGTCAAGGATCGATGGGAACACCAGCGCCGTCATCGCCGTGTAGGGGATCAGGTTGAGCACCCGGTTCAGGTAGGGGTTCAGCCTGATTTTGCCCATGAAGGTGGCCGGCAGCACCCGGGGCAGGTAGCTGACCAACGCCATCACCAGGATGATGGTGAGATTGTGCGACCAGCTCATTGCCCCTCCCCCGCCTGCCTGCCAGGCACCTTCCGATCCTTTCCTCCCTCGCCATCACCAATGAACAGCCCACCCAGGGCCGCGGCCGAGAGGGTGGAAATCACCACGGCCCAGCTCAGGTCCAGCCAGCGGGAGAGACCGGTGTTCAGCACCGCGGTGAGCAGGACCAGCAGGAAAATGCGCCAGTTGCCCCGGCACCCGGGGGCCACCAGGGCAATGAAAAGCGCGTACAGGGCAATGCCCAGCGCCAGGGTGACGCTCCCGGGCAGCAGGGCATGCGCCTCCACCCCCAGCCAGGCACCCAGGATCCACGAGAGGTAGGTCAGTGCCACCAGCCCCAGGATGAGCGGCAGCCTCGCAATCCGCTCCTCGGCGGTGGTGAAGATCGCAAAGGTCTCATCGGTAATGTAGAAGGACAGCCACAGCCTGAGGGACAGGCGCTCATTGGGCAGGCGCCTGAACACGCACATGCTCATGATGAAGTAGCGGAAGTTGATGAGGAAGGTGCCGATGGCAATGGCCAGGAGCCCCGCACCCTGCGCGGTCATGGCCAGTCCCAGGATTTGCCCGGCCCCGGAGTAGACCAGGACTGACATCAGCACCGCCTCGGTGGGGGTGTACCCCACCTCAAGGGCCGACACGCCAAAGGCAATGCCCACCGGGACATAGCCAAAGACCACCGGCACCCCCATCCTCATCCCGAGGAAGAACAGTTTCCACCCCACCTGAATAGACCCCCATGGGAAGACAAGGATCATCCCCCCATACAAATGTTGGTTGTTTTTTTAGAGTTTGCTAATATACATCATTTTTCCAGAAGATGAATTTTGCCGGGCATGGGCGCCGCCGGCTGGCAGCAGGCGCCCCCACGGGAGGTAACTTATGCTTGAGGACTTAGACATTGCCAAGTTTGGGGGGACCTCGGTCGCCAACTACGCTGCCATGGAAAACTGCGTCAAGGTCGTGACCGCCAACCCCGCCACGCGCCTGGTAGTGGTCAGCGCCTGCGCGGGCGTGACCAACATCCTCGTGGAGCTGGCGTCCGGCTCCTGCCGCAGCGAGCGGCTTGAGGAGCTCATCGGCAAGCTGCGCGAGATCCACTACGCGATCACCGCCTGCCTGCCCAGCCCCGAGCCCCTCAACCAGAGGATTGAGGAGCACCTGAGGCTGGTGAGGGACATGGCCAACTCCGCCAGCATGGAGCGCTCCGACAACCTCACCGACTACATTGTGTCCAACGGTGAGCTGATGTCCTCGTTCCTCATCACCGAGGTCTTCAGGCAGAAGGGATACCAGGCGGAGTGGTTTGACGTGCGCAAGGTGCTGCGCACCGACAGTTGCTATGGCCGCGCCAACCCCATCGTCGAGGTCACCGCCTCGCTTTGCCAGGAGCAGTTGCGCCCGCTGATGGAGCAGGGATCCATCGTGGTGACCCAGGGCTTCATCGCCTCCAACTCCGAGGGGCAGACCACCACCCTGGGGCGCGGCGGCTCCGACTACAGCGCGGCGCTGCTCGGCGAGGCCCTCGCCGCCAAGACCATTTCCATCTGGACCGACGTGCCCGGGGTCTACACCACCGACCCGCGCCTCGTGCCCCACGCCATGCCCATCCCGGAGCTGACCTACCTCGAGGCCGCGGAGATGGCCACCTTCGGGGCCAAGATCCTCCATCCCTCGACCCTGCTTCCCGCAGTGCGCCGCGGCATCCCCGTCTATGTCGGCTCCAGCCGCGAGCCCGAGCGCGGCGGCACCTGGGTGCGCCCCTCCACCGACTCGCACCCGGCCTACCGCGCGGTGGCGCTGCGCAAGAACCAGACCCTGATCGTGCTCTCCAGCCCCAGGATGGTGGGAGTCTCGGGGTTCCTCGCCCAGGTGTTCTCGGTCTTCGCCAAGTACCGCCGCTCCGTGGACCTGGTCTCCACCTCCGAGGTGTCGATCGCCGTGACCCTGGATGCCGGCACCAACACCTCCGGGATCCCGGACATCTCCGAGGAGATGCTCAACGAGCTGAGGGCCTTCTGCCACGTCAAGGTTGAGACCGGCCTCTCGCTGGTTGCCATCATCGGCAATGACATGTCGCAAAGCGCTGGCATTGTCACCAAGGCCTTTGACTCCATCGATCACTATGCGGTGCGCATGATTTGCTACGGGGCCTCGAGCCACAACCTCTGCTTCCTGCTGGACTCCAAGGTTGCCGAGCAGGCGCTCAAGGAAATCCACCAGCACCTGCTTGAGAACTAGCCACACAAAAATATTGGATTGGTTACTAAAGGCTCCCCTGCCCACTGCCGTTAAGTGAGCAAGGGAGTTTTTACTTGCCGTTGCCTTTTGGGCATGCAGATTGCTTTGCTTGCCTGTGGAAAGACCGGATCGGGAATTGGCGCGCCTAAGGCGCGCAAGGGAGACAGGACATGGGATCAACAATTACATCTACGGGCATGGCCTCTGGCTATGACTTTGACTCCATCATCTCCGCCATGGTCTCAAGTCGCCGGACCAGCATGAACTCAGCCCTTCAAACCCGCCAGGCACTCAAGCAGTCCGAGATCAGCGGCGTGTCGCAATTAAAGAGCGCCCTCTCAAGATTTGAGTCCTCGCTCAAGGCCCTGACCGAGGACAACGCCTTCAACGCGCGCAAGATCACCACCTCCCAGACCGATTACACCTGCTTTGGCGTCACCGCCGAGGAAGATGCCGCCAACCTCGAGTGCACCGTGGCGGTCACCCAGCTGGCGGGCACCGAGAAGCTCAAGCAGAAGATTGCCATGGAGAGCGATGAGGAAAACAGCTTCTCGGCCGGCACCCTCACCTTCAGCCTCGGCACGGATGATGAGGGCAACGAGAAGAGTTTCTCCGTGGAGGTCGAGGAAGGGGACACCATCGAGCTCATCCGCCGCAAGATTAACCAGGCCAACGACTATGGGGTGTCCTGCAACCTGGTCAAGTCCTCCTCCGGCTACACCCTGTCCATTGACGGCGGCGTGACTGGAGATGACAACAACAACCTCTCCATCACGGTTGACGAGGCGGAGGGCAGCACCGCCGCCCAGTCGCTGAGCATCTTTGCCTTCAACCTCGATGAGGCAACCGAGGACGGGGACGGCAACCTTACCGCCGGCTCATGGGATGTGACCAAGGCCCAGGATGCCAAGATCCTGGTGGACGGCGATGAGGTCTCAAGTTCCACCAATGCCTTTGAGGACGTGGTCTCCGGCCTCACCATCAATGTGCAGAAGCTCAGCGAGACCGAGACCGACAGTGAGACGGGCGAGGAATCCTTTAAGGCCTACGATGTCAAGGTTGAGGAGGACTACAGCAAGGTGACCTCCAAGATGAGTGCCTTCGTGTCCGCCTACAACAGCCTGCAGGACACCCTCACCGCCCTGACCCAGCGCGACACCTACTCAAACGGCAAGAGCAACTACGACGGCGGCTACCTCGCTGGCGACAGCATGGCGCAAGGCATCCAGAACTACCTTGCCAGCTTCATCTCCTCCTTCACGGGCAGTGACTCCAGTGGCAAGACCATCTACAACATGGGCATTGGCTATGAGGACGACGGTACCCTGACCTTTGACTCAGGTGACTTTACCGAGTCGCTCAAGGAGAACTTCAACTCGGTGGTCAACATCTTCTCCGGGGACGAGGGACTGCTCACCACCATGCAGAACTATGTCAGTGATTACACTGAGTCGAGGGGCATCCTGGACCAGCGCACCACAGAGCTGCAATCCGAGGTTGACGAATACCAGGCCCGCCTCGATCGCAATGATGAGAACCTCACCAAGTATGAGGAGTCGCTCAGGGCCAGGTATGCGGCAGTTGACTCGCTCATCGCTGGCTACAACAGCTCACTGAGCGCGCTCACCAGCGTGATGTCCTCGATCAAAGCCAGTAACAGCAGCAAATAGCTTTTAGATGGGTCGAGAGGGACCGGGCTGTTGCCCGGTCTTTTTTTATGCCTGAACATAACGGCCCCGCTTATTGCTAGAATAGTCAGGCATGCAAGCAAAAATAGGAGAAAAAAATGAACCTTGTCCTGCCCCCCCTGCCCTTTGGCCCCAGCGACCTTGAGCCCTTCATCAGCGCCAAGACCCTCACCTTCCACCACGGCAAGCACTTCAAGACCTACGTGGATACCGCCAACAGCCTGCTCCACGGCAGCGGCCTTGAGGATCTCAGCATCGAGGAAATGCTCACCCGCGCCCAGGGCCCCCTGTTCAACAATGTTGCCCAGGCATTCAACCACGGCTTTTACTTTGAGGCCCTGTGCGCCGCCTCTCCGGCGGTGCCCGAGGCGCTGCTTGGCAAAATCAATGCCTCCTTTGGCGACATGCTGACCTTCACCGAGCTGTTCAGGCAGAAAGCGGTGGGCAACTTTGGCTCAGGCTGGACCTGGCTGGTCGAGAGCTTTGACGGCAAGCTGTCAGTCGAGAACACCCCCAACGCCGCCAACCCCATCAGCCTGGGGCTGGGCAAGCCGCTGCTGGTGGTGGACGTCTGGGAGCATGCCTACTACCTTGACTACCAGAACCGCCGTGCCGACTACGTCAAGGACTTCCTCGGGCACGTGGACTGGAACCTGGTGGCCTCCCGCCTCTAGTTCACCGCTTAATAAAAAAACTGCCGCGCAATGCGCGGCAGTTTCCTTATGGGCAGGGAAGACTAGAGCTGATCCTTGCTCCCGAGTTGCTCCATGGCCTCGATGACACGCTCCACCATGGTCTCCTCGCCCCTGCGCAGCCACACGCGCGGATCGTAGTACTTCTTGTTGGGGGCGTCAGCGCCAGTGGGGTTGCCCAGCTGGGACTGCAGGTACTCCTCATTGCCCTTGTAGTACTCACGGATGCCGTTCCAGTTGGCCCACTGGGTATCGGTGTCGATATTCATCTTCACCACGCCGTACGAGACCGCCTCGGCAATCTCGGCCGCGCTCGAGCCCGAGCCGCCGTGGAACACCAGGTTGACTGGCTTGTCGCCCGTGTTGAACTTGTCCTTGATGAACTGCTGGGAGTCACGCAGGATGGTCGGCTTGAGCTTGACGTTGCCCGGCTTGTAAACGCCATGCACGTTGCCGAATGAGGCGGCAACGGTGAAGTTCGGGGAGATCTTCATCAGGCGCTCATAGGCATAGGCCACGTCCTTGGGCTGGGTATAGAGTGCGCTCTCATCCTTGTCGGAGTTGTCAACGCCATCCTCCTCGCCACCGGTGACGCCCAGCTCAAGCTCGAGGGTCATCCCCATCTTGGCCATGCGCTCGAGGTAGCGGCAGCAGATGTCCACGTTGTCCTCAAGGCTCTCGGTCGAGAGGTCCAGCATGTGTGAGGAGAACAGCGGCTTGCCATTGCGCTTGAAGTACTCCTCGCCGGCGTCAAGCATGCCGTCGACCCAGGGGATCAGCTTCTTGGCGCAGTGGTCAGTGTGCAGGATCACCGGCACACCATAGGACTGGGCGACATTGTGGACATGGAGCGCGCCGGAGATGGCGCCCAGGATGGAGGTACCCTGCGGGCGCTCCAGCTTGAGACCCTTGCCCGCGAAGAAGGCTGCGCCGCCGTTAGAGAACTGGACAATCACCGGGGAGTGCGCCTTGGCGGCAGCCTCCAGCACCGCATTGACGGTGTTGGTGTTAACGCAGTTGACGGCAGGCATGGCGAAGCCATTGTCATGGGCAACCTTGAAGACCTTCTGCACATCCTCGCCAGTCACCACGCCAGGCTTAACCACATCTAGAATCTTGGTCATTTGTCATTCCTTAAGTTTTGCGGGGCAGCGCGCGGCTGCCCCTGTACTTGCTACTTGGCCTCGGCCGCACGCTTCTCGAGGATCTCCACCGCCGGGAGCTTCTTGCCCTCGACGAACTCGAGGAAGGCGCCGCCGCCCGTTGAGATGTAGGAGATCTTGGACTGCACGCCAAACTTCTCAATCGCGGAGATGGTGTCGCCACCACCAGCCACCGAGAAGGCGTCAGAGTTGGCAATCGCCTCGGCCAGAGCCTTGGTGCCGCCCGCGAACTGCTCAAACTCGAAGACACCCACCGGGCCGTTCCACAGGATGGTCTTGGCGTTCTTGATCACCTCGACAATGTTGGCAATGGACTTGGGGCCCAGGTCGAAGATCATGTCATCGTCCTGCACGTCCGCGAGATCCACGGTCTTGGCGGGGGTGGACTCGGAGAACTCCTTGCCCACCACCACGTCCACAAACTCCGGGACCTTGCCGGAGAGGCGCTTGGCCTCGCCGATAAACTCCTGCTCGCACAATGACTTGCCCACCTTGTGGCCGCCAGCGGCCATGAAGGTGTTGGCAATGCCACCGCCCACCACCAGCTGGTCGGCGATCTTGAGCAGCGAGTCGAGGACGGTAATCTTGGTCGAGACCTTGGAGCCGCCGACAATCGCCACCATCGGGCGCTGCGGGTTGTCCATGGCCTTGCCCAGGGCCTCCAGCTCCGCCGCAAGCAGCGGGCCGGCGCAGGCCACCGGGGCATACTGGGCCACGCCATAGGTGGTGCCCTGGGCGCGGTGGGCGGTGCCAAAGGCGTCCATCACGAACACGTCGCAGAGGGCGGCGTACTTGCGGGCCAGATCCTCGGCGTTCTTCTTCTCGCCCTTGTTGAAGCGGCAGTTCTCAAGGATGGTGATCTCATTCTCCTTGGCCTCCACCCCGTCAAGGTAATCCTTGACCAGGCGCACCGGGACATCGACCTTGGAGGCGATGTACTCCTGGACGGGCTTGAGGGAGAACTCCTCGTTGTAGACCCCCTCCTCGGGACGGCCGAGGTGGGAGGTCACCATCACCTTGGCACCCTTCTCAAGGGCCAGCTTGATGGTGGGCAGGGTGGCCATGATGCGCTTGTCGGACGCCACCTTGCCATCCTTGATCGGCACATTCAGGTCCGAGCGGATGAGAACGCGCTTGCCCTTAAGATCGAGATCAGCCATCTTCAAAATAGCCATTGATGCATCTCCTTGTGCAATAAGAAAAAGTTATCCAAAATGGAACCGGGATGGCGCTGCCATCCCGGAAAGTTGGCTAGCGGAGGACTTCCTCGGCCGCCTTGACCACATTCTCGACCGTGAAGCCGAACTTGGGGAACAGCTCCCCGGCGGGGCCGGACGCGCCGAAGCAGTCCATGCCCACGACCTTGCCGTCCAGGCCGACGTACTTGTACCACAGGCCAGTCGAGCCGGCCTCAACCGCCACGCGGGCGCGCACGGCCGGGGGCAGCACACTGTCCTTGTAGGACTGATCCTGGCGATCAAAGGCCTCGAAGCAGGGCATCGACACCACCCGCACCTTGCGACCCTTGCCGGCGAGCTCCTCAGCGGCATGGAAGGCCAGCGCCACCTCGGAGCCAGTGGCCAGCAGGATGACGTCGGGGGTGCCGGCGCAGTCCTTGAGCACATAGCCGCCGCGGGCGATGTTCGCCACCTGCTCGAGATCGCGGGGCATCTGCTCCAGCCCCTGGCGGGTGCACACGATGTCACTCGGCCCAGTGGTGCGGGCAATCATCTGCGCCCAGGCCGCGGCAGTCTCGACCTGGTCGCATGGGCGCCAGGTGTCGAGGTTCGGCACCAGGCGCAGCGTGGAGGTCTGCTCCACCGGCTGGTGGGTCGGGCCATCCTCTCCCACGCCAATGGAGTCGTGGGTGAAGACGTAAAGGGCGGGGATCTCCATCAGCGCGGACATCCTGATGGCATTGCGCGCGTACTCGGAGAAGATGAGGAAGGTGCCGCCATAGGGGCGGAAGCCGCCATGCAGCAGCATGCCGTTGTTGCCGGCGCACATCGCAAACTCCCTCACGCCCCAGTGGAGGTAGTTGCCATCGAACTTGCCGGGCAGGATCTCATGGGACTCCTTGTTGATGGTCAGGTTGGAGGGCGCCAGGTCGGCGGAGCCGCCCACAAACTCAGGCAGCATCTTGGCAAAGAAGTCGAGGGCGTTCTGGCTGGCCTTGCGGGTGGCCACCTTCTGCGGGTTGGACTGCAACTGCGAGAGGAAATCGGCGGTCTTCTGCTCAAATCCCTCCGGCAGGCGCCCCTCAAGGCGGCGCTTGAACTCAGCGGCAAGCTCAGGGTACTTCTCGGCATAGGCGCCAAAGAGCCCTTTCCACTCCGCCTCCAGGCGCTCGCCCTGCTCGACCGCGCTCCACTCCTTGTAAATCCCCTCGGGGATCTCAAAGGGCGGGTAGTTCCAGCCCAGGGCCTCACGGGTCAGCTTGATCTCGTCATCGCCAAGGGGCGCGCCATGCGATGCGGACTTGCCGCCCTTGTTGGGAGATCCAAAGCCAATGGTGGTGTGGCAGATGATCAGCGAGGGATGCTCGGTGTCAGCCTTGGCGGCGGCAATGGCCTCGCGGAGCTTCGCCCCATCGTGACCGTCAACCTCGAGCACCTGCCAGTGATAGCCCTCAAAGCGCTTGCGGGTGTCATCGCCAAACCAGTTCTTGATCTCGCCGTCAATGGAGATGCCATTGGAGTCATAAAGCACCACCAGCTTGCCAAGGCCCAGGGTGCCGGCAAAGGAGCAGGCCTCGTGGGACAGGCCCTCCATCATGCAGCCATCGCCCATGAAGGCGTAAGTGTAGTGGTCAACCACCGGGAAGCCCGGGCGGTTGAACTGGCTGGCAAGCACCCGCTCCGCAAGCGCCATGCCCACGGCGTTGGCAATGCCCTGCCCCAGCGGGCCGGTGGTGGTCTCCACCCCCGGCACCCACCCATGCTCAGGGTGGCCAGGGGTCTTGGAGCCGCACTGCCTGAAGCGCTTGAGCTCCTCAATCGGCAGGTCGTACCCGCTCAGGTGGAGGAGCGAGTAAATCAGCATCGAGGCATGGCCGTTGGACAGGACAAAGCGGTCCCGGTTGGGCCACTTGGGATCCTTGGGGTTGTGGTGCAGGAAGCCGCGCCACAGCGCCTCCGCCATGTCCGCCATGCCCATGGGGGCACCGGGGTGGCCGGAATTGGCCTTTTGCACGCCGTCCATGCTCAGGGCACGCACTGCATTGGCAAGTTCGCGATATTCTGCCATTTTTCTCTCTCCTTACGTTGTTGCTATGGTTGCCGGCCGCGCCTAATCCAGGGGCTGGCCGTTAATCTTCACCTGCAGGCCCTCGATGGCAATGTCACAGTCATAGCCATCGCCGGACTGCTTGAGGTACTGCGCCAGGCCAAACATGGCGATCGCATCCTGCGCGCTCTTGGACAGGTCCGAGAGGTGGGCCTTGAATGCCCCCTTGCTCTGATCCTCATGCGCAAAGTTCAGGGTGCCGGAGCCCGAGGAGGTAAGCTTGAGGCCCAGATCCTTAATCATGCCGCCGGCGTCCTTGAGGTTTAGCACCACGTCCAGCTGGTCAAGCTGGAGTGACACCTGATCGTTGGCCCAGTACTTCTCAAAGGGGGTGTCAGGGGACACATTGGAAAGCATCTCCCGCTTCATTTCGCCAATGGTGCCCTTGGACCTGAGGCTCTGGGCCTGGCCCTTGTCCTCGAGGCTCACGCCAAAGATCAGTGGCACCCCATCCCCCTTGGACTCACCGGTCCTGAGGCTAAGGTCAAGCTCATCGAGGAAGGAATCAGCCTCGACCAGGTTGATGTCATCCATGCCGATGTCAATGTCAAAGGACTCCACGGTCTTCTGATCAGCCTGGGTCAGACCGGTGGACTTAACCTCCACCTTGCCGATGGAGGCCGCCTCGGACCGGATCCCGGTGAGCTCCAGCTCAACATCAACCTTGCCACCATTGTTGTTGCCCTTGGCCTCAATCTCAAGTCCCAGGGCATCCTGCACTGGGGCCTTGGCCAGGCCCTTGTCGCCGCGCGACATCACCTCGGGGAAGCCCGAGACATACCCATCCTGGTAGAGGAGCTTGCCGCCCAGGCGGCCCTTGAACTCACCGGACAGGACATTGACATTGATGGCAGACTTGAGATCCGCGGACTTGAACTGCTTATTGGGCTGGTTGAGCACACTGAGGTCCGGGACCATCTCCACGCTGCCGAGACCGGCCTCGCTGTGGATCTTGATTTCCTGCTGCTTGTCCCCGTTGCGGAGCAGCAGCACCCCGTCCTCTGTTGAAAATCCCTTCTCACGGGCCTCGTAGGTGACGCTCAGGCCCTTCAGCGACTCATCAGTGGCCGCCATCTTCTTTACCTGATCGTTGAGCCCAGAAAATGACTTTTGCAGCGAGGGCTCAATCTGCGAGGCGGTGTACTTGATTCCGCCCAGGTATGCGGCGCCCAGCAGGACTGCCAGGCCACCCACCGCCAGGGGCAATTTGTTCATGGGTTACAGGTTCCTTGTTTACTGCGCGTGGGCCGCGACTGGCGCGGCCCATTTCAGGAATCCCCATATCCTGGGGATGAGACAGGATCCAATCAGCCAAAGACCTTGCGGTAGTCAGCCTGGAACTTCTCGATGCCCTGGTCGGTGAGCGGGTGGTGGGTCATCTGCTCAATCACCTTGTAGGGGACCGTGGCAATGTGGGCGCCGGCGAGGGCGCAGTCGGTGACATGGATGGGGTTGCGCACCGAGGCCGCAATGATCTGGGTGTCGATGTCGTCAGCCATCATGAACATCTCGGAGATCTCCTTAATGAGATCCACGCCACGCTGGGAGATGTCATCCAGGCGGCCCAGGAACGGCGAGACATAGGTGGCGCCGGCGCGGGCAGCAAGCAGGGCCTGGTTGGCGCTGAAGATCAGGGTCACATTGGTCTTGATCCCCTCGAGGTGGCAGCGGTGGCAGGCCTTGAGCCCCTCCACGGTCATCGGGATCTTCACAATCATGTTCTTGTGGATGGCGGCAATCTCACGCGCCTCGCGCATCATCCCCTCGGCATCGAGGGTGGTGGCCTTGACCTCACCGCTGATGGGACCATCGACAATGGAGGCAATCTCCTTGATCACTTCCTTGAAGTCGCGCCCTTCCTTGGCAATCAGGGAAGGGTTGGTGGTGACGCCGCAAATGACGCCCATGTCATTGGCCTTGCGAATGTCCTCAACGTTGGCAGTGTCAATGAAAAAACGCATAGATCTCTCCTTTCCAAAAGGCATCCAGTGGCAATCCCTGCACTGTGGGCCCGCCTCCGGCCATTCCATGGCGGGAACAGGCGCCAGGCAGTCATGCCCAAACGCATCCCGGGCAAAACGCCTGGGGACGCAAAAACCCAGACCGCATTATGAGCCGAAAAAAGCGCCTTACGCAAGGTGTTTAAGGGCAATGGCGGGGGCGGAAACCCGCCTGCGGCACTGCCCCGCCCAAGGTCTGCCCCCGGCCTGCGCGGGATGCCTGCGCATATACCGCCCCCGCGCTTGGGCAGGGGTCTGGGCCAGGATGGTCTTATTTCATAAAAATTGATATATAACAACCAGTAGCATAGGCATAAGTCTCATCACCCGAAATGGCGGCGACTCCCCTGGGGGGCCACCACCCCACCGCCCCAGCCACCCTGCCCAAAAACTTTGCCCCCCCTGCTTATTGGCTTATAATCAACCCGCTACCCCCTCCACAGAAGCGTACTTTTTTCATCCGAGAACGAAAACATGACGAGACTATTCACTTCAGAGTCAGTGTCTGAGGGGCATCCTGACAAGGTCGCAGACCAGATTTCCGACACCGTGCTTGATGCCATCATTGCCAAGGATCCCAACGCCCATGTTGCCTGCGAGACCCTGGTCAAGACCGGCATGGTGCTGCTCGCCGGAGAGATCTCAACCACGGCGGAGGTAAACCTGGAGCCCCTGGTGCGCAAGGCGGTGTGCGACATCGGCTATGACAACACCGAGGTTGGCTTTGACGGCCGCTACTGCGCGTTCATCAACGCCATTGGCGAGCAGTCCCCGGACATCAACCAGGGCGTGTCCCGCGACAAGCCCGAGGATCAGGGCGCAGGCGACCAGGGGCTGATGTTCGGCTACGCGGTCAACGAGACCCCGGTGCTGATGCCCGCCCCCATCACCTATGCCCACCTCCTGGTCAGGCGCCAGTCCGAGGCCCGGCGCATGGGCACCCTGCCCTGGCTGCGACCCGACGCCAAGAGCCAGGTGACCTTCGTCTACGACGATGACGGCAAGCCGGTTGCGGTGGACACGGTGGTGCTCTCCACCCAGCACGATCCCGGGGTGTCGCTTGAGATTGTCACCGAGGGCGTGATGGATGAAATCATCAAAAAGGTCATCCCGCCGCGCCTGCTGACCAAGGAGACCAAGTACTTCATCAACCCCACGGGGCGCTTCGTCATCGGCGGGCCGGTGGGCGACTGCGGGCTCACCGGGCGCAAGATCATCGTCGACACCTATGGCGGCGCGGCCCGCCACGGCGGCGGCGCCTTCTCAGGCAAGGATCCCTCCAAGGTCGACCGCAGCGCCGCCTACGCCGCGCGCTACGTGGCCAAGAACGTGGTGGCCGCGGGACTGGCCGGGCGCTGCGAGATCCAGATCTCCTACGCCATTGGCGTGGCCCGCCCGGTCTCAATCAGCGTCAACACCTTTGGCACGGGCACCGTGCCTGATGAGCGGATTGCGGCGGCGGTGGACAAGATCTTCGACCTGCGGCCCTATGGGCTCATCAAGATGCTCTCGCTGCTGCGCCCCATCTATGCCCCCACCGCCGCCTACGGCCACTTCGGCCGCGATGGCTTCCCGTGGGAGCAGACCGACCGCGTCGAGGCGCTTAGGTCCGAGCTTATGAGCTGATCCCAGGCAGGCGGCCCCTAGGGGGCCACCACCTCCTGGTCAAGGGCCGAGATGTCCGGCTCGCCGAGCGCGCCCTCCAAGGCGCGCTCCCTTATTTCCGCATGGCTGTAGCGATCCCCTGGGTAGAGCGCCACCACCGCGTGATCCCCGTGGGCAAGGAAGTTTTCCTGCCCATACCTTGTATAGCGGGTGGCCCCCACCGACAGCAGGATCCCTGAGGGCTGGCCGGCCTCGCGCAGGTACAGGCCGATGTCCTCCGCCGGCCCCTCGTCGCGCTGCGCGGCAAAGCGATCTAGGCACCACTCCAAAAGGCGCCCGTAGATGTAACTGTAGTCACTGACTGCGCTGTCCTCGCCATAGTCGTGGATCTCATTGCCCCGCCTCAGGAAAGAGGCAATGCGGTAGCGCCCCAGGATGCCCCCCTCGTCAAAGCGGTCAATGCCCAGCGCCTGGGCGGCAAAGCCCTTGCTGGAAGGTCCCCAGTTTTTCTTCACCGAAATCTTGGGCGCCCCCGCCTTGCGGATGGAGCAGTCATTGGAAGCACCAAACCAGCGCGGGGCCAGGCCCACCAGCGCCCCGCCCTCATAGGTGGCGTCACAGACAATGGCGCACTCAGGCTCAATTTGCAGGCGCTGCTCGCCCGCAGGGAAGACAATCTTCCCCTCATCGAAGGGGAATACCCCCAGGAATCCCGGGGCCGACCCGCCCAGGCGGGGCAGGTATGTGGGGAAGATCGCCTTGGGCGCCCCGGCGGGGACCGCCCCCATGCGGGCAAAGTCCGCGGCCTCGCCGGCCTGCTCCAGGTGCCCCGTGAAATTGCCGGCCACCCCGAACGTGGCCATGCCCTGCAAGTCAATCATAAAGGACCTCCTCCTCATCTTCGCAAGTCCCCGGATGGCTCCGGGCGACGCTCTGGGCCTGTGCTAAACTCATTTTATTTTAAGGGTGAAGCGGCCACAGTTGGCCGCCCTGGGGAAGAAAATGCGCAAGCAAATGGCCATGGCGGCCCTGGTGATTGCCTTTGCCACACTGGCTCTGGCCATGGGCGGCGCCCAGGCGCACAGCTTTGCCACCGCCAAGAAGTACCTGCCCCTCATCTATGAGGCCCTGCCTGAGCCCGCCACCCTCTACTGCCGCTGCCCCCTGTCCTTCCGCAACCACCGCTACGCCCCCGATCTCAGGCACTGCCCGGGCTACCGCCCCCGCCCTGACGTCCCCCTGCGCCTGCTGAGGATCCAGGCTGAGCACGTGATGAGCGCCTGGGAATTTGGGCACACCCGCCCCTGCTGGCGCGATGACAGCCGCCGGGCCTGCAGCGCCGAGGATCCGGAATTCAAGGAAATGGAAGGGGACCTGCACAACCTGTTCCCCGCCATCGGCGAGATCAACCTCAGGCGCTCCAACTACCAGTTCTCCCAGTTCAATGCCCAGGCCGACGCCAGCACCTGCCACATGGGCATCGACAGCGAGCACCGGCTGGTGGAGCCCCCCGCCGCGGCCCGGGGCGCCATCGCCCGCGCCATGCTCTACATGGCGGCCCGCTACCAGATCCGCCTCGATGGCACCTATGAGCGGATCCTCACCGCCTGGAACCGCCTGCACCCTGCCACCCCCGGGGAGTGCCTGCGCCATGAGCTCATCCGCCTGGTGCAGGGCAACCCCAACCCCTTTGTGGAGAGCAGCTGCGCGCTCCTTCCCTACCGCAGGGAGCAGGATCGGGATAGAATTGAAAACTTCCTGAACAGCATAAGGCAGGGCGGACTCGCAGATGGACAACCATGAAACAGTGCTGGGCAAGGTGGTGCCCTACATCGAGGAATACAACCCCGGGGTGCTCACCCCAATCCAAAGGGACCATGGGGGGCTGGCCGCCAGGGCCGCCCACGGCGGCGACCGCTGGCGCTGCTACGAGATGACCTGCCTGGGGCCGCGGGGCATGCCCATGTCCATGGCCCTCACCATCGACATCCCCGCCAGCAGCGAGTTCCTGGTGGAGTCAAAGTCACTAAAGCTCTACCTCGGATCATTTGCCCAGACCAAGGTGGGCTCGGCAAGTGAGCTCGAGGAGGCCATTGCCTATGACCTCGGGGAACTGCTCCACACCAAGGCAAGCGTCTCGGCGCTGCCCATTGGGCACCCCAGCCTCAACCCCCTGCCCCCGCCCGGGGCATGCATTGACGGCGTGGACCTGGACCGACCCAGCACCCAGGGCCGCGACCCCGGCCTGCTCCGCGGCCAGGGCGGGCACTGCCGGCAAGCCCTGCACACCAACCTGCTGCGCACCCTCTGCCCCGTCACCGGGCAGCCGGACATGGGCACGGTCATCATCGACTGCGCCGGGGAGCGCATTGACCCTGAGGGCCTTTTGGCCTACATCGTCTCGCTCAGGCATGAGCACTGCTTCCATGAGCGCTGCTGCGAGCAGATCTTCTCCGATCTCATGGAGCGCCTCACCCTCACCGAGCTGACCGTGTCCTGCTGCTTCCTAAGGCGCGGCGGCATTGACATCAACCCCTGGCGCTCCACTGAGCAAAGGGATGCCGCGCCCCAGCGCACCACCAGGCAATAGACAGGCAAGGAAACTTACATGAGCATCAAAATCATTTGGCCCGAGGGCCGGCTGGCGCAACTGACCCAGTTTGAGGCCGAGATCATCACCCGGTCTTCCCAGGACAAGGAAATCTACTCGCTCTACCGCAGTTGCTCCCTGGCGGTGCTCAACTGCGGCAGCATCACCGACAACGCGCGGCTGCTGCTCGACCGCAGCCAGGACTTTGACATCGAGGTCATCCGCAATGAGCGCGGGCTCAAGCTCGAGCTCATCAACCCGCCTGAGAGCGCCTTCATCGACGGCGAGATCCTCACCGCCATCAAGCGCCACCTGTTCGCGGTGCTGCGCGACATCGTGCAGATCAAGCTGCACTCAGAGGAACTGGCGAGGATTTTTGACCGCAACCACATTCCCTCAGGGCAGCGCTCGGCAAACCACATTTTCTCCATCCTGCGCAACGCCGACGCGCTGCAGTCCTCCGACATGCCCAGGATTGCGGTGTGCTGGGGCGGCCATGCCATTCCCCAGGACGAGTACGACTATGCGTACCGGGTTGGCTATGAGCTCGGGCTGCGCAAAATCGACATCTGCACCGGCTGCGGCCCGGGGATCATGGAGGCGCCGATGAAGGGGGCGCTCATGGGGCAGTCGATGCAGGACAGCCACATGGGACGCCGCATCGGGCTCACCGAGCCGTCCATCATCATGTGTGAGCCGCCCAACGCCATGATCTCAGAGCTGGTGATCCTGCCGGACATCGAGAAGCGCCTCGAGGCCTTTGTGCGCCTGGGGCATGCGCTCATCGCCTTCCCCGGCGGCCCGGGCACCATCGAGGAGCTGCTGTTCATCCTCGCCATCCGCCTCAACGATGAGAACCGCGGCGACCCGCTGCCGCTCATCCTCACCGGGGGGGAGCAAAACCGCGACTACCTGATGTCCATCGACGCCTTCTTCCGCCAGTGCTTCGGCGATGAGATCGCCCGCTGCTACAGCATCATCATCGATGATCCCAAGGCGGTCGCCACCCGGGTCAAGGAAGGGATCAAGGACGTCTACGACCACCGCACCCTCACCCACGACAGTTACAGCTTCAACTGGAACCTCTGCATCGACGAGGAACTCTCACGCCCCTTCGAGGCCACCCACGAGAGCATGGAGGCCCTGCGCCTCTACCACAGCGAGGCACCCGCCGACCTGGCCATTGCCCTGCGCCGGGCCTTCTCGGGCATCGTGGCGGGCAACGTCAAGGAGCAGGGGGTCAGGCAGGTCAGGGAGCGCGGCCCGTTCCGGCTGCATGGCGACCGCGACATCGTGGAGGGCATTGGGAAGCTGCTGGAGGCATTTGAGCGGGCCAAGCGCTTCTCCATCGGCAACCGCCACTATGAGCCCTGCTACGTAATCTGCCCGGACTAGAGCGGTCCCTCGCAGGAGAGGCCCACCAGGCGGCAGGTGCTCTCAAAGATGGCGTTGAAGTCGTGGGTGAAGTTGCCCATGTAGGCAGGCAGGATCGCGGACAGCACCGCGATGCCCGCAATCAGGGTGATGGCAAAGCCCAGGGAGAAGACGTTCAGCTGCGGGGCGGCCTTGGTCATCACGCCCAGGGTGAAGTTGATGACCAGCATCGAGCAGATGGCGCTCATGGACAGCGACAGCGCCCCCTCAAAGATCAGCCCCCCCAGGTCAATGAAGACCATGAGGTTGTCAGGGCCAAAGGACGAGACCCCCACGGGGATGGAGGTGAAGCTCTCCAGCAGGAGGCGCACAAAGATGAGGTGGCCGTCCAGCGCAAAGAACACCAGCGTGGTGAGGATGGTGAAGAACTGGCCGACCACCGGGGTGTTGGTCCCGGACACGGGATCGACCAGCGAGGCAAAGCCAAGGCCGGTCTGCATCGCCACTAGCTGCCCGGCCATGACGAAGACCTGCGAGAGGAAGACCGTCATCAGCCCCACCGCCGATCCCACCAGGATTTGGGAAATGGTGGTGAGCGCCCCCTCGAGGGACAGCATCGGGTAGGGCAGCGACACGCTGCCAATCATGGGCAGGATGGCCAGGGTCACCGCCAGGGACAGCCCGGCGCGCACCCGCATCGGCACGCCACGGCCACTGATCGCGAACATGCTGAGGAAAAAGGCGCTGATCCTCACCAGCGGCCAGAGGAAGCTTGACAGCCCATCAAGGACCAGGGTGTCAAGCAGCGCCCCGCCCTCGCCCATCAGCCCACCGACTGCGGGATGAGCTCAACCATGAGCCGGAAAAAGGACATCAGTTTCTCAAGGCCCCAGTGCGCCCCCAGCGTCAGCGCCGCCAGGGTCACCAGCAGCCTCGGCAGGAAGGAGAGGGTCTGCTCATTGATGGAGGTGGCGGCCTGGAACACCGCCACGCACAGTCCCACGGTCAGCGAGGGCACGATAGTGGCTGCCACGAGGATCGCCACCAGCTGCAGCGCCTCGCGCACAATGTCGATGAATACCTCAGGTTCCATGCGCGCCCCCTAGGTGGCAACCCCAATGCCATAGCTTGAGACCAGCGTCCCCATCACCAGCGCCCAGCCGTCAACCATCACAAACAGCATCAGCTTGAACGGCAACGAGACAATCATTGGGGAGAGCATCATCATGCCCATCGCCATCAGGATGGAGGCCACCACCAGGTCAATGATGAGGAAGGGCAGGAAGAGCATGAACCCCATCTGGAAGGCCGTCTTGAGCTCACTCATCATGTAGGCGGGGATCAGCACCCGCATTGGGGCGTCCTCCGGCTTGTCCACACTGAGGTTGGCAAAGTCCAGGAACAGTCCCAGGTCGGTTGCCCGGGTCTGGGAGAGCATGAAGCGGTGCAGGGGGCGCTGGCCGCGATCCAGGGCCTCGCGCGCCTCAATCTGGTCATTGGTGTAGGGCTCGATGGCCTCGGTGTAGATCTCATCGAAGACCGGGGACATGATGAACATGGTGAGGAACAGCGCCATGCCAATGATAATCTGGTTGGAGGGCGAGGTCTGCAGACCCATGGCCTGCCTGAGGATGGCCAGGACGATGGTGATGCGGGCAAAGGAGGTCATCATCACCACCACGCTGGGCAGGAATGACAGGAAGGTCATCAGCAGCAGCGCCTGGACCTTGATGCCGTAGTCCTGGGTCCCGTCGGGGTTGGTCTTCACCGTGAAGGCCTCAAGGTCGAGATCCGCACCCAGCGCCAGCGGGGTCAGGCAGAGCAGCGCCCCCAGCAGGGCCGCCAGCGCCGCGCTCAGCTTGAAGGTGCGCAGCAGGCGGGGCAAAAGGGCCCGCAGCGCGGCCGGATCACGCCTTCCCATGCGCTTCCTCCCCCGGCTTGTCATCCTCGGCCCCCTCGCCATCACCAGTCCCTGGTTCCCTGGGGGCCACGGCCGCCTCGCCCCTGAGCAGGCGACCAAACTCCGCGGCGTCACCCGGGCGCGGTGACAGGTCGCAGACCAGCGAGATGCCGCCCGCGGTCACCCCGACCAACAGGTCCCGGTCCCGGATCCGCACCTCCACCAGGCGCTCCTTGGGCCCCAGCTGCAACTGCGACAGGATGGACATGCTGCCGGAGCGGCGCTGCACGAAACGGGACTTGCGCAACAGGTACGCCGCCGCAAAGAGCAGCAGCACAATGCCCAGGGTGGAGAGGATCCACTGCAGGAACCCCGGGGCGTCAGGGCGGGCAGGCGCCCCCTCGGCGAGGGCGGCAAGGCATGATCCCGGCGCCATGAGGAGCGCCAGCGGCCAGCGCCACATGCTAGCGCAGCTTCTTGATGCGCTCAATCTGACTGATGACGTCAGTGAGGCGAATGCCAAACTTGTCATTGACCACCACCACCTCGCCATGGGCGATCAGGGTGCCGTTGACCAGCACGTCCAGCGGCTCGCCGGCCAGGCGGTCCAGCTCCACCACCGAGCCCTGGTTGAGCTGCAGGAGGTTGCGGATGGCAATCTTGGAGTGGCCCACTTCCATGGTGATGGTCACCGGGAGGTCCATGATGGCGTCGAGCTTCTTGCGCTCCTCCTTGGTGATCGGCATGCCCGCGACACTGGTCTCGCCAGTGAAGTCCTGGATCTCCGCAACCTCGGTGCCAGTGGATCCGCCGCCGCCCTGCTCACCCAGCGCCGCGGCCCACTCATCGGCCAGTTTTTGATCATCAGACATGAGAGTGCCTCCTAGTCATCGTCAAAGATCTCCATCTCTTCCTCCTCCTCGACGCGCTGGCCGCCAATGATCGCCGAGAGATCCGTCTTCATCGACTTCGGGCGCTCGAGCACCTTGCTCACCTTGATCGCCATCTTCTTCTCAGTATGGCCGAGCTTGGCGTGGAAGGAGGGAAGATCCTCAACATAAACCAGCAAGTCATCCGGCATTTCAATGGGGATCACGTCGCCGGGCTTGAAGTTCAGCACCTGCTCGAGGGTCACGTCAGTGTCCAGGAGCTTGGCGCGGAGATCCACCTTGACGTCCATGACCTCCTCGCGCAGGGCCCGGTTCCACCGCACGTCGGTGTCACCCTTGTCATTCTGCACGCCCGAGTCCAGCAACTCGCGGATAGGCTCGATCATCGAGTAGGGGAAACAGATGTGCATGTCACCGCCGCCCCCATCGAGATCGATGTGGAACTGGTTGATCACCAGCACCTCAGTGGGGTTGACGATGTTGGCCATGGCCGGGTTGACCTCGGAGTCGAGGTACTCGAACTCCACGTCCATCACCGGGGCCCAGGCCTCCTTGTAGTCACTGAACACCATCTTCAGGAGCTTCTGGATGATGCGCCGCTCAGTGGGGGTAAACTCGCGGCCCTCAATCTTGGTGCGGAAGCGCCCCTCGCCCCCGAAGAAGTTCTCCACGAGGATGAAGACCAGCCGCGCCTCAAGGGTGATGAGGGCCGTGCCCTTGAGCGGCCGGAAGCGCACCATGTTGAGCGAGGTGGGGACAAACAGGGTCTGGGTGTACTCCCCAAACTTGCACATCTTGACCCCGGTCCAGGTCACCTCCGCCGAGTGGCGGAGCATGTTGAAGAGGCTGACGCGCATGTGGCGGGCAAAGCGCTCGTCCACCAGCTCCAGGGTGGGCATGCGCCCGCGGACAATGCGCTCCTGCGATCCAAAGTCAAAGGACTTGACCGCGCTGCGCTCCTCGGTTGGCTGCTCTGGCTCCGGCTCATCGGCATGGAGCAGCGCGTCAATCTCTTCCTGGGACAGGAACTCGGTCATGGCCTCACATCCCCCTCACGTCGCGTGCCATGCGCTACTGGATGATGAACGAGGTGAAGAGCACGCGGTCAACCAGCGGCTGGTTGAGCACGTCCGCCATCTTGTAGCGCACCGCGGAGAGGATCTTGGACTTGAGCCCCTGGCGCCCGAAGGGGCGGGTGAGGATGGCGAAGCTCTCGCTGCTCATGGCCTCAAAGACCGTGCTCTCAAGCAGGGACTTGTGCTTCTCGGCAAGGTCGCTGTTCTCCTTGCCGCGCACCACCAGCACCACCTCGATCTGCGCAAAGTGGCGGTGGCTCTGGTTGTCCTTGAGGTTAAAGTTGAACGGGTTGCTGAACTTGACGAAAAAGTCCTCGTCGACCACCGTCGCGATCTCCTTCTCCTCCGCCTGCATGGCCGCCATCTCCTCGAGGGTCGGCCCCTCCTTGGCAAAGGGGGGCAGGTTCAGGAAGAAGGCCGCGCCGAGATAGCCGCCGGCGAGCAGGATCAGCAGGATGAGGCCGATCACGATGTAGAAGAGCAGGCCCCGCTTCTTTTTGGGTACCGCTGTGGGATCATCGATTTCGGCGGGCATGGCACAATTCCCCCTTTCTCATTAAAGACACTGGCAATTATGTCACAAATGCCCGCCATATTGAGGTTTTTTGCTAGGCGTACATGCTCAGCCCACCCTCATCAAGGGCCTCGCTGGCCACCTCCCCGGGACTGGTTCCGTCACCCTCGCCGGCCCCATCGTCCCCAGAGGCGAACAGCGTGCCCTCGCCGTTGCCCGCAGGGGCGTCGCCGTAGTCACCGCCATCTCCGCCCTCCTGGGCCAGGGCGCCCTCGCCCTCGGCATCCTGGTAGTCAACCACCACCGGGTCGAGCTCGAGTCCCAGCCGCGCCAGGCTGACCTTGAGGTCGGACAGGGCCCCCTCCAGCAGCTCAGCGGTGGCGGGGTTCATGGCGGCGATGGTCAGCCGCGTGGCCTCATTGCTGGCGTCAAGCCCAAAGGAGAGCTTGATCTTGCCGAGGTTGGCCGGGTTGAGCTCCAGCTCCATCTGCTTCATGTTCCTGGCAGCCATCGACAGCACCTTCTCAGCGAGCGCGCGGGCATTCTCGCTGTCTGACGCCGAGAGTGAGAGCTGGCCCTGCGCGCCCGCCAGGGTGGCGGTGCCACTGCCGCTGGTGGTGCCCAGGCCCTGCTGCAGCCCCTGCATCAGGAAGCCCTGGGAGAACTGCTGGGAGGCAAGGCCCGAGCCCTGCTGCCCCAGCTGCCCATCAGCAGACGTTGCCAGGGCCGGAAGCGCCGCCCCCTGGCGCTGGGCGGTAGCCTCAGCCACCGTCATCACCTTGCCGCCGGAAAGGGTTTCCCTCAGGGTGGCAAGCGCATCGCTTAACTGTGACCTCACCGGCGCGGCAGCCGAGGCCACCGTGGCGGCGGCGCCGGCACTCCGGGCCGCAAGCTCTGAAATCTTCCAGGACTGGGACTGGGCCAGGTCAAGGCCCTTCTCAACCTGCCCTTGCTGCCTGGCCATGGCCAGGGCATCCTTGACCGTAATCTTGCTGGCGCCCAGCTGGTCCGCCAGCTGGTCCACCCGCCTTTGCAGGGCATCCCCAGTGGGTTCCTGGGCAACCGCCTGGCGCAGCGGGGACTGGGCATTGAGATCCCTAAGGCGCGAGACAATCTGCTCATCGGCAGGCAGGTCGCGCTGTGCCTGCTGGGCAAGGTCCAGGGCCTTGCCTGAGCCCTGGGCCTGCCGTCCCTGCTCACGGGAGAGGTAGCGAGAGAGGGGATCCTGCCCAGCGTCCTCACCGCCATCCTGGGGGGCCAGGGCAACCGCCCGGGGAGCCAGGACCGCTTCCTCCCCAGTGGACTGGGCAGAATCAGTGGGGAGATCCCCAAGGACCGGGGCCTCCGCCACCACCTGGGTCTCCGCCACGGCCGGGGCGGGCACCGCCTCAGCGGCAGCCATCACCAGGGCCTTGGGATCCACCACCTTCTCGAGCGACTCCCCAGCGCCATCCAGGCCTGGGTAAACAGTGGGCTTGTCCCCAGGCCAGATCAACTCCCCGTTATCGAGGATAGCCATGGGATCCGCCTCTGCCCTTGCCTCCTCAGGCAGCAGGCGGGCGATGGCCTCCCCGGACTCAGCCGGGGCCAGGTCCATCACCGGATCCGCCTGATCCACCGCCTCAGGCACCAGTTCCACCGGACGGGCGCCACCCTGGGAGGCAAAATCCTCCAGGGACTGGGACAGATCCACGTCCGCCATGGTGGCCTGCCCCACCGCAACGGTTCTGTCCAGTTCCTGCCCGACCTCCGGGGCGGAAACCCGGGCGTCCCCCCGGCCAGCGTCCTCGCGGCTGACCTCAGCCGCACCGCGCCCCTGCCCCTGGCGCGGGGCCTCGCTGGCACTGGGCCTGGCCTCAGGGCGCCCCTTGCCGGCACGCTCGGGCGCCGCCTGGTCCTTGCCGCCGCCGGCACGCTCCCAGGCAATGGGCCTTGACTCCGGCCTTGCCTGGCGGGCGCGCTCCATGCGTGACGATGATGCCTCCCTTGAGGTGCTGATGATACTGGACATGAAGTCGCCCTGGAAAGAGTTCCCCTTGAGGCCGCTTAGCAGCGAAGAGAACTCCATCCCGCCCTTGCCGGCTGAATCGTTGCCGCTGGCGGCAGCCTTAGCCGTGCTTGCCGCCTGAACATTCATGCAAACTTGCATTGGCAAAATCTCCAACTCAAACTTTAATTTATTGTTTTAATAATGTTTTTTAGGTGGTCCGGGCATTTTGCCCGCTTTCCACCCCTTGGAGTTGCAATTTGCTTGCCATGAATTCGCGTGCAGGGGGTGATGCCGCTCAGCGCGCCTTGCGCCGGCCCATCCGCGCGGTCACCACCTCATCGAGGAGCTTGGCGTCGCGCTTGTCCTCAAGCTTGCGCTGCTCCTCGCGGTGGTGCTGGATGAGGGTCTCGATGATGTTGCGCTCCTGGCGGCGCTTGATGAATTCCTGCCTGCAGGCCTCGGCACGGTCCTTGAGCATCAGGAGCTCACGCTCCTGGCGCTGCTCAATGCCCTCGAGCTTGGCGATGAAGTCCTGGTAGGAGAGGTAGGCGCCCATGCTCATGCCGCCCGCCTCGGACTTGGCCTGCATCTCGGCAAGGTAGGACTTGCGGAATTCCCGGACCTGCTCAATCTGCTGCATGAAGGCCTGCACCCGCTGGGTGGCCCCGCTCCAAACCTCGAGGGCGTTCTGCTCGGCCTTCTCACGCTGCTCAAGCACCAGGCGCAGGGTACGCTCATTGGCCATGGGCTAGTCCTATGACTTGCGGTTGAAGGTGACCTTGGCCGCGGGCTGGCGGCTGGGTGGCGGGCCCGTGCGCGGCTGGGACTGCTGCTGCATGCTGTCCACCTTCTGTTGCGCGTCGTTGATGAGCAGCATGGCCAGGTTCTTGAGCCCGTCCAGGCTCTGCTTGAAGGGAATCACCGCCTTCATCTCCTGGGTGGTGAAGGCGTCGAGGTGCGGCTTGATCATGATGGCCTGGTCAATGGCGGGATCGGATCCTTTCTGGTAGGCGCCGATTTGGATTAGCTCACGGCTCTGGTTGTACTGGGCCAGGCACTGGCGCATGGTGCGCGCCATCATCATGTGCTCCTGGGTCACCACCGCCGGCATCACGCGGCTGACCGACTTCTCGACATCGATGGCGGGGAAGTGGCCCGCGTCCGCGAGCTGGCGGGAGAGCACGATGTGCCCGTCAAGGATGGCGCGGGCCGAGTCGGCAATGGGATCCTGGAGATCGTCGCCCTCGACCAGCACCGTGAAGAAGGCGGTGATCGATCCCTCGCCCTGCGCCCCATTGCCCGCCCGCTCCACCAGGGCCGGCAGCTTGGCGAACACCGAGGGGGGATAGCCCTTCTGGGCCGGTGGCTCGCCCACCGCCAGCGCGATCTCGCGCTGCGCCATTGCGTAGCGGGTCAGGGAGTCGATGAGCAGCAGCACGTTGCGCCCCTGGTCACGGAAGTACTCGGCAATGGCCAGGGTGGTCTCACAGCCCTTGAGGCGCATCAGCGCCGAGGTGTCCGCCGGGGAGGCGATCACCACCGAGCGGGCCCGCCCCTCCGGCCCCAGGATGTCCTCAATGAACTCCTTGACCTCGCGCCCGCGCTCGCCGATGAGTCCCACCACCACCACGTCGGCGCTGGTGCCGCGGGTCATCATGCCCAGCAGCACGGACTTGCCCACGCCCGATCCGGCAAAGAGGCCCATGCGCTGGCCCTGGCCGATGGTGAGCATGGAGTTGATGGCGGCAATGCCCACATCCAGGGGCTTGCGGATGGGGGTGCGGGACATGGGGTTGACGTGGTGGGGGCGCCAGCGGCAGGCGCTGTCCTTGACCACCGGGCCCATGCCGTCGAGGGGGCGGCCCAGGCTGTCAATCACCCGCCCCAGCAGGTGATCGCCAAAGGGCAGGTCCAGGCCCACCCCCACCGGGGTCACCAGGTCGCCGCTCTTGACCCCGGAGACCTCATCGGTGGGCATCAGGTACACCAGCGACCCCTCAAAGCCCACTACCTCAGCGGAAAGCGGCCCTGAGTCGGTGTCAATGCGGCAGCGCTGCCCCACCGAGGTCTTGAGGCCCTCGGCCTCCAGGGTCAGGCCCACCACCCGGGTCAGGTGCCCGGAAAGCAATGGCGGCTCCTCGCGCTCCGGCAGGGGCAGCGAGCGCAGCCGGGCTGCCAGCCGCCCCGGGTTCACTGGGCCTCCTGGGGGGCGGGATCCGGGTTTTCCGGGGCGCCATCGCCTGCCGGGGGAACTGGATCCCCCTCCCCGGGCGCGGGCGGTTGCGCCTCAGCCATCGCAGGCCCCACGCTGGGACTGGGGGGCGGGGACGGGGGCTCATCACCAACCTCATCGCGCAGCGCCCGGTCCACAATCCCCGCCGCCCCCTCCAGGAAGGAATTGAGCAGGCTGTCAATGCGGTCATCAAGGCGCCAGTTGACGGTGGAGGTCAGGTCAGTGACCATCACCGAGCCGGGCGCCAGCTGCTCGTCCGGCACCAGCTGCCAGCGCTGCTCCTTGATGTACTCAGCGCCGATCGCCGCCTCCAGCAGGGCAATGTCGTCCGGGTGCAGCGACACGGTGGCGCCCTTTTGCCCCTTGGGCAGCACCGCCACCGCCTCGCGGATGGTCTTGGCGAGAAACTCGTGATCCCCCTTGATCTCGCGCCGGATGATTACGCTCGCGAGCCTGCTCACCAGGTACACCAGCTCATCGGTGACCTCCCGGTTGAGCTCGCGCAGGGGGGTGGACAGCTCATCGGCCAGGTGGCGGAAGCGCTCGGCCTGCTCGAGGACAATCCGCTCCCCGTTGGCAAGGCCTTCCTCCTGCCCCTGGCTGAAGCCCTCCTCCCGGCCCTGCGCCAGGCCCTCCTCATAGCCCTGCTTCGCCCCGGCGCCCTGCCCCTGGGCCACCCCTTCCTCGTAGCCCTTGGCAAAGCCCTCCTCATGGCCCTTGGCAAGGCCTGCCTCATAGCCCTCGCGCTCGGCGGCGGCGGCAATCTCCTCAAGGTTCTGCACGGTGGGCGCGCCCGCGGCCTGCCCAGAATCGCCTGCCTCGGCCCCCTCCGCGCCCGGGGCGGGATCCGCCGGGGCCTCAGCCTCGGCCATCTCCCGCTCCATCTCCTGCCGCTCCTCCTCGGCCTTGCGCTCCAGCGAAAGGCGCAGCTGCCGCTGGTACCAGCCGCCAGTGGGGGAGCCAATTGCCGTGGTATGCGCCTTGACCCCGTCATCCATCATCGGCCATTGCAGGGGGGCAAACTCCTTTGCCGCCTCATCCTCGGCCTTGATGGTGTTGACAATGGGGCGCAGGTAGCGCTCATCGGTGCGCTGGGCCTTTTCCTGGGACTTGGTGGAGTCCTCAAGGTCCAGCACCACGTCAGGGACCAGATCGCTCATGATGCCTCTTTGGCCCTACCCGGGTGACCGCTACACGAAGTCATCGCCGCCGCCGTGGCCGAGCATGATCTCGCCCTTGTCAGCAAGCTTGTGGGCAATGGTGAGGATTTCCTTCTGCGCGCTCTCAACATCGGAGAGCTTGGTGGGACCCATGGCCGCCAGATCCTCCTTCATCGAGGCCGCGGCACGCGAGGACATGTTCTTGAACATCTTCTCGCGGAGCTTGTCGTCCGCGCCCTTGAGCGCCTTCTCGAGCACGTCGTTGGGCGCCTCGCGCAGGATGCTCTGGATGGAGCGGTCGTCCACGTCGATGAGGTTGTCGAACACGAACATGAGATCCTTGATCGCGTTGCCCATCTCCTTGTCCTGGGCGCTGATGGCATCCATGATCTGGCTCTCGGTGTTGGTGTCGAGGAAGTTCATGATGCCCGCGGCGCTCTTGAGGCCGCCAATCTTGGCGGTCTTGGCGCCGGCGCTTCCGGCAAACTGCTTTTCCATGATTTCGTTGAGCTCCTGCAGCGCCGCCGGCTGGACTTCCTCCAGCGTGGCGATGCGCATGATTAGGTCGATGCGGGTCTGCTCCCGGAACTGGGAGAGGATCTGGGCGCTCTGCTCGGGCTCGAGGTAGGAAAGCACAATGGTCTGGATCTGGGGGTGCTCGTTCTGGATGATGGTGGCCACCTGGCGCGCGTCCATCCACTTGAGCGAGTCGAGGCCCCTGGAGCCTGAGGTAAGGGAAATCTGGTCGATGACGTTGGTGGCGCGATCCTGGCCCAGCGCCGCGGTGAGGGCGTTGCGCACAAAGTCCGGGGAGCCAAGGCCGATGTTGGAGTGCTTGGTGATGGAGGAGAGGAAGGTCTTGTGCACGGCATTGACCTTGGCCTGGTCCATCTGGGTAATCTCCGCCATGCGCACGCCCAGGCGCTGCACCTGCTTGGGCTGGAGGTTGCGGAAAATCTGCGCCGCGTCATCCTCGTTGAGCGACAGCATCAGGATGGAGGCCTTGTCGATGCCGTCCATGTCGCGGATGGCGGCCTTCTCCTCATCGGTTAATTCAAGGCCGGCCGCCGCGGGGGGCACCGCGGGGGCCGGGGC
>JAILEI010000206.1 GCA_024688225.1 Succinivibrionaceae bacterium
GCTCCTCGGCGGCCGGGGTGGGCTCGGGCAGGGACGCCTGCGCGACCTGGGCCTCGGCGGAGGAGGCGCGCTCGGGGGTGTCGGCCTCCCCGGAGCTCAGGCCGCTGGAGGGCACCAGGGCATCGGCGCTGGCCACGAGTGAGGAGGAGGGATCCTGGGTTCCGGCGTCCTCGGCCTCGGTGGCGAACTGCAGCTGCCCGCTGAGCGAGGCGCCCTGGGTGTAGAACATGGCGCTCGGGAGGTCGAGGTCGTCATAGTTTTCCGCGGAGCTGTTGGTTGCGGAGTCGGCGATGATCATGGTCTCCTCGGCCATGGACTCGTCGGTGGCGAGGTAGTCCTCGGACTGGCGGTCGAGGCGGGTCTCGGCGGGGGCGTCCCCGAGGTAGGAGCTGAGGGGCAGGGCGTAAAGCGACGCCAGGCCCAGGACCAGCATGATGGCGAGCAGCGCCCGCGAGGAAAAGGGCTCCCGGGCCATGAGCGGGGCGCCGGCCACGTAGTCAGCGGCGCGGAGGGTCCTCGAAATCTTGATGTTCAGCATTGTCCTGCGCTTGCCCGCCCCTGGGGGCCGGGCATTTTTAACCTTGGAACAAACTGGGCATTATACCACTTGGAAGGTAATTTTTATTGAAAATTTTATTAAAAACAGAAAATTAACTCGTATGTAAATAATAATTAAATTAAAACTGAGGAAAAACTTGCAAAAACAATGAATGGCAACGGCGCCCCGCCGGGCGCGGAGGTGGGCGAAAATGTGCGCCAGCCGACATTCTGCCCGCTAATGTGGGCGCCTATTGATGTTAAAATCTCATGGCAGGGCCTGTGCGCCGGCGCCGTTGCGCCGGCTTGCCCGAAGGCTTGAGGAATTGCTATGGACCCACTCTCCCTGGTCAAGGGCTTTGATGAAGAGCTCCGCGACTACATCTGCAACGAGATGGAGCGCGTGCGCACCACCCTTTCCTTCATTCCCGACGAGAACCGCACCTCGGTGCTGGCCGCCGCCATGAAGGGCAGCGTGACCTTCAACAACTGGCTGGACCGCAGCCATGCCGGGGGCGCCAACATCAACGCCATTACCTGCAAGCGGCTGTGCGACCTGTTCCATGCCGAGTACGCCAATGTCTCCTGCCTGACCATCGAGACCGCCTCGCGGGTGGTGTTCAAGAGCGTGACCAAGCGCGGCGACGTGGTGATGTCGCTGGACCTGCGCAAGCGCGAGCACTGCAACAGCGAGGATCTTGCCTTCCGCTTCGTGAACTTCGGGGTGGATCCCAAGACCCAGCGCCTCGACTACGACTCCATCGCCCGGCTGGCCTCGGAGTGCCACCCGCAGCTCATCATCGTCTCGCCCATCAACTACCCGCTGTCCATTGACTACCGCCGCTTCGCGGAGATTGCCCACGCGGTGGGCGCGGTGCTCTGGTGTGACATCTCACAGACCTGCGGCCTCATCGCCGGCCATGCCATTCCCTCGCCCTTCCCCTTCGCCGACATCGTGACCTTCAGCACCCTCGGCGCGCTGCAGGGCCCCCAGACCTCGGTGATCCTCACCAAGTCCGAGTACGCCCGCTCCGTGGAGCGGATCATGGCCAACTCCCGCCACATCGGCCTGCCCTCCTCCAAGCTGGTGGAGCTGAGCGCGCGCCTGCGCGAGCTGCAGGACGAGACCTACGGCGCCTATGTCAATGACGTGATGAACAACGCCCGGGTGCTGGCCGAGGGCCTCCGCCGCGGGGGCATGACCATCCTCTGCGGGGGCACCGAGACCCACCTGGTGATGATTGACACCCGCAGCTGCGCCATCTCCTCGCGCGGCGCCCAGGAGATCCTGGCCGACGCCGGGGTGCGCACCCGCATCTGCAACATGCTTACCCAGGATCCCGGCCAGCGCGCCGACGCGATCCGCTTCTCCACGCTGCCCCTGACCACGCGCGGCCTGCAGCCCAACCAGTTCGCCGAGATCGGCGAGGCGATCGGCAAGTTCCTGATGCTGCCCGACGAGTCCGAGACCAAGCTGCTCAAGGACAAGGTGCGCGAGATGGCGGCGTCGCTGCCTGAGTTCAACCCCCGCTACGTCTCGCCGGTGGCGCTCGGCAACCTGCGCGCGGCCGGCCTGGTCTAGGAACCCCGGCCCCGCGCGGGGCCGGCCTTGCCATGCATTCCCCTGACCCCAGGCGCCTGAGCAGCGCGCCCATGCTGGACGTGAGCGACAGCGCCTTTCGGCGGCTGCTGCGCGCCTTCTCCCGCCATGCCATGCTCTACACCGAGATGATCCCGGCCGGCGCCCTGGCCCGGGGCAAGGTGGGCCTGGCCGCTTTCCACCCGAGTGAGCGCCCGCTCACGCTGCAGCTGGGGGGCGCCGATCCCCGGGAACTGGCCGAGGCGGCGAGGGTGGGGGAGGATCTGGGCTATGACGCCATCGACCTCAATGCCGGCTGCCCCTCGGAGCAGGTGCAGTGCGGGGGCTTTGGGGCGGCGCTGCTCAAGGATCTGCCCCGCCTCTCCGCATGCCTTGGGGCGATGCGCCAGGCGGTCCGGGTGCCTTTGTCGGTGAAGGTGCGCATTGGGGTGGATGACTGTGACAGCGAGGGGTTCACCCTGTCCCTGGCGGCGCTGGCGCAGCGCTGCGGCTGCAACGCCATCACCGTCCATGCCCGCAAGGCCATCCTCCATGGGCTCTCCCCGCGCGAGAACCGCAGCGTGCCGCCCCTCGACTATGGGCGGGCCTACCTGGTCAAGGAGCGCTTCCCGGGGCTGTTCGTGACGGTCAACGGCGGGATCCACAGCGTCGGGGAGTGCCTCACCCACCTCGGGCATGCGGACGGGGTGATGCTGGGGCGCGAGCTGATGGACAACCCGCTCTTCATTGCCCGGGTGGATGGGGAGATCTTCGGGGACGGCACGGCAGCGCCCAGCCTTGGGGAGTGCAAGGCGCGCCTGCTGGAACTTGCCGAGGCCGAGCTCACCGGGGGCATGCCCTTCGCGCGGGTGGTGCGCCCCATGCTCAACGCCTTCCCCGGCCGCCCCGGGGCGCGGCGCTACCGGCGCCTGCTCTCCTCGTACCGCGAGGGCATGGATCCGCTGCCCCTCCTCGAGGATGCCCTCCAGGGGGTGGAGGGCTAGTCCCGGGGCACCAGCTCCCCGCCCCTGACCTTGACCCCGAGCATGCCGGCGGCGGCAATCCCCGAGAGCCCGAGATCGGTGTCCTCAAAGGCGATGCAGCGGCCAGGATCCACCCCGAGGCGCCTGGCGGCCTCGAGGTAGGTGTCGGGGGCGGGCTTGGGGTTTTTAACCTGGTCCGAGGTCACCACCGCGTCCACGTGGGCCGCCAGCCCATGCCTTTGCAGCAGGTCCTCCGTCTCGCGCAGCTGCGAGCCGGTCGCGACCGCGACCCGGCGGCCCGCCTCGTGGCACTCAATGAGCAGGGCGCAGGTCTTGGGGAAGGCCGGCACCAGGGGCAGGAAGCGCTCGATGTAGGTCTGGGTCTTGCGCCTGGCGATGATCGCGGGATCGGCGTCCTTGAGCCCATACTCCTCGATGAGCAGCCGCGCGATGCCGATGGTGCTGATGCCGCCGATGCGGTTGGCCCAGGCGAGGTCGCGCTCGGGGATGCCGATGTCCGCCGCGATGGCGTTCCAGGCCCGGATGTGCAGGGGCTCGCTGTCGATGAGCGTGCCGTCGAGGTCGAAGATGACGCCCTCGTGGGCGAGGATCTCGTCATGGGTGGGCAGGGGCTGCATGCTACCGGCCCTCCTGCCCGGGGGTGCCGGGGGTGTCGTCATCCCAGTCGATGGGGTTGATGGAGATGAGCTCCCCGTCCTGGTTGCGCATCACCACCCGCTCGATCTGGGCGTTGAGGATGAGGCGCTTGCACATCGCGCAGGGGCTGATGTGCGGGGTGGGGAGGTTGGTGTCGGCGTCGGTGCCGGCGAGGTAGAGGGTGCCGCCCACGATGTCGAGCGGGTTGCCGTTGATGATGGCGTTGGCCTCGGCGTGCACCGCGCGGCAGAGTTCGTAGTGGGTGCCGGGGGCGATCCCCTGGGCGACCCGCAGGCAGGAGCCGATGTCGCAGCAGTTCTTGCGGTGGCGCGGGGCGCCGTTGTAGCCGGTGGAGACGATGCGCCCGTCGCGGGAGACGATGACCGCGCCGTAGCGGCGCCTCAGGCAGGTGGAGCGCATCGAAACCGCCTGCGCTATCTCGATGAAGGACTTCTCCTTGGTGGGGCGGTCAAAGTCTGCCATGGGGCCTCCTGTGTCCAAGCGGTGGCGGAAAAACTTGCGGAAAGGCAATTCTGCCACAAAACCCCGGGTTGGCAAGGGGAAAATCCCCGATCCTTGCGGGCACTGAATTTGGGGAAATTGAGAGGCCTAACACAAATTTTTTTCCACTGGCAAGTAGAATGGGTGGATCGGCGCGGGAACTTGCGCCTCTGGGCAATTGAAGGAGCAGAACAAATGTCTTCATCGCAGCATCTTGCGGACAGGAACATCGCCCTCGATCTGGTCAGGATCACCGAGGCGGCGGCGCTAGTCTCGGCGCGCTACGTGGGGCGCGGCGATCCGGATGACATGAGCGAGGCGGCCTCTGACGCGCTGCGCATCGCCTTCCAGTCACTGCACATCAAGGGCACGGTGGTGACCAGCAAGAACCCCAAGAACCCGACCCCGATGCTCAACGATGGCGAGCAGGTTGGCTTTGGCGACGGCCTGGAGGTCGACGTGGCCTTTGACCCCGTGGACGGCATCCAGTCGGCATCGCGCGGCCACCACAACGCCATGTCGGTGGTGGCGATGGCCACCCGCGGCGCGATGTTCTCCCCGCTGCACAGCCGCTACGCCTTCAAGATGGCGGTCTGCGCCGAGGCCGCCGCGGTGGTGGATCTCAACGCCCCGGTCAAGGACAACCTTCAGGCGATGGCCAAGGCGATGGGCAAGGACGTGCGCGACCTCAAGATCTTCGTGCTGGACCGCCCCCGCCATGAGGCGCTCATCAACGAGATCCGCGCGGTGGGCGCCCAGATCTCGCTGCACCGCGACGGCGACATCGTCGGCGCGCTCCTGGCCTTCAACCCGCATGCGGACATGGACATGATGATTGGCGCGGGCGGCACCTCGGAGGCGGTGGTCACCGCCTGCGCGGCCAAGGGCTCGGGCGGCCAGTTCCTCATCCGCCTTGACCCGCAGACCGATGACGAGCGCCGCCTGGTCGAGGCGGATGGCTTTGACCTCTCCAGGGTCTACGGCATCGATGACCTGGTCAAGGGCGAGTGCTTCTTTGCCGGCACCGGCATCACCGACGGCGAGCTGGTGGACGGGGTGCACTACAAGGGCGACTACGCGGTCACCCACTCGCTCATCACCCGCGGGCGCACTGGCACCTGGCGCCAGATCGAGGCCTGGCACAACCTCAAGAAGCTCTCCAAGATGAGCAGCATCCGCTACTAGCAGGCGATGCCTGAGACTGGCGGGCCCGGGGCAAAAACCCGGGCCCGCCTGCTTTGGGCTGGCACCAGGATAAGCCAGGAAGTGACTGCAGTCCCCCCTAAGGCGCTGCCCGGCCAAAGGGCAGGTGAGGGGATGGGGCTGGCATTAAGGTAATCATTGCCGCTTCCCTTGCCATCAGCAAGGTGGGGGCAAGGCACGCGGGCCTGGGGCTTTTATAGATGGTGTGGTGAAGGGATTCCCTTGCGCCAGGGGAACCGGTGAACGGTAAAAATTCCCCCAGGCTCGGGAAAGGATAGGGGGTGGCATGGCATCGGCAAGGGAGTGCCTTGGCTCTGTCCTGGAGCAATTGTCAGGATTGGGTGAGGTCAGCAGCCCTGCGATGATGGGGGGATGCATCCTTTATTGTCGCGGGAAGGTGTTTGGCGGGATATACGATGACCAGCTGCAGGTCAAGCCAGACCCGGCGGCAGTGAGGCTGATGCCAAATGCGCCGCGGGAACTGCCGTATGCAGCGGCCAAGGAGATGATCCTGGTTGATAACGTGGATAACCGGGAGTTTCTTTGTGAGCTGGTTCAGGGGATGTGGGAGGAGCTGCCGGGGAAGAAAAGGGAGGGGGAGGCCCAATAAATGAATTGGTTGCGGCATGGGGGGATTGGGGCCTTTGCTGATGGATGAATATGTGGGGAGTGCCGAGGCTGATCCTGGGAATGAGGCCAGGATCAGCTGGGAGCAAATATTGCGCGCGAGGGGCTGGCCAGGGATGGCGGGCCAAGTGTGGTGATTGCCGCGTCAACATCCTGATCGCCAAAACCTTGGGGGTGTCCCCTGCGGTTGAAAGACTCCACCTTTTTGACGCTCAGGAACCAAGGGCAATGGTGACTCCAGTAACATGCCGGGAATCACCTGATCCCCTGGGGATCAGCAGCAACCCAGCAGGCCTGACATGAAGGCCTCGTACTCATCCGCAAGGGCGCTGCCCTTCTGCCAGACAAAGGAGAAATCGTGGTGGATGGCGAAGTCCGCAATCTCGATTTGCCTGAGGCTCCCCGCCTCAATGTAGGCCTGCGCCGCCGGGGCGTACATGAAGGAGATCCCAAGATCCTCCCTTAGCATCAGCAGGATGGCGTGCATGCCCCCTGCCACCACCACCCGCTTGAATGATGAAATGGTGAGGTTTTCCCCAGCCAGCCGCGACTCGAGGATGTTGCGGGTGCCGCTGCCCTCCTCCCGGCATACCAGGCACTCGCCCAAAAGGGATCTGAGGGTGATGGGCCCAGGGGGCAAGGGGTGCCCTGCGTGGCATACCCCGATGAAGGGCACCGAGGAGAAGCGCCTGATCTCAAGTCCCCCAGGCGGCACGCTGCCTTCCACCAGGGCAAAGTCAATTGTCCCGTTGCGCAACTCCTCGAGCAGGTGGACGGTATTGCCGATGATGAGGGTGGCGCCAAGCGCGCGATCGCGCCTGAGCAGCCGCGCCAGCGGCCCTGGGATCACGTACTCGCCCACGGTCAGGGTGGCACCGAAGCGGTAGGAGCGCCCCCTGGATCCCGCCGCTGCCAGGGAGGCGCGGATTTTCTCGGCGTCATTGCGCATCACCAGGCACTTTTCGTACAGCCCAAGCGCCGCGTCCGTGGGCACGAGGGCCCGCCCGCTCCTTGAGAACAGCTGCAGCCCGAGCTCGCGCTCCATTTCCTTTACCTGGGTGGAGACGGCAGGCTGGGTGAGGTGCAGGCGCGCGGCGGCGCGGGTGATGCCGCCTTCCTCAATCACGGCAAGCAGGGTGAGGGTTTTCTGGTCCAGAAACATAATTAATATTTATGTATTCATAAAAATATATCATTTTTATTTATTATAAACCTGTCATAGCATGGCCGCGTAAACCACAACCATGGAGGTGACCATGAACATGACCTTGACCCCAGTCCGGGCGCACACGGGGGGGCTGGGCGGGGCGTTGCTTGCCTGCCTCATTGCCTGCGCCGCCTTTTGCCTCGGGGAACTGCCGCCCCTAAAGGAACTCTCCATCAGCCCGATGGTGCTGGGGATTGCCCTGGGGATGGCTTATGCCAACACCCTAAGTGGCGCCATGCCCGCTGACTGGGCGCTAGGGATTGCCTTTTGCTCCAAGCGCATCCTGCGCCTGGGCATCATCCTCTATGGCTTCCGGCTGACCCTGGGCGATGTCCTGGGGGTGGGGCTGCCCACGCTTGCCATCGACGCCACCGTGGTGACGGTGACCATCCTCCTGGGGGTGGGGCTCGGGCGGCTTTTGAACATGGATCGCGGCACGGCCCTGCTCACGGCGGTGGGCTCAGCCGTATGCGGCGCGGCTGCGGTGCTGGGGGCGGAGTCGGCAACCCGGGCCAAGCCCTACCAGACCGCGGTGGCGGTGGCCACGGTGGTGCTCTTTGGGACGCTGTCGATGTTCCTCTACCCGGCGCTCTACAGGCTGTGCATCCTTGGCCTTTCGGAACAGGCGATGGGCATCTATACCGGCTCGACGCTGCATGAGGTGGCCCACGTGGTGGGGGCGGGGCATGCCATGGGGGGCGGCATTGCCGGCAATGCCATCATCGTGAAGATGATCCGCGTGACCATGCTGGTGCCGGTGCTCATCATCCTGAGTGTCATTGCCGATCGGGCGGGGCGCCAGGGGCCGCAGCCGCTGGCGGGGGAGGCGCCGCGCCGCCTGCGGCTGCCGTGGTTTGCGCTGCTCTTCCTGCTCGCCATCTGCCTCAATTCCCTGTGGCAGCCGCCGGTCGCCGTGGGGGCGGCCATCAACCTCTGCGACAGTTTCCTGCTGACGGTCGCCATGGCCGCGCTCGGCATGGAAACGAGCTTTTCCAGCTTTAGGAAGGCGGGGGCCAAGCCCTTCCTGCTGGCGGCGCTGCTCTACCTGTGGCTGGTGCTGGGTGGGTATGGCATGGCCAGGGCTGCCGATGCCTTCCTGCTCTAGGCCGGGGGGAATGCGGGCATGGCCCTAGGTGCCCCATTCCTAAAAAAACTGCTATAATCGCCGCGCGCCTTGGTCGCAGGGCGCATATGTTCAACCCAAGAGAATGCAACTATGGCAATTACACTCAATGCTAAAGTCCGCACCGAGAACGGGAGAGGTGCGAGCCGCCGCCTTCGTCGGGACGGGCAGATCCCGGCCATTGTCGCCGCCAAGGGCGATGAGGGCACCATTTCAATTGCGCTGGACGAGAAGAAGCTGATTCTCGCCATGCTCAAGGATGAGTTCTACAAGGACGAGGTCACCCTCGAGATCGAGGGCCGTGGCGCCATCAAGGTCAAGCCGGTCGAGGCCCAGCGCCACCCGGTTTCCTCGCGCGTCATCCATCTCGACTTCCAGCGCCTCTAGTCCCGTCCGGGACTTACGAAGACCACCAGCCAACGACAAGGGCCGGTGGTTTTTTTTGCGGTTTTCAGGGAGCAGGGGGTAATGGACATGGACAGCGAGCGGGATGAGGGCCAGGATCGCCTGGTCCTGGGAATGATGGTCAGGCGGCGCACCCTGGAGATCACCCCCCAGGGGGCGATGGTCGATGGCGGGGAGTACGGCCCGCTGTTTGTGCCCCGCAGCCAGCTGCCTGAGGATCTCGCGGCCGGGGACCCCCTGCGGGTGTTTTGCTACCGTGACGAGGAGCGCGTCCTTGCCACGGCCCGCCATCCCTACCTTGAGTGCGGCTGCGTGGGCCGCCTCAAGGTCATCGACGAGCGCCGCGGCACGCTGTTCCTCGACAACGGCCTGCCCAAGGATCTCATCTTCCCGGTGTCCGAGCAGCGCTCGCGCTACTTTATCGGCGACGAGCCCATCATCCTGGTGGCGCGCGATGACTATGACCGCCTCTTTGCCACCCAGCGCCTCGGGCGCTACCTGAGCGACTTCGCCCCCCGCGGGCGCTACCGCCATGGCGACCGGGTGGTGGCGGTGCCCATCTCCCGCACTGAGCTCGGGATCAGGGTGGTGGTCGACGATCGCTACTATGGCCTGGTCTACTCCAGCGACATCCGCGACGAGGTGCGCTTTGGCCGCCGGATCGACGGCTACATCCAGGAGGTGCGCCCCGACGGCCGCCTCGACATCACCCTCCAGGAGCCCGGGCAGCACGGGGTGGAGGGGGACGCGCGCCGGGTGCTGATGGCCATCGCCCACTCGGGCGGGCGGCTGCCGCTCTCCGATCGCTCCACCCCCGATGAGGTGGAGCGGGCGCTGCACATCTCAAAGCGCCGCTACAAGATGGCCATTGGCTCGCTGTTCCGCTCGCGCCTCATCATCATTGATGACGATGGGGTGCGCCTGACCGCCCAGGGCCACGAGGAGGTGGCGCCGGGCATGAGGGGGGAAGGACATGATTGACGCATTGGCCGAAATCGGCATTTTTGGCGCCAAGGCGCTGGTGGTGGCGGTGCTGGCGGGGATCCTGCTTGCCGTCCCGGTGGGGATGGCGGCGGCG
>JAILEI010000207.1 GCA_024688225.1 Succinivibrionaceae bacterium
TCATGCTCAAAGATTGGGCAGGTCCCTGGGCAGGGTGCGGCGCTCTCCAAAAAGGGTGCCCCACCCTGCCCAGGGGCCATCCGCCCGCAGCAGCCGCGCACGGTGCTTCTCATAGCCGGCCCTGGCGCGGCGCTTGCGATCGGTGAAGACCTGCGGCGCGGTGCACTGCATGACGTGCTCCTGCACAAAGTTGCGCTGGCGCGGCGGCTCTGCCGCCCCCACCTTCCTCTTCCTTCCCTTGCCCATGGCTGCCTCCTGTGCCTGAAACTGTTGCTGGGACCGCGGATTATAGCAAGGGCCGTTGCCCGCTACCGCATCCCCCCATATATATATGGGGATCCGTCACAGTTTTTGGAAGCAATGGCCCCGCGCGGCTGATTTTTTGGCAACCTATGGGCAGGACTGCCCCGGCACCCCCGGGCAGCAGGGACCTAAGGCCACCAAGCGGAGCACCATCCCCATGCACCACCTATCCACGCTGGCGCTTGCCGCCCTCCTTTGCGCCGCCCATCCCGCACTCGCAGGCGGCAGGCAGGGCCCAGTCCAGGAGTTTGACTTCGTGGATCCCCAGGGCCTGACCTACCAGGTCCGGATCCCCGAGGGGTATGACCTGGTGAGGCACCAGGAAATTGCCCCCGGCTACGACCAGTGCATGGGCGCGGCCCGGGTCAGGTACGACTCGAAGGCCTGCTTTGACCAGGCAATGGAATACCTCAATGCCCGGCTCAGGGAGGGCATGGCCAGGGCCAAGAAGGCCTGCCCCAGCCGCGACTGCCAGAACAGCCTCGTGCAGCTGCAAAAGGACTGGCTGGCCCATGGCAAGAGCGCCGGGGACTTCCTGCAAAAGTACGTGGCCATCTACGGCTACACCTCAGAGATGCCCATGGAATTTGCCCTCGAGGAGACCTTGCAGCAAGTCAGGCTGCTCGAGGCCATCGCCGGGCACCTCGAGGATTTTGCCAGGTAACCCAGGGCTCGCCCCTCAGGTGCCCTGGTCCATTTCCCCTACTCTGCAGCGCCCGGGGGCACGGCGCCTGCGCAGCCCTCGAGCATGCCCTCAAGCAGGCAGCCCTTGCCGACCCGCCACCCCGAGAGATCGCCTGAGAAGCTGGTGTCGCCTGCGAACATGTGAGACATGTCCACAACCTTGGAGACATCCCAGCCTGAAATGTCGCCGTTGAAGGTCGAGCCCTTGAACATGCGCGCCATGCTGGTGACATGGGAGACATCCCAGCCTGAGATGTCGCCCTGAAAGTCCATGCCCTCAAAGAGCCCTGACATGTCCGCCACCCTTGAGACGTCAAGGCGCGAGAGGTCGCAGTGCGGCCCGTCCTTTTCAATCATGAAGCGCACCAGGCGCCTGAGCGTGCCGCCATCCGGGACCGCGATGCGGCTCATGAGGATCCGCTTGCTGCCTTGCTGCATTTCTTCCTCCCTGGGCAGGTGCCCGCCTTGCTTTGACTGGGATGATCCTACCCCTTTATTAGTCCGTAGTACGGAACGATAATGCAGGAAGGATCATCGTCCCCATGGCTGCCCCCCTCGGGCAGCCGCACCCTGGCAGCACATTTGCTGGCACAGTGATGAATTCCCTGCCCACAAATCAGTATAATTGGCAGACCAAAATCACACGCACAGGATAAAAAACATGAATAACAAAAAGATGCCCGCACTGACCCCGCTGGCGGCGGCCGTTTTGGCCCTGCTTGCCGCCAACCCCGCCCTGGCCTATGAGGTGCGCACCGTCAACTCCCCCAATGGCAACGCCATCTTCGAGCTGCGCTACTTTGACACCACCGACGGGACCTATGACCCCCACCCTGGCGATGGGCACAGCGGCATCTCCACCTATGACCTCAGCTCCCAGTACCGGGACGAAATCGAGCGCGCCGCGGCCTTTTGGGCCGAGGTGCTCGGGGACAGCGCCCAGAACAGCACCCCCGCCCCCTTCAACATCGGCGCCTTCGAGGAGGAGAACAACGCCTCCTGCGGCTCCACCCCCAACGATGACGAGGAGGTGGGCAACATCCACACCGGGCTGATGGCCGCATTGCAGCTGGGCAAGGCCATGGAAAACCCCGCCATCGTCAACATCGGCATCATCGACAGCCCGGGCGCCAATGACTATCCCTCCACGCTCTCCCGCGACAACGAAATCTGGTCGACCATGGTCCATGAGATGGGGCACGCCCTGGGCGTGCTCTCCTTTGCCAGCATCTACGGATCGAGGACCGAGGCCAAGGAGGTCCAGATGTGGTCCGTCTTTGACAACCACCTCTACGATCGCTTCGGCACCGCCTTAGGCGAGGTGGGCAAGATTGAGTACCTCTCCGCAAGTGACACCCTCAGCGATCCCGATGCGGACACCTTCTACATCGGCGACACCGGATCCGAGGGCCTGGTCTACTTCCACGGCACCCAGGTCGACGAGGTCACGGGCGGCGCGGGCATCCCCATCGAGGGCTTTGAGTTCACCACCCTCGACCTCTCGCACCTCGAGCTCGAGCGCAGCATGATGAGCCACCAGGGCTACCGCAACATCTCGATCTTCATGGAGCCCGAGCTCGCGCTGCTGCAGGATCTGGGCTATGAGTTCGACCGCTCGCGCTTCTTTGGCCGCACCATCTTCAAGGACGACCAAATCGTGGAAAACAGCGTGGGCTTCAGCAGCTCCGCCACCCTCGGCATCGGCCTGCACGTCTACGGCAAAAGGGCCAATGTCACCCAGCTCGCCAACATCAGCGCCTCGGGCGAGGGCGCCAACGGCATCCGCATCGACGGCTCGGCCTCCACCCTCACCGTCCCCGCGGGGGTCACGGTCAGCGCCAACGGCAGCCATGGCTACGGCGTGCTGGTGGCCTATGGCAAGGATCACGTGCTCAACCTCGCGGGCACCGTGGAGGCCACCGGCGAGGGCGGCTATGGCATCCGCCTCGACTTTGGGGACAACCTCTGCTCCAACCAAATCGAGTACCGCGGCTCCTACATCCGCACCCTCTCAGGCAGCAAGACCAAGTACTACGGCAACGTCGCCATCAGCGGCACGGACGGCAGCGGCTATGAGCTCAACCTCGACGGGGCGCTGGTCAAGGATCTCAACATCTCCGGCACGGTCTCAGGCAGCGCCGCCGCGATCTATGCCTCGAGCAACGCCTATGTCGACACCATCAACCTGCTCACGGGCGCGGCCATTGAGGGCGACATCGTCTCCGACTGGGATCCCGAGAGCGACCTTTTGAGCAACGATGCCCCCACCGATCTCTACACCCTGCTCAACACTGGCTATGGGGTGAACGCCGACGGCACCTCCACCGGCGCCGCCGACAGCGCCTTCAACTCCACCATCAACGGCTCCATCCGCGGATCAAAGTCCATCCTCATGCGCCACCACGGGGGCAGGCTCACCGTCACGGGCAGCGTCGAGACCTTCGATCTCACCAACTCGGCCACCCTCTCGCTCACGGGCAGCGGCGCCACCGTGCAAGGCACCTTCACCAACGAGGCAGGCGCCACGCTGGAACTCGGGTTCAGCCCCAGCGGCGCCACCTCCTCGGTCACTATTGCCAGCGGCGGCGCGGCCAGCCTTGCCGGCACCCTGGCGCTGCGCACCGCCCAGGGCTTCTACCGGGACGGCTCCAGCATCAGCGTCAACGCGGTCTCAGGCGGCACCATCACAGGCGACTTTGGGCAGGTCTCCATCCTCGACTCCTCCCCCACCCTCGACTTTGCAGTGTCAGGCAGCAAGAAGTACTCGCCCACCATCACCGTGGAGCGCCCTGAGGACGCCTACTCAAGGCATGGGCGCAACGCCTCCGAGGCCAGCGTGGGCCACGCGCTCTACCACATCTCCTCCGAGGCCACGGGCGACATGCAGTCGCTCATCAGCGCGGTGGACTTCTCAGGCTCTTCCGCGGCCGTGGCCCAGGCGCTCTCCGCGCTCGCCCCCACCGCCTATGACTTCTCGGGCCTCGCGGCCTTCCGCGACCTCTCGGTGGTCAGCTCCGCCATCACCACCCACCAGTA
>JAILEI010000208.1 GCA_024688225.1 Succinivibrionaceae bacterium
GCCTGGGAGTTGGTGCCGTTGGCCGACTGCAGGGCGAGCACGCGGATGCGCTGGAGCATCGAGGTGGTCTCGTCGAGCGCGCCCTCGATGGTCTGGCAGAGGGCGATGCCGTCATTGGCGTTGCGGTTGCCCTGGTTGAGGCCCTCGATCTGCACGGTGAGGCGGTCTGAGATCTGCAGGCCGGCGGCGTCGTCCTTTGCCGAGTTGATGCGCAGGCCCGAGGACAGGCGCTGGTAGGAGGTGTCAAGCGACGAGGTCGCGGTCGCGAGGCGCCGCTGTGAGTCCAGCGACGAGATGTTGGTGTTGACGTAAAGTGCCATGGTTTCTCTCTCCATTGCTGATCCCGTCTGTGGGGACCTTTTTGTTGTAGTGACCAAGGAGATGGAATTTTTGTGCCAAGTCTCAGGGGAGAGGAGCTTTTATCCTGGCAACATAATGAAAAGCAGGTAGATTTTTTGGAAGGCGGGGCAAGGGTAAAAGGGAGGGAAGGGGACTGGGGGCGGCAAGCGGCTGCCGCTTGCGCCGCTAGTTGCCGCCCTTGCCGAGGATGAGCTCGGCGACGCTGCGGCCCTCGGGATCCTTCCAGCGGGTGGTGCCGTCAATGCTGGAGAAGGAGACGAACTTGGCGGCGGCGGAGACGCTGCCGAAGGTGAGGTCGGAGAGCAGGGTGAAGTCGTCGCTGATCTGGGCGGCATGGCGCGCGCGGTCGCGCAGCGTGGGCCCTGGGGGCTGCCGGGCGGGGGTGCGGGCCAGGGTGGATCCGCCCATCAGGGTGAAGCTGCCGTCACCGTTGAAGTGGCCGTGGGCGACGCAACCCTTGATTTTGAGGGTCAGGGTGATCCGCGGGTCCAGGGCGCGCCGGGGCACGCGCGGCCCAATGGTGCGGCGGGGGCGGATCCGGTGCCCTGAATCTTCCTCAGGGGCGCCCTGGCGGCCGGGCCGGGGGAAATGGAGGGCGGCAAGCAGTGCCTCCGGGGACTCGAGGCAGCAGTGAAGCGGCGCGGGGCCCTGGGCGGCGGCAAGGAGTGCCTCGGGCTCCTCCAGACAGCAGGCAAGGGGCCCTTGGGCACTGCCGGTCTCCACTGCCTCCTGGGGGGCGGGCGCGTTGCGGCCCTGGGGCGCGGGGCCGCCCGGGGCAGGTAACAGCGCCTCCGGGGACTCGAGGCAGCAGTGAAGTGGCATGGGGGCCAGGGCGGGGCGAAAGAGCGCCTCGGGCTCCTCAAGGCAGGGGCTCAGTGGGGGCAGGATCTGGGCGCGTTGCCCATCGGCCTCTTGATCCGCCCCGGGTGCCTCGGCGGCGGCGCTGTCGCCCGGGCCCAGCAGCGCGCCCATCCACTGGGGCAGCGCCGCCCCGGGATCGGGGGCGCCACCCCCCGGGCCGGGGGCACCTGGCCCCTGCGCGGCAATCAGGGTGCGCATCTCCATAAGGTAAGGGAGGGTGCGCGAGGCGCGGCGGCCCTGCTCATGGGCGATGGCGCCATCGAGGGTCTCAAGCGCCTCGGTGTCGCTGAGCGGCTCCTTGTGGCGCGGGGCGCGCACGATGATGCGCAGCGACAGGTCGAGGGTGAAGGTGAGGCGCAGGGTGTGCGCAAGGGCGCGGGTGCACTCATAGAGGGCGCAGGGCAGCAAGTCCGGGAGCCCTGAGGAGAGCCCGAGGCTGCTGGAGCCCTTGCTGATGCGGCCAGGGTCGGAGAGCCAGAGGCGGTGCAAGGGGGTGTGGTCAATGATATGGAAGAGCATCTCCACGTAGCGCTTGCCGTAGAGGATCTCCAGCATCAGGCGCGACAGGGTCGCGTGGCGGGCACTCAGATCGGGGATCATCGGGGCCTCCTTATATGGTTATGGCGGCAGTTTAGCACGCAGGGTTGCCCCAAAGTGCCAGCCTATTATTTGTTTTATTAAGTGGATTAATAAAGTGACTGCAAATAATTTGTATGCGCTTAATAATGCTTGTTAAGGTGCATTTTCTAACCTAGAATGCACCAAGAAGCATATTTAAATGAGCAAGAATGCAATAGTAAATGAGCATAAATGCAAAGTTTAATGAGCAGTAAATACGAAGTTATAGTGAAATAATGATAAGTTAATGAACATGAATGGTGACTAAATGATCATTAATAAGGATGTTTACGATTTCAGCCTGCCTTTGCCTCTGGTCAAGGAACTTACTGAAATTGTAGAGATTAATTGCTCAATGGCGTTGGTGGAACGCGATGATCCCAAGTTCGCCTTGACCTTGCGGGATGAGGCTGAGGAGGCTGCCGCTGAAACGGCCGTTAAATTAGACCCATCTTTTCTTTGTACGGATAATGGATTCCTTGATCCAAAGCGTGTCTCTACATATAAGCATAATTATATTACTGTCTTGAAAGGGCTGAGCGGGCAGGGCGCGGACCTGCGCATCGAGGCGCAGCTGCTCGATGGGCTCTACTCGGGCCTGCTGCAGGGCCTGGAGCCCAGCGCGCCCCCGGATCTCGATCACGACCAGCCCTGCCTTGAGGTCGGCAATTTTTGCCTCAGCTCCTCCAATGACGAGTGCATGGGCGGCGCCGACTCCGCCTTGCTCGATGGCCTTGACCGCGACCTTGCCGGGCAGCGGGTGCTGGGCCTCGCGCCCGCGGCACTGCTCTTTTGCCATGCGCTCGCCTCGCCGTCCCACGCCTGCTTTCCGCTCTGCATGGCGGCGCTCTCGCTGCGCGCGGCGCTGCAGCGCGGCGGGATGCCCTTCATTCGCATGGCCTGCCTTGAGGGGGCGCTGCTTGAGGTGCGCTCGGGCCTCGGTGAGCTCTCGCTGCGCACCGTGCCGGACGCGGATCTCGCGCGCAGCGCCACCGCGCTGCTCATCAGCGTGCTCCACGGGCTCGCGCTTACGCTCTCAAGGCGCCTGGAGTCCGGCCAGGTGTCCGCGGGGCCCGCGCAGGACGGACTGCCCGCGCAAATCCTGGCGCTGTTGCGCGAGCGGGGGCGGATCAGCGCCGGGGAGCTGATGGGCGAGCTCAGCGCGCCGCGCAGCACCGTGCGCTACCACATGGCGGCGCTTGCCAGGCAGGGACTGGTCATGGGTCACGGGGTGGGCCGCGGCGCCTTCTACACACTGCGGCACGGGGCGCTGGGGGCGGACTAGGACTTGAGGCGGGCGATGCCGTCGCGCATGCGGTTGATGCTGGCGCTGTAGAGCTTGGGGTTCATCAGCGAGAGCTTGGTGTAGAGTGCGTCGCCGACCGCCATCTGCACCAGGCGCGAGACGGTGGCCTCGGAGTTGTTGGTGACCTCGGGGCCGACCCCGAGCAGCACCACGTCGGCCTCATTGGCCGCGGGGGAGCGCTCGTGGCTGGTGAGCAGGATCACCTTGCAGCCGCGGGAGCGCGCGATGGAGAGGCTCTCCACGAGGTTGTTGGAGCTGCCGGTGTGGGAGATGGCCAGCACCGCGGTGCGGTCGGGATCGCAGATCTCGGCGAGCGTCACCTGCTGGTGGGGGTCGGAGGACATCTCGGTACTGAATCCCAGCCGCACCAGGCGGGTGGCCAGGTCCAGTGCCACGGTTGCCGAGTTGCCATAGCCAAAGAGCAGCAGCCGCGGGCGGCTGGACATGATGTCCACCGCCTGGTCGATGGCGCGGAAGTTGATGAGCTTGAGGGTCTTGTCCAGTCCCTCCTCGATGCTCTTGAAGATCTTGGAGGTGATCTGCTCGTTGCTGTCGTGCTCGGAGATGTCGCTGACGAAGTCGAAGTTGGGCGAGGTCCCGGCCAGTGAGATCTTGAGCGCCTGCAGCCCGGGCAGCCCCAGCTTGCGGCAAAAGCGCGACACGGTGATCTCCGAGACCCCAATCCCCTTGGCCAGGTCGGAGATGGTCATCGACATCACCTCGTGGAAGTGCTCGGCGGTGTAGTTGGCAATGCGCGCGTCGGACTTGGTCATGCGCTGGGAGAAGACCGAGAAGATGGAGAAGGACTGGGCAGTGGGGGTCAGCAGTTTGCGGTGATCTGGCATTTATTCATCAGTGGGAAACCCGGGGGAATTCCCACCACCTCATGGTAGACATGACGCAAATATATCATGGTGCCGCGGGCGCAAAGTCACATCCCACGGTCAGATTGACGCAAATTTTTCAATTTTTAGGAGAGATCACACTTTTGCTGCGCCCCCCCTAGGGGGCGCAGCCGCGGGCCGAGGGTCAGCCCGCGCGGTGGCGGGAGAGCACCCGCCCGAGGATGGAGAGCGCCTCGTCAATGTCGTGGTCGGAGATGTTGAGCGGCGGGGTGAAGCGCAGCACGCCCTGGCCGGCGACCAGGATCAGCAGCCCCTCGGCGAAGCACTCCCTCTGGACGGCCCCGCTCTTGCCCTGAAGCTCCCCCTGGAGCTCGGCCCCCAGCAGCAATCCCGCGCCGCGCACCTCGGTGAAGCAACCCAGGCGCCTGCCCAGCTCCTCAAGGCCTGCCCGGAGGCGCTGCCCGGCCTCGCCCACGCGGGCGAGGAAGGCCGGGGTATTGATGCGGCCGAGGGCGTAGCGGGCCACCTCGCAGGCGAGGGGGTTGCCGCCGAAGGTGGAGCCGTGGGTGCCCGGCACCAGGTGCATCGCCACCTCGCCGCGCGCGAGCACCGCCCCGATGGGCAGGCCGCCGGCCAGGGCCTTGGCGAGGGTGAGGATGTCCGGGCGCACCCCGTGGCGCTCGCAGGCGAGCAGGTGCCCGGTGCGGCCCATGCCGGTCTGGATCTCGTCCATGATGAGCAGCGCCTGGTGCTGGTCGCAGAGCTCGCGCGCGGTCCTGAGGAACTCCTCGGTGGCGGGGTGGATCCCGCCCTCGCCCTGGATGGGCTCGAGGATCACGGCGCAGGTCCGGCTGGAGACGGCGCGGCGCAGCGCCTCGCAGTCGTTGTAGGGCAGGTGGGTGATCGCCCCCGGCAGCGGCCCGAAGCCGCGGGTGTACTCCTCGTGGCCGCCCACGGTCACGGAGAAGAGGGTGCGCCCGTGGAAGCTGTCGTTGAAGGAGATGATCTCGTCCTTCTCCTTGCCATGGGTGTCAAAGGCATAGCGGCGGGCCAGCTTGAGCGCGGCCTCATTGGCCTCGGCGCCCGAGTTGACGAAGAAGGCGCGGTCAAGGCCGGTGGCGGCGGTCAGCTCCAGAGCCAGGCCGAGGGTCGAGGTGTTGGTGAAGATGTTGCTGGTGTGCATGAGGTTGGCGCTGGCGCGCGCGATCGCGGCCACCAGGCCCTCGTCGCAGTGCCCGAAGGCGTTCACCGCGATGCCGGCGGTGAGGTCGAGGTACTCGCGGCCCTCGGTGTCGTACAGGCGCGAGCCCTTGCCGCGCGCCACCACCATGTCCATGGGGGTGTAGCAGGGGAACATGACCTCATCAAAGGTCTGGCGGGTAATCCTGGTCATTTCAGATCCTCAAAAACATACTCATAGGCGAGCTCGTCGCAGCGCTCCTTCTTGTGGCACTTCTCGCAGTCCTTGAGGATTTTCTCGGGCAGCGCCTCCTTGGTGGTGGCGGTGAAGCCCACGTGCGAGAAGAACCCCGGGCTGCGGGTGAGCACAAAGACCTTCCTGATCTCCATGGCGTGGGCGCGGCGCAGCAGGAACTCGACGATGGCGCGCCCCTGGCCCTGGCGCTGGATGCGCGGCGAGACGCCCAGGGAGCGGATCTCGGCGAGCCCGGAGTCGTAGACGAAGATGCAGGCGCAGCCGCAGACCACGCCGCGCTCGGTGCAGACCGCGAAGTTGCTGACGTTGCTCACCAGATCCTCGCGCCGCCGGGGCAGGTTCTCGCCCTGCTGGGCCCAGTAGGAAATCATCTCGAGCATGCTGTCGATGTCCGAGAGCCGCGCCTGGCGGACGGTGAAGCCCTCGCTCTCGCGCTCATGCATGATGGCGGTGATCTCGTCAAGCGCGAGCTTGATCTTGGAGAGCTCCTCGCCGCTTAGCCCATGGCGCTCGTGGAGGCTGAGCGCCTCGCTGAACAGCCCCTCGGCGAAGGTGTTGGCGAACTTGCCCTGGGGGCGGTCCACCATGGTGAATCCAATCTTGTGCGTGTCCATGTGGGTTTCTCAGTAGCCTATCACCGCCGTGCCGAGATCGAGTCCGCCGAGCAGGCGCGAGGCGGCGCCGTCCCCAGCCAGCGAGGCGATGCGCACCGGGCGGCCGGTGCGGCGGGAGGTTTCCAGGGCGGCCCGGATCTTCACCGCCATGCCCCCGCTGATGGTGCCGTCCGCCTGCAGCGCCGCGGCCGTGGCGGCGTCGATGCGGGGGATGGGGAGCCCGCCCGCGTCCAGCACCCCGGGCACGTCCGAGATGAAGGTGAGCGGCGCCCCCATGGCGATGGCGACCGCCCGGGCGGCGTCATCGGCGTTGATGTTGTAGGCCTCGCCGCGGAGGATGCCCACCGAGCAGACGATGGGGGTGATCCCGGTGGCGGTGAGGTAGTTGAGCAGCGAGGGGTCGCCGGGGGCGGCCGATCCGACCATGCCCAGTCCCTCGAGGGGCTCGACCGTGGCGATGCCGCAGTCGGTGCAGAGCAGCCCCACGCACCTGAGCCCCTCGCCCTCGGCGAGGGCCTGCAGGCCGCGGCTGCACATGCCGGCGAGGGCCGCGGTGATGTAGGGCATCTGCTCGCGCGGGGATACCCTGAGGCCGTCCCGGCGCTCCACGGCAAAGCCCATGGCGGTGAGGATCTCGTCCACCTCGACGCCGCCGCCGTGCACCAGCACCGGCGGGTGATCGCAGCCCTGCGCGGCGAGGGCGAGCAGGCCGCGCAGCGCCTTCGTGTCGCGCAGCGCCTTGCCGCTGAGCTTGATGACCTGCGGGGCGCCCATTACAGCAGGCCCTCGGTCTCGGGGAAGTTGTAGCGCAGGTTGAGCGCCTGCACCGCCTGGGAGGCCGCGCCCTTGAGCAGGTTGTCGATGGCCGAGCAGATGACGATGTAGCCGTCGGCGATCTTGAAGCCGATGTCGCAGAAGGGCAGCCCCTGCACGTCCTGGAGCTTTGGCAGCTCGGTCTTGAGGCGCACCAGCGGGGCCATGTCCTCGCGGTAGGAGGTGGCGTAGGCCTCGCTGACGCGCTCGACCGTGGCATCCTCCGCGAGCTTGCAGGTGATGGTCTCGAGGATGCCGCGCTTGAAGTTGCCGAGGTGGGGGTTGAAGATCACCTCGCGCCCGAGGTGGGTGGAGATCTCCGGCTGGTGGCGGTGCTGGAAAACGCCGTAGGCGTTGAGGCTGACCTCGCAGAAGGAGTTGGACAGCTTGGCCTTGCGGCCCGCGCCGGTGACCCCGCTCACCGCGTTGATGACCGGGCGCAGGGCGGGATCGAGGAGGCCGGTGTCGATGAGCGGCTTGAGCGCCAGCTGCGCCGCGGTGGGGTAGCAGCCGGGCAGCGAGATCATCTGCCGCTTGGGCAGCAGGGTGAGGTCGCACCACTCGCAGAGCGCGTAGATGGACTGCTCCAGCACCTCCGGGTGCTCATGGGTGAAGCCGTAGTATTTCTGGTAGAAGGCGGGATCCTTGACCCGGTGCGCGCCGGAGAGGTCGAAGACCGCGCAGCCGGCCTCGAGCAGGATGGGCGCGAGGTCGTGGCTGACCTTGTGCTCGGTGGCAAGGAAGGCCACGTCCACCGCGCGGCCCACCGCGGCGGGATCGGTGAGCGGCTCGAGCACCGTGTCGGTGCGGTGGTAGAGATCGCCGTGGATGGCGCCCAGGCGCTTGCCGGCGTCAGAGCTGCCGGGGGAGACGTAGGTGCCGGAGAGGGTCAGGTGGGAGTGGCGCAGGATGATGCCCACGAGCTCACGGCCCGTGTAGCCGCTGGCGCCGATGACCGCAGCCTTCAACATGGGTTTGACTTCCTTAAATGTGGGCCCAGTTTTGCCTGGGAAAGGGCAGGGGGGCGCCCTGCGCTGACAAACCCGGGATTTTAGCAAAAAAAGCGCTTCCCAACTAAAAAAAGCGCGGCCAAAAATCGCCATCCGCGGGCTGATGCTGTGTATAATCGTGGGGACCGGCGCGGCAAAGGGGGGGACTTGCTTTGGAATACGTGGAAATCCTCTCCCGCCTCGTGGCCTGCCACACCGCCAGCTCGGTCGACCCCCGCCTCAACGAGGGCAACCGCGACCTCATCGGCTTTGCCGCCGACCTCCTCGAGCTCAATGGCTTCATGGTGCGCCTCGTGGAGGCCCCGGATGACAAGCTCTGCCTTTTCGCGCGCCTCGGCGCCGGCCCCGGGGGCCTGCTGCTGTGCGGCCACAGCGACACCGTGCCCGCCGATCCCGCCGCCTGGTCAACCGATCCCCACACCCTCACCCAGCGGGACGGCCGGCTCTATGGCCTCGGCGCCTGCGACATGAAGGGCTTCATCGCCGCCGCGCTCAGCCTCGCCCAGCGGGTGAGCGAGCCGCCGCGCCCGCTGTCCATCGCCATCACCTCCGATGAGGAGACCTCCATGGCGGGGGTGCGTGCCCTGGTTGCGGAGCTGGAGGGGGCCGAGAGCCCCAGCCTGGTGGTGGTCGGGGAGCCGACCTCGCTGGTGCCCATTGCCGCCCACAAGGGTTACCTGGCCGGGGAGATCACCGTGCGCGGCCGCGCCGGGCACTCCTCCAACCCCGCGGCGGGGGCCAACGCCATCCTCGCCTGCCCGGGGCTCATCGGGCGCCTCGAGGGGGTGGCCCACGCGCTGATGGCAAGGCGCGACCCGCGCTTTGGCGTGCCCTATACCACGCTCAACCTCGGGACCATCCATGGCGGGGACATCGAGAACCGCATCTGCGACGAGGTGCGCCTCACCTTTGACGCGCGCCCGACCGGGGTGGTGGGCTGCGATGAGGTCTGGGAGATGGTCTCCATGGCCGTCACCGCGCCGCTTGAGGGCGGCTGCAGCGCCAGCGTGCGCCCCCTGTACCCGGACATCGAGCCCTTCGCGAGCCCTGACCCGGGGCTGCTCAGGCGCCTCGAGGAGGGGAGCGGCTGTGCCGCCCGCTGCGTCGACTACTGCACCGAGGCCTCATTCCTCAAGCGCCTTGGGCCCTGCGTGGTCATGGGACCCGGTGACATCGCCCATGCCCACCAGCCCGACGAGTTCCTGCCGCTCGCGGACGTGGAGCGCCTGATGCCGCTCCTCGAGCGGCTCTTTGGCGAGCACTGCATGGCCAGCTAGGATTTTTTTCCGCCCCGCCGGGGCATTTGTTGTCATCAAGGGAGGCCTTTATGGGCATTTACGACTACAAGGTGGTGGATCGCATGGGCGCGGAGCGTTCGCTCGCTGACTACCAGGGCAAGGTGCTGCTCATCGTCAACACTGCGACCGCCTGCGGGTTCACCCCCCAGTATGAGGAGCTGGAGCAGATTTACGACGCGCTGTCGGGCCGCGGCCTTGAGATCCTCGACTTCCCCTGCAACCAGTTCGGCGAGCAGGCCCCGGGCAGCGACGAGGAGATCCACAAGTTCTGCACCATGAAGTTCAACACCAAGTTCCCGCGCTTCAAGAAGGTCGAGGTCAACGGCCCGGGCGAGATCCCGCTCTACGGCTACCTCAAGTCCCAGCAGGGCTTCCGCGGCTTCACCGGCGAGAAGGCGGCCTTCATGGACGACTACGTGGGCAAGCTGCACCCTGACTACAAGTCCACCCCGGACATCAAGTGGAACTTCACCAAGTTCCTGGTCAGCCGTGACGGCGAGGTGGTGGCGCGCTTCGAGCCCACCGAGGACATGGGGGCGGTGCGCCGCGCCATCGAGGCCCAGCTCTAGCCAAGTCCCTGCGCCCCCCGGTCCCGGGGGGCCCTTCCCGGCATTCCTTTTCCCTGGCGCGCGCCGCGCTGGCGCGCTGCGCCCCCTTTTCGCGCCTGAGGTTGCCAAGGCGGTGGCGCTGGCATATCATGCGGCTGTCTTTTTTCACGGAGGCAACCAGCATGCAACCAGCCCTTGAGCGGATTTTCCGGCTGTCGGAGAAGCGCACCTCGGCCAAGACCGAGATCCTGGCCGGCATCACCACCTTCATGGCGATGGCCTACATCATTTTCGTCAACCCCTCGATCCTGGCCTCCACCGGCATGCCCCACGGGGCCGCGGTGGCCGCCACCATCTGGATTGCCGCCATCTGCTCCATTGCCATGGGCCTCTACGCCAACCTGCCGGTGGCCATGGCCCCGGGCATGGGCATCAACGTCTTCTTCGCCTACACGGTCTGCGGGCAGATGGGCCTGTCCTGGCAGACCGCGCTGGGCGCCGTCTTCATCTCGGGCGTGGTCTTCACCATCCTCACCGTGACCAGGATCCGCCAGTACATCATCGACACCATCCCCCTGGGGATGAAGTGCGCGGTGGCGGTCGGCATCGGGCTGTTCATCTCCTTCATCGGCTTGCGCGGCGCCGGCCTGGTGGTGGGCGACGAGGCCACGCTGCTTCGGATGGGCAACCTTACCGAGCCCAAGGTGATGCTCGCCTGCCTGGGGATGCTGGTCGCCGCGGTGCTGCTCGCCATGAGGGTGCGGGCCGCGATCCTGGTCTCCATCCTGCTGGTCACCGTGCTGGGCATGGTGATCGGCGCCACCCCGGCGCCCCAGGGTCTGGGCGACGTGGTCTCGCTGGAGTTCCCCAGCATCGCCGAGACCTTCATGGCCATGGACCTGATGGGGGCGGTGCACTACGGGCTCATCAGCGTGATCTTCACCTTCACCATTGTCGAGCTCTTTGACAACCTTGGCACCCTGATCGGCGTGACCAAGGCCGCGGGGCTGATGGACGAGCGGGGCAACATTGAGCACGTGGACCGGGCGCTGGTCACCGACTCCCTGGGCACCATGCTCTCCGCGGTGGTGGGCACCAGCACCGTGACCTGCTACATCGAGTCCACCGCCGGCATCAACGCCGGGGGCCGCACCGGCCTCTCCACCGTGGTGGTGGGGGTGTGCTTCGTGCTGGCGTTGCTCCTCGCCCCGCTGGCGGGGCTCATCCCCGGCTTCGCCACTGCCCCGGCGCTGGTCATCGTCGGCAGCTTCATGATGGCCAACGTGCGCTACATCGACTTCTCCGACTACACCGAGTCGATCCCCGCCTTCCTCACCATCATGGTGATGCCGCTCACCAACTCCATCGCCAATGGCTTTGGCTTTGGCCTCGTGAGCTATGTGCTCATCAAGGCCCTCACCGGTCGGATCCGCACCATCAGCCCGGTGATGTGGCTCATCACCATCGCCTTCTGCATCAGCTTCGCGCTCAACTAGCGCCGTGTGCCCCGGGGATCGCGCCCGCGATCCCCGGGATGCCAGGGGTGGGGGCGGGGATACAAAAAAGGCGCTGTTCAGGCGCCGCAAATGCTTTGATCCATGCTGCTGGTGCCCCGGGTCGGGATCGAACCGACACGGAGTTTCAGGCTCCGAGGGATTTTAAGTCCCTTGTGTCTACCAGTTTCACCACCGGGGCAGGAGTAGGGGACCATAAGAAGAGTGGAGGCGCGCTTCGGAGTCGAACCGAACTGAACGAATTTGCAATCCGCTGTATAAACCGCTCTACCAACACGCCGTCCAACTTGGGACTCCTGGAGCGGGCAACGAGGTTCGAACTCGCGACCCTAACCATGGCAAGGTTATGCTCTACCAACTGAGCTATGCCCGCTCTCAAGGACAGGCGCATTCTAGCAAGGGCCAAAGTTTGGTGTCAAGGGTTTTTGCGCGGCCGCGCCGGGGCAAGGCGGGGCTTGGGTTTCGCCGCTCCCATGGCATGATATAATTCGCCGATTACATATTGGCTGTTTGGTTTCGCAACACAGGAGGCAACCTTGGGAGACCGGTCTGTAGATGGCGCCATGGTTTCCGGCACTGCCACCCAGGAGGCATCGCTGCTGGGGGAGATTGTCCCCTCGAGCTTCCTGAGGCTCTCGCTGCAGTCGGACCACCGGGTGGACATGCTCAACTCCGTGGCCCTGCAGTTCCTCGGCTACAAGGATGAGGCGGAGTTCAGCGCGCTCACCGGCTGCCACATCGGCAAGGTCATCTACAAGGACGACCAGGAGCGCCTCACGCGCGAGATCGCGAGGCAGCTGCACCAGCGCAAGGAGCTGCTGGATCTCGCGGTGCGCGTGGTCTGCCACGACGGCACCACCCGCTGGATCCAGGCCCGCGGCCGCGTGATCTTCGAGAGCCGCCGCCCCCGCTACCTCTACCTGGTGGCGCTCGATGACACCGCCGAGCACGACATGCTCGACGAGTACCGCAAGAAGTCGACCCATGATCCCCTGACCAACCTGCTCAACCGCGGCGCCGCGCAGGATCTCATCGACCGCCAGTTCCTGGTTGACAATGGCTACTCCACCGGCGCGCTGCTGCTCGTCGACCTCGACAACTTCAAGATGGTCAACGACTCCAAGGGCCACCTCGCCGGCGACAGCGTGCTCCTTGAGACCGCCCAGTGCCTGATGCGCGCCTCGCGCAAGGGCGACATCGTGGCGCGCATCGGCGGCGACGAGTTCATCATCTACCTCCAGGACGTGGCCACCGAGCAGCAGGTCGCGCCCTGCACCTCGCGCATCCGGGAGGGCATTGGGGCGCTCGCCGCCAAGCTTGACGAGAGCATCGGCTTTGGCTGCAGCATCGGCGTGGCGCTCTTCCCGAGGGACGGCAAGGACTACAAGACCCTGTTCGGGCACGCCGACGCCGCGCTCTACAGCGGCAAGCTGCGCGGCAAGGGCCAGCATGTCTTCTACGAGGAGGGCATGGTGGACGAGCGCGCGGTGGTGAACACCCGCGCCCAGAAGTCCCACCGCATCGACTCCGACGACGACCTGCGCCACGCCGACTGGCGGGTGGTCCACTACGTGCTCAAGTCGCTGTACAAGCGCCTCGACACCAACCTGGCGGTGACCACCATCCTCAAGATCATCGGCATGCACTACAACGTCAGCCGGGTCAGCATCTACGAGTTCCTGAGCGGCACCACCTCGGTGAGCAAGACCTTTGAGTGGTGCGCCGACGACGCCACCGCCCAGATCGACCGCATCCAGGGCATCGACCTCGCGGCCACCGCCCCCGGCTACGTTGACAACTTCGACGAGAACGGCATCTTCGTCTGCTACGACTCCAACTCCCTGCCCGAGGGGCAGCGCTCCTTCGTGCAGGGGCTCGACATCCGCTCCATGCTGCAGTGCGGGATCTTCGACCAGAACCAGCTGGTGGGCTTCATCTCCTTTGACGACTGCAAGGCCAGCCGCTACTGGAGCCATGAGCAGATCGGCACCCTGATGTACATCTCGCAGATCGTGGGCACGGTCCTCACCAAGGAGCGCCAGCAGAACGACCTGCGCCGCCACATCTCCGAGCTCGAGGGCAAGGTCGCGGAGCTCAGGGCCAATGGCGAGGCCGCGGTCGCGCGGCCCAGCGGCGACCCGCTCACCGGCTGCGATGACCTTGAGGGGATCATGGGCGAGCTGCCGGGCGCCATCGCCCGCGCCGGGGACGAGGACACCGCGCTCATCATGCTCTCGCTCCGGGGCATCGACGCGATCACCAAGGCGCGCGGCCTCATCTTCGCCTCCGCGCTTTTGCCCTGCGTCTCGAGCTGCATCCGCCGCGTGTTCAAGCCCGATGACGTGGTGGGGCGCGTGGGCGACGCCACCTTCCTCATGATCTGCGCCACCACCTCGCGCCTCGAGGTGGCGATGACCGTGGTGGAGCTCATCTACGAGGTCAACAACCTGCTGGGGGTGGCCGACGGCCTCGAGACCGACTGCGCGGCGGGCATGTGCATGCTCAGCCCGGGCGACAGCCCCCAGGAGTGCGTGGGCCGCGCCGCCGCCGCGCTGGGCCTGGTGGGGCACGGCGAGACCGAGCGCTACCGCTTCTATGAGGACTGCGAGGGGGCGGTGCTGCCCGATCTCGACCACCTCGGCCTCGGGCACCCGACCCTCGGGGAGAGCCTCCCGGCGCTGCCGCCCACCAAGATTTTCTCCTCGATCCTGAGCGCCAGCACCCCGGGATCGGAGACCTTCCGCATCCTCATGGCCTGCCTGGGGCGGCGCTACGGGGTGAACCGCATCTCCATCTTCATGAACTCGGTCAACGACCTCGGGCGCGAGCTGTGCTGGCGCTGGAGCGACGAGCGGGGCAACGACGCCCTCGCCGACCACAACCTGTCCTTCCTGCGCCAGGAGTTCTTCCTCATCTACTGGCTCTACGACAACGACGGGGTCGCGGTGCTGCAGCGCAGCAGCCGCCACAACTACAGCACGCTGCAAAAGCGCGCCCTGCTGGACCGCGCCGGCGCCAAGTCGCTGCTGGTCGCGGGATTCCACCTCAATGGCGCCTACGCGGGCATGGTGGAGTTCCTCAACTCCCAGGAGGAGCGGGCCTGGTCCTCGAGCGAGCGCAAGGAGATTGCCGCGATTGCCGGGATCATCGCCGCGCACCTCAAGGATCAGTACATGAGCGGGCACATCCCCGAGAGCCGCGCCGAGCTCGCGGACTCGGTGTACAAGCATGACTCGCTCACCGGGCTCATCTCCATGGAGGACTTCAAGTCCCAGGCGGACGCGGTGCTGCGCCGCCACAACTCCGGCGACTACGCGCTGATGGCGCTCGACTTCGCGAACTTCAAGGCGATCAACCGGGCCATCGGCTATACCCAGGGCGACAACGTGCTGCGCATGTTCGCCGACTCGATGCTCCAGGAGATTTCCGACCGGCACTTCCTCTGCGCCCGCGGGCGCCTTGACCACTTCTACTGCCTGGTCTCGGTCAGCGAGGGGCAGCGCGAGCGCATCCTGCGCCGCATCACCACCCTGATCTCCAACTTCACCAAGGTGCAGAAGCGCATCTACCCGAGCGTGGACGTGGAGGTGAACTCCGGGATTTACTTCATCCCGGCCGGGGTGGGTGTCGAGAAGGCCATCGAGCGCGCCAAGTCCGCGATTGTGCGCCCCGACGGCAAGCTGCCCGGCATGGAGGTCAACGTCTACGACGGCCCGGAGGACGAGCCACCGCCGCAGGATGACCTCGGGGATCTCGACTTTTACCTCTAGCGCCCCGCGGCGCCCAGTTTTTTTGGCAAGCAAGCCCCGGGGCGTTGATCCCCGGGTAGGAGACCCTCATGAAGAACGTCCTGCTCATCAATGGCGCCAAGGCCTTCGGGCACTCTGGCGGCCGCCTCAACGCCTCGCTGCAGGCCCTGGCCCGCAAGGTGCTCGGGAATGAGCTCGCGATGGAGATTAAGGAGACCGTCATCGACGCGGGCTACGATCCCGAGGCGGAGGCGCAGAAGATCCTCTGGGCCGACGCCCTCATCTGGCAGATGCCGGGCTGGTGGATGGGGGAGCCGTGGATCGTCAAGAAGTACATCGACGAGGTGTTCTCGGCGGGCGGCGCGCGCTTCCTCTCCAGCGACGGGCGCCACCGCGCCAACCCCGCCGTGGGCTATGGCACCGGCGGCCTCCTGCAGGGCAAGCGCTACATGTTCTCGGTGACCTGGAACGCGCCGCTCGAGGCCTTTGAGCGCCCCGAGGAGTTCTTCGGCGGGGTGGGCGTGGACGGGGTCTACCTGCACCTGCACAAGGCGATGGAGTTCATCGGCATGTCCCGCCTGCCCACCTTCATCTGCAACGACGTGATGAAGAACCCGCGCTTTGAGGAGTACTGCGTGCGCTACAGCGCGCACCTTAAGGCCGCCTTCTCCGCCCCCTAGCGGGCGGCGGCCCTTTTGGCCATCACATAGGTCAGGTAGCCGCCGGAGAGGTTGGCGACCTGGCCAAACCCCGCCGCGCGCAGCAGGCAGCACGCCAGGTGCGCGCGCACCCCGCTCCGGCAGGCGACCACCACCGGCCGGCTGCGGTCGAGCTCCTTGGTGCGCCCGCGCAACTCATCGAGCGGGATGTTCACAAAGCCCTCCATGGCCCCGGCCGCCACCTCCTCGCGGGTGCGCGTGTCAAGGAGCTGCGCGCCGGCCAGGCGCCCGCCCAGGTCGGCGACGCTCGCCAGATCCTCCATGCCGTCAAGGTAGTTCTCGCCCACGCTGCCCGCCTGGTTCACCAGGTCGCGCGCCGCGCCCACCGGCGGGGCGTAGGCCTGGTCATGGAGCGCGAGGTCGCGCACCGTGCCGCCCATCTGGATGTAGGCGCTGATGGTGTCGATGAGCTTCACCGCCCCCGAGGGGCCGATGGCCTGCGCCCCCAGCACCGTGCCGTCATGGCGGTCCATGACCACCTTGGCGTGCAGCGCGGAGGCCCCCGGGAACCAGGCGGCGTTGCTCATGCCGTGCAGGCTGATGCCCACCGCGTCGCGCCCCTGGGCGAGCGCGGCGCGCTCGCTCAGGCCCACCGCGGCGTAGGTGGCGCCGAGCAGGCTGATGGCGCA
>JAILEI010000047.1 GCA_024688225.1 Succinivibrionaceae bacterium
GCCACCCAGGGCGGTCAGGGCACGCCCGCCTTCGTTGCCACCGAGACCGCCCTTGCCGAGGCGGAGCGCCAGCGCCAGCGCGCCATCAGCGACATGCCCGGCGACACCGATGCGGGGGCGGTGCTGCCGCTGGACGCCAACCAGGTGCCGCGCACCCCGGCGCAAATCGCCGCCCAGAATGCCATCGGCCAGGCTGGCGGCCGGAAGTCCGAGGCGCTCAACCAGCTCGACATCAACGCCATCAACATGCTGCTGCAGAAGATGAACGAGAAGATCGAGAGCCGCGACCGCGAGTACAAGAAGCTGCTCTCCGACACCTTCAAGCACGCAGTCAACAGTTCCAGCCAGGCCGCGGAAAACGCTGGCAAGGACAACATCAACCGCCTGTCCTCGCAGTATGACTCCCTGATCTCGCAGCTGCAGCAGAGCGACGCCAACATCATGTCGCTCATCTCCAAGATCAACGAGCGCATCGACCTGCTCAACCGCGTGGTGCGCGAGAACAACGACAAGGTGGACGCGCTGCGCGGCTCCATGTCCGCCTACGTCGACGAGGGGCAGCCCGCCGACACCTCACGCTCGATCATGATCATCCTGCTGGGCGCCGGCATCCTGGTGCTGCTGCTTGCCGGGGCGCTGGTCTTCTTCAAGATCCGCAGCCGCAAGGCGGCAGCCGCCGCCGCAGCCCAGGCCGGGGTTGACGATCTCGACTCCATTGGCTCCGATGACGGCACTGACCTGCTGTCCGCCTCGCTGCTTGCTGACGTGAGTGAGGAAGGCGAGGGTGAGAAACCCGAGGAAGGCAATGAAGAGCAGCAAGGCGAGGGCGAGGCCGCTGCCGAGGGTGAGGGTGGTGAGCAGGCTGAGGGCAAGGAGCCCGAGGCCGCTGCGGAGCCTGAGCAAGAGGCCGACGAGAGTGACGCCATGGTTGCCCAGATGGCCCGCAGCGAGGCCGTCAAGATGGCAGGCGGCAAGGACGAGCCCCCAACTGACGAGCAGGTGCTCAAGAGCGCCGATGATGAGCTGGCGGCGCAGTGGGCTGCCGCGCTCGATCAGCAGGGCGGCGAGGGCGCCAAGGCTGAGCCCGCCGCCGAGGAGCCCAAGGCTGAGGAGGCGCCCAAGAGCGCCGATGACGAGCTGGCGGCGCAGTGGGCTGCCGCGCTTGAGCAGCAAGGGGGAGGGGAGGCCAAGGCTGAGCCCGCCGCCGAGGCGCCCAAGGCTGAGGAGGCGCCCAAGAGCGCCGATGAGGAACTGGCGGCGCAGTGGGCTGCCGCGCTTGAGCAGCAAGGTGGAGAGGAGGCCAAGGCTGAGCCCGCCGCCGAGGAGCCCAAGGCTGAGGAGGCGCCCAAGAGCGCCGATGAGGAACTGGCCGCGCAATGGGCTGCCGCGCTGGGTGAGCAGGAAAACCCACCTGACGCAACAGGGGACGTTCCCCCGGAGGCTGCGGCTGATGCCAGCGTCAGTGACAGCATGAACGGCAAGTCCGTGGGTGACGCCCTCAATGAGCTGGAAGGTGGCAAGGAGCCTCCTGTCCACGCCCAGCGCGAGGAACCCAGCATTGACATCTCCCAGCTGACCACTGAGGAGGTTGATGGGGGCAAGAAGGAACCCAGCATGGACCTGGAATCCCTCAATGAGGCCTCCAAGACCGTGATGGGGGGCGGCGACAAGTCCCCAAAAGGAGATCTGGCTGAGGCAGCGGTAAAGTCCGCGATGCCCCAGGAGACGGCCAGCCAGATCAAGGAAGTCCCGTCTCCACAGGAATCCCCCGCCGAGACGATGTCGACCGATGACATCGATCTTGAGGCGCTGGCAGGCGCCGAGGCCCCGGCAGCAGAGCCGGAGGTCCCTGCCGAGACGATGTCGACCGATGACGTCGATCTTGAGGCACTGGCAGGCGCAGAGCCTGAGGTGGTTGAGGAAGTTGCCGAACCCGCGCCTGAGGTCGCAGAACCTGGGGCGGTCGAGGAAGTCGCTGAGCCCGCACCTGAGGTTGCAGAGCCTGAGGTTGCGGTCGAAGAGGTCGCTGAACCGGAACTTGAAGTCACTGAACCCGAGGCGGTCAAGGAAGTCTCAGAACCGGAACCTGAGGCTGCAGGGCCTGGGGCGGCCGAGGAAGTCGCTGAGCCCGCGCCTGAGGTCGCAGAGCCTGAGGCGGTCGAGGAAGTCGCTGAGCCCGCGCCTGAGGTCGCAGAGCCTGAGGTAGCGGCGGCCGAGGAAGTCGCTGAGCCCGCGCCTGAGGTCGCAGAGCCTGAGGTAGCGGCCGAGGAAGTCGCTGAGCCCGCACCTGAGGTTGCAGAGCCTGAGGTTGCGGTCGAAGATGTCGCTGAACCGGAACCTGAAGTCACTGAACCCGAGGCGGCCGAGGAGGTTGCTGAGCCCGCGCCTGAGGTCGCAGAGCCTGAGGCGGTCGAGGAAGTCGCTGAACCGGAACCTGAAGTCACTGAACCCGAGGCGACTGAGGAAGTAGCTGAACCCGCACCTGAGGTCGCAGAACCTGTGGTTGCGGTCGAGGAAGTCGCCGAACCTGAGCCTGAAATCGCTGAGCCTGAGGTTGCGGCGGCCGAGGAGGTCGCTGAGCCCGAGTCTGAAATCGCTGAGCCTGAGGTTGCGGTGGTCGAGGAGGTCGCTGAGCCCGAACCTGAGATCGCAGAACCTGAGGTAGCGGTCGAGGAAGTCGCTGAACCCGAGCCTGAAGTCACTGAACCCGAGGCGGCTGAGGAAGTAGCTGAACCCGCACCTGAGGTCGCAGAACCTGAGGTTGCGATAGAAGAAGTTGCCGAACCTGAGCCTGAAATCACTGAGCCTGAGGTTGCGGCGGTCGAGGAGGTTGCCGAGCCAGCGCCCGAGACCGCAGAGCCTGAGGTGGTCGAGGAAGTCGCCGAGCCTGAGCCAGAGGTCGCTGAGCCTGAGGTAGCGGTCGAGGAAGTCGCCGAGCCTGAGCCTGAGGTCGCTGAACCTGAGGTTGCCGCAGTCGAAGAGGTTATTGAACCAGAGACTGAAACGGGTACTGCACAGGAGATTGCTGAATCTGTAGCAGGATCTGGTAAGCAGCAGGGGATTCCTGAAGATACCAGTGATGTCGCCCCCTTGGGGAATGATGAGGCGACTGGGATGCTGCTAGGCGACATCGCCAACATGATGGCGCCTGAGACTGATGAGGATAGTGGCCAGTCTATAGATCAGTCGGTGGAATCAGCTGTACAGGGCATGATGGCCGCTGACGAGGTTGCGGCAGAGGAAGTTGCCGAGCCCGCGCCTGTGATCGCAGAGCCTGAGGCCGCAGAGTCTGAGGCGGTCGAGGAAGTTGCCGAGCCTGCGCCTGAGATCGCAGAGCCTGAGGCCGCAGAGTCTGAGGCGGTCGAGGAAGTTGCCGGGTCCGCGCCTGAGTCCGCAGAGCCTGATGCGGTCGAGGAAGTCGCCGAGCCTGAGCCTGAGGTCGCTGAGCCTGAGGTAGCGGTCGAGGAAGTCGCCGAGCCTGAGCCTGAGGTCGCTGAGCCTGAGGTAGCGGTCGAGGAAGTCGCCGAGCCTGCGCCCGAGATCGCAGAGCCTGAGGTAGCGGTTGAGGAAGTCGCCGAGCCTGCGCCTGAGATCGCAGAGCCTGAGGTTGCGGTTGAGGAAGTCGCTGAACCCGCGCCTGAGATCGCTGAGCCTGAGGTAGTCGCTGAGGCTGAGACTGAAATCGGTAAGCCTGAGATAGCGACCGAGGAAGTCGTCGAACCCGCGCCTGAGGTTGCTGAGCCTGAGGCGGTAGAGGAAGTTGCTGCAGTTGAACCTGAAATTGCAGAACCTGAGACTGAGATCGAGGTTGCAGAGCCTGAAAAACGCACGTCGGTTGATGCGGTTGCAGAGGATCTGGCGGCGAGTTCGCTGGTTCATGACAGTGCAGTCTCCTGGACAGACGATGAAGGCGGTGAATCTGACGATGAAGGCGATGGAGAGCTCTTCACGGTTGGTGATGATGCAACGGTAGAGAACTTTGGCACCGCTGAGTCCCCTGCGATCGAAACCGAGCCGGTCACTGAGCCTGAGGCGTTTGTGGAGCCTGTGGCCGAGGCTGAGCCAGTCGCTGAGACTGGGGAGCCTGAGCAAGTCGCGGCAGAGGCCGAGACTGTGGTTGAAGCAGAGGACACCGCAGGGCAACCCATAGCGGATGAGCCTGACAACGAGCCTGAGGCCCTGGCCCAAGGTGAGACTCACCTGGAAACTGACCATGCTGAAGGTCAATCCGCCACTGACGCCGATGACCTTCCGGTTGAGGGTATTCCAGAGGGCCTTGCTGGCACGGTGCCAGCCGACAGTGTCACCGATGAGCTTGGGCTTGAGGGCGGCAGCGAGGCGGATCTGGTTGGCAAGATCGTGCCTGACAACGGGCAGCTCAGCCCTGACGATCTGATCCCCAACTCGTCAATGAGCGTTGGCGATGTGATGTCAATGCTTGGCGAGGCGACCAAGGACTCCCCGGAACTCAATCCTGAGGAGACGGTCATTGCCAACATGCTCTCCGAGGACACTGACCAGCAGCCCTTGCCCCTGGAGGGTCAAGCCGAGGCCGGGGAGCCCGCTGAGGTAGCAGAGGAGCCTGCCGAGGCCGTGGAGCCTGCTGAGGTAGCAGAGGAGCCTGCCGAGGCCGGGGAGCCTGCAGAGGTAGCAGAGGAGCCTGCTGAGGAACCAGAGGGTCAGTCCCTTGATGAGTTCATTGATGATGATCTCGACCTTGAGGCCCTGCTGCGCCCGGTGGAGGGGGAAGAGGCTGAGCCCGAGCCCGAGCCTGAGCCCGCCATGGAGGAGCCTGAGGCTGAGCCCGAGCCTGCCCTAGAGGAAGTGCCTGAGGCAGAGCCTGCTGTGGAACCCGAAGGGGAGCAGGTTTCCGGCGAGCTTGAGGATGAGGCAGCCGCCGCAGGGGAGGTCGCCGAACTTGCAGCTGCCGGTGATACTGCCGCTGATGCGGTTGAGGATATCCCCGCTGAGGAGGCACTCCCCAGCGCAGAGGTTGCCGTTGAGCCCGAGGCGGAGACAGGTGTCGGGGCTGGGGAACCTGTGGCTGCCACCCAGGATGGCCAGGAACCGGTTGCCGACGACCTCGGAATGGAGCCTGTCCCAGAGGGGCTGGAGGAGCCAGGGGCGGTAGAGCCTGCTGGCGATGCCGGTCCAGAGGCCGCCGCAGGGGGCAGTGACGAGGACGATGACCTGCCCCAGGCACCGGTCTTTGAGGAGACTGAGCCCGTGCCCACGGAAACCGTGAGCTGGGCGCTGCCCTCGGATCTTGAGGATGACGGGGTCAGTTTCCGCACCTTTGGGCAGGACAGCCTGGAGGGCAAGATTGAGGTCATCAACCCGGAGTCGGTGCAGGAGCAGTCTGAGGACCATGACCAGTTCTCCTACGGCCACCTGAGCGCCAAGCAGCACCGGCTGATGGCGGATGAGCTGAACCTGGCCAACCTTTACTTTGAGACCGGCGACACCGCCGAGGCGATGGAGATCGTCAGCCAGATCCTCAAGGACGGCAGTCCTGACCTCATTGCCAAGGCCAATGAGCTGGTGGAGCAATATGGCCTCAAGTGACTGGCGGCGCTACGCCGGCCTTGATGACACGGCGCTGGTCCCCTTTGCGGCGGGCAGTGCCCTGCGGGGCCTGCCCGCCGCCATTGAGGCGCTGCACGGCCTCTTTGAGGAGGCACTTGCCGACGGCATTACCCTGGGGATTGCCTCGGCGTATCGGGACTTTGGCCGGCAGTTCCGCATCTTCGATGACAAGTTCGCGGGGCGCCGCCCGGTGCTTGACGAGCGCGAGCAGCCCCTTAACGCCCTGGCGCTGCCCCCTAGGGAGCGGGTGGGGGCGATCTGCCGCTTCTCCGCAGTGCCCGGCTTCTCCCGCCACCACTTTGGCTCCGACTTCGACCTGTTCTCCCCCTCCATGCTCCCCGAGGGCCAGTCCCTGGAGCTCACGGCCCGCGAGTACGAGCCGGGCAGTTATTTCCATGCGCTCGGGCTCTGGTTTGACGATCACCTGGCAAGGCATGGCTTCTACCGCCCCTTCAGCGGCAAGGGGGGCATTGGCCTTGAGCCATGGCATGTCTCGCACGCGGCAAGCGCCCGGGAGTGCCTGGGCCGCTTTGACTTTGAGAAGGCGGCCTCATACCTTGAGGAAACCGCCGCCCCCTGGGCTGCCGAGGCGGTGCGCTACCTGAGGGCGCACCCGGGGTGCTTTGGCGATCCCTCACAATAATTGGCGCTGGCGCCAGTGCCCGCGCCGCCTGGCCCTCGCGTGAATCCACCCATTGCTCTATAATTGACCGATACCAATCAAAAAAGCGAATCAAAATGAGTGACCATTTCTCTCCCATGGTTTCCCAGGCCCTGTCCCTGGTGTGGCTGCAGCACGACCCGAAGCAAATCAAGGAAGGGCAGGAGCTGCTGCGCCAGTGCTCGGAGGAGGGTGATCCCGAGGGCATGTGCTTCTATGCGCGCACCCTGATGGGACCGTCATACGCGCCCGCCTACGCCGGCCTGGCGCGCGACGAGGGCAAGGCCCAGGAGTTGCTGCGCAGCAGCATCAAGGCTGGGAGCGGCTTTGCCCTGCTTTTGGCGATGCGCTGCCGCTTTGCGGGCAATGACGAGCTGGTGGGGATGTCACCCTTCGCCTCGCTCAAGGAGGGCTTCGACCGCGTCCACCAGGTTGCCCTCAAGGGCAATCCCTTCGCCGAGTACATGATTGGCAACACCTTCTACTACCAGGACTACCTCAGCATCAACGAGGACAACATCGAGCGCAAGCTCTCCCAGGATCAGATCGTCACCGCCTTCACCCAGGAGGCCTGCCACTGGTTTGAGCTGGCGGTCGACCATGGGCTGTCATCCGCCACCCCCAACCTGGTGAAGTGCTATGAGGCGCTGGGCACCATCGACCGGGTGCGCGCGGCATTTGAGGCGGCCGCCAGGCTGGGCGACCCACAGTTCATGAGCCAGCTGGGCAACATGATTGAGGGCGAGGATCCGGTGCGGGCCTACTCGCTGTACCTCAAGGGCAGCGAGCTTGAGTACCCCCAGGCCTACTATGACGTGGGCTACAGCCTCGAGCACGGGCGCGGGGTTGAGGTTGACCACCTTGAGGCGGTGCGCTACTACGCCAAGGGCTCTGACCACGGCAACTACAGCTCGCGGCTGGCGCTGACGCGCAAGCTGTTCTGGGGCAACGGGGTGGCCGCGGACTTCGAGGGGGCCTACCATTACGCCACCCTTATCTACGACGACGCCCAGGTGAACACCAGCTATGACCGGCTGCTCGCGGTGCTGCCGATGCTCTGCCACATCTACCTCTTTGGCTTTGGCAAGGTGCAGAAGGCTGAGCAGTGGGCGAAAAAGCGCCTCAACGACCTGCTCAAGATCCTGTCCGATCCCGAGCGCTCCGCCATGATCTCCAAGGAGGATCAGGGGCTCATCCACCGCGACATCGGGCTCATCTATGAGTATGCGCTCGGCGGCGAGGCCGAGGACGTGGGCAAGGCGGTGGAGCATTACCGCAAGGCCGCGGATCTTGGGGACGCCGAGGCCAAGGAGCAGATGACCCACTTCAAGAAGCGGCTCTTTGGCGGGTGGAAGCGCGTTTAACCATTGATTTCCAGTCAAAAATGGCCGCGAATGCGGCCATTTTTTCATCTGCGGCGCGGCCGCCGCGGGGTGGCCTAGGCCGCTGGCGCGGCGAGCGGATCCTCGCCAAAGCGGTTGGGCCCTTCCGTGCCCCGCATCATGAACATGACCAGGAACACCAGGAAAATGATCAGGGCGATCACACCCATGGCCATGGACAGGATTAGCCCGGCGCCATTGCCGGTCAGCACGGAGAAGATGGCATAGGTGGCGATGACGCAGGGCACGGCATAGCCAAGAAGCAGCCACAGCGCGGAATGGTTGAGATCGTGCAGGCGCCGTGCCGCAACGCCCAGGGTGGGCAGGAACAGCGCCAGGCCGGCAACCTGCGCCAGGAAGGACAGGGATTCCGGCAGCATGCCCAGGGCCAGGTCGAGGAGTGAGGTGGCCAGGAAGAACCACCAGTACTCGGAGCGGCTGGCGCGGCCGCTGAACTTAAGGTATCCCTTGGTCAGGCAGTGCTTAACTGACTCCTCGAATGTCATCTCCCCCTCCTAGAGCAGCGCCTGCGCCCACTCGGCTTCCTTGAATCCCACCAGGATGGTGTCACCCTTGATGAGCAGGGGGCGCTTGACCAGCATTCCTGAGCTGGCCAGGAGGTCCAGCTGCTCCTCCTCGCCCATGCCTGGGAGCCGCTTGGACAGCCCCTGCTCACGGTAGATCTGGCCCGAGGTGTTGAAGAGGCGGCGCAGGGGGATCTTGCCGCGCTGGGCCCAGTCACGCAGCTCATCCTTGCTGGGGTTTTGCTCCTTGATGGGGCGCTTCTCAAAGCCTATCCCATGATCGCAGAGCCATTTTTCCGCCTTCTTGCAGGTGGTGCAGCGCTCGTAGCAGATAAACACGCAGTCAGCCATGGTGGTCACTCCAGTCACTTTTGATCGGGTTTCCGATCCTTCAGGGATTCAAGGTCCACCTCGAGCCCGGGATCGGGGGGCGTGGCGGGCTTTTGCGGGCCGCCATCACCTGTGGGCTGGCCGTCGCCTTGGCCACTGCCGCCATTCTCGGCCCGGCGGCGCAGGAAGGCAAATGGAGGGGGGGCGTGGGCGGCAACCGGATCCTCGAGGGGGTCGCTGCCGTAGCGGTTGGGCCCAGGGTTGCCCCTGCGCATGAAGACCACCAGGAAGGCAAGGTCCACCAGCAAGGAGCCGGCAATGGCCAGCAGCAGGATGTCCGGCGGGTTGTCATCATTGTAGACCAGGATGAGGGCCGATGCCACGGCTAGGACCAGGTAGGCAATCACGTAGAAGATCATCCACAGCCCGCTGTGCCCCAGGTCGTGCAGGCGCCTCGATCCTGCTGTGAGCATGGCGATGAAGAAGACGTAGGAGGCGCCCCTGGCGACTATGGACACGGAGTCAGGCAACAGGCCCAGGGTGATGGTGACCAGGATGCTGAACAGGAAGAACCACCAGTACTCGGACCGGCAGGCGCGGCCCTTGAAGTTGATGAGGCCATCGGTCAGGCAGTACTTAACGGCGTCAAGGAAGTTCACGATTCATACCCCCAAGGGTTGTGCCTAGTGGCGTGAGCCCACGCTGATGAGCTCTCCGCCCACGCTGATGGTCTTCTCACTCACATAGTGCATGGCAAGCATCAGTCCCTTGCCAAAGGACTGGGCATCCTCGTCCCAGAGCCCCTCGCGCGCGGCAGCGGCCTCCACGTGCCCGATGAGCAGGCCCTCCTCGGCAAAGAGGGGGCGCCACTTGGGCAGCACGGTGCACTCAAGGTAGGCCAGGCAGCCCGCGGGGATGGTGATCCCGAGGCGGGGTGAGGCCATGCCCCTGATGTTCCCGGCCTTGAACTTGTCGCCCACGTCGCGGCCATGGACAGTTCCAGAGTAAAGCATCGCGTCCTTGAGTTCAATGCCGGCGACGCAAATCACGAACTCATGGGTGTCGCGGATGTTGGCGCTGGTGGTATGGGTGGTGTCAAGCGCCACATAGGGGGAGTCGAACTCAAAGTTGCTGGACCATCCCGCCGCCATGACATTGGGGATCCCGTCGCGGGACCGCGAGGCGACCATCACCAGGGGGCCGCCGGAGAGCAGCAGCCAGGCGGACTGGGTGTCAACATTGGTGTAATTGTCCATGGAACCCCCTAAATCAGCTCCTCGAGCGCGGCGCGCACGGCCTGCGCGTCCTCCGTCTCGCTCTCGCCCTCGATGGTGATGGTGACCGTCTCACCGCCGCGCACCCCGAGTCCGAGGAGGGCAAAGATGCCGCCGCCCTTGAGGCAGGCGGAGCCGCCCCTGGCGGCCATGGTGACGCTGGACTGGCATGAGGAGAGGCGCTGGAGCAAAAGGCCAGCGGGGCGGGCGTGGATCCCGTCGGGATCCTTTACCGTGTGGGTGAACGTTTGCATGGGATCGATCCGCGATTACTCGCCCCATTTTGGGGCACCGCCCAATATATACGCGCGCGCGGCGCATTTCAAAGCAAGTTTGGGCGAAGTTTGAGGGATCTCACAGACGGGGGGAGGGAACCGGCTGGGCGGGGCCCAGCCGGGCAGGGGCGCTACTTGAGCGACTTCTTGAAGAAGTCTGCGATCTTGTCGAAGGGGATCTTCCCAAGGTTGTCGTAGAGGTCGGTGTGGTAGGCATCCTTGACCACGATGCGCTGCTTGGGCTTGGCGGCCGCGCGGTAGGCCTCGTCCGTGAAGTGGCGGGCGTAGCCCTGGTCGGAGGTCACCAAGAGCAGCGGGCGCGGGCTGAGCTCGCGGATGTTCTCCATCAGCCTGAAGTTGAAGAAGCTGATGGGCGCGGTGGCGTCCCAGGCCGAGTTGGAGTTGATGGCGCGCGGGTGGGGGGCGCGCACGGTGTAGTAGTTCTTGAAGTCGAGCGCCATCTTCTCGTTGCTGGTGGTGTTGAGGGTGCCTGACGGGCGCTTGCTCTCGAGCGCCACCTCATTGTTGTTGTCAAAGCAGATCTCATGGGGCCCCTTGGCGCGCTCCCCCTCGATGGCGGCGCGGTCGCGCATGGCGGCAAGGTAGTCCTTGACCAGCTCGCGGCGCTCGCGGTTGTAGGGGGTGCACTCACTGTGGTCGCGCACGCTCCTCGAGAGGTTGTAGAGGCCGGAGGTGCCCACCGCCTTGATGCGGGTGTCGTTGACCGCGGCGGTGATGGCCATGCCCCCGAGCCCGCAGATGCCGAAGGCCCCGAGCTGGTCGTTGACGATGAAGGTCAGGTTGCCGAGGAAGTCCACCGCGGCGCTGTAGTCCTCGGTGAAGATGTCGACCGAGGCCATGCCGCGCGGCTCGCCGGAGCTCTCGCCGTTGAAGGTCTGGTCAAAGGCCAGGGTCACCAGGCCGCGCCGCGCCAGCTCCTGGGCGTAAAGGCCGGAGACCTGCTCCTTGACCGCGCCGTAGGGGCCGCTGATCACCACGCCGTGGTAGTGGCGGTCGGGATCGAAGTCATCAGGCAGGTAGAGGTGGGCGGCAACGGTGAAGCCGTAGCGGTTGGGGAAGGTCACCTTGAAGGTCCTGATGCCCTCGGCGGGCTTGAAGGTCCTGGTGTCCTCGGAGAGCGGCTCCATGGTGGCGGCCTTCATCTGCGAGGAGATCTTGATGTTCTCAAGCAGGATCTGGTTGTAGTCGATCTTGGGCTGGGCATCCTCATTCTTGCTGGCGCAGCCGCTGGCGGTGGCAATGGCCAGGGCGAGGGCAAGGGCGGTGCCTAGGTGGTTGCGCTTGGGGTGTCGCATGTTGCTCATCCTCCGGGTGGTGACTATAGACTTATAAAATATCCAAATTCTACCACATGGATTTTGAACCCCTTGTATTTTATGGGCAAGATGGGCAGGGCAAATGGGGGCGGCAAAATGGCGCCGCGGCCCTCAGGGCCGCGGCTGGCCGGTTAGGCCATGGGGGGATGGCTAGTCCTGTGACTCGGGGCGGGGGTCGCGCCCGTCACGGTAGTCGCGGTCATCGCGGGGGCCGCGCCCGTCACGGTAGCCGCGGTCGTCGCGGGGGCCGTAGCCGTCACGGTAGTCGCGGAGGTGGCCGCGGTCGTCGTCATCATGGTAGTCGTGGTGGTGGCGGTAGTCGCGATCGTCATCATCGTCCCAGCGGCCGCGGCCGTCACGGAAGTTGCGGCGCTCCCGCGGCCCGGGGCGGTAGCCGTCGTCCCAGCAGGGGCAGCACTCGCGGTTCCAGTAGTTCTCGCGCCGGTTGGTCTCACTGTTGTAGCGATCCTGCTCGGCCTGGTTGGGATCCATCGAGGGCGGGCGGGGCGGCTGGGGCGGCTGGGTGCCGTTCCCCGGGCCAACCTTGATCTCGCGGCGATCCCCGTTCTCGGTGATCGAGCCCTGGGGGGTGCCCACGGTGATGCGGGCGGGCTGCTGCTCGCGGGCCTCAGGGGCGGGGGCGGGGGTCTCAGCCTGCGCCGGTAGCGCGAGGGCGGTGGCGAGGGTGAAGCCGGTGGCGATGGCTAGGGCGCGGATTCTCATGTCTTCTCTCCTTCTCTTGCTGTGCCTATCACAAAATCCATTCTAGCGGGGTCAAATTAGAGGAAACTTAGATAGAATTGCCCCGTGGGGGCGCAGTCCCGTTTGTTTGCATTATGCCTGCCCTGGCAAGGAGTTCATGATGGCCGATGACATTATTAACATGCTGATTGTGGGCTCGGGGCCCGCGGGGTGCACTGCAGCCATTTACGGCGCCCGGGCCAACCTGTCGCCGGTGCTCATCGAGGGATCGCAGCCGGGCGGCCAGCTCACCACCACCCCGGAGATAGGCAACTGGCCGGGCGCCTTCGCCAACCCCTCGGGCTATGACCTGATGGAAACACTCAAGAAGCATGCCACCATGCTCGGCACCAAGTTTCTCTCGGACCGCGTGGTGTCCGCCAGCCTCGCCGGGGAGGTCAAGGAACTGACCCTGGGCTCTGGCGAGGTGCTGCGCGCGCGGACGGTGGTCATTGCCACCGGCGCCTCGGCGCGCTACCTCGGGCTCGAGGGGGAGCGCACCTACATGGGCCATGGCGTCTCGGCCTGCGCCACCTGCGACGGGTTCTTCTTCCGCAAGAAGGAGGTGGCGGTGGTCGGGGGCGGCGCCGCCGCCTTCACCGAGGCCATCTTCCTCGCCTCGCTGTGCTCCAAGGTTTACCTCATCCATCGCCGCGACGGCTTCCGCGCTGAGGCGGTGCAGGTTGACCGGCTGCGGGCCCTCGAGCAGGAGGGCAAGGCCGAGTTCGTGCTCAATGCCCGGGTCACCGACCTGCGCGGCGATGGCACCAAGCTGACCTCGGTGGTGGTCGAGCAGGGGGGCAAGGAGCGCGAGATCCCGCTGGCGGGCGTGTTCATGGCCATTGGCCACGTGCCGCAGACCGAGGTGTTCAAGGGCGGCATCGAGACCGATGCCGAGGGCTACATCGTGGTCGGCAAGGGCCGTGCCACCGCCACTTCCGTGCCGGGCGTGTTCGCCGCTGGCGACTGCGCGGACCGGACCTACCGCCAGGCGATTACCTCGGCGGGCAGCGGCTGCCAGGCGGCGCTCGATGTCGAGCACTACCTCAACGGCTGATTTTTTGGCAAGCACCATAAGGAGCAAGAAATGGGCAAGTTTGTGATCAGCGAGACCAAGAACGGCGGCTTCGTCTTCAACCTCAAGGCGGGCAACAACGAGATCATCGCCACCTCGCAGGTCTACAAGGCGGAGGACTCCTGCCGCGCGGGCGTGGAGAGCGTGAAGAAGGTCGCGGCTGACGCCAAGGTCGAGGACCAGACCGTGGAGGGCTTTGAGACGGTCACCAACCCCAAGTTTGAGGTCTATGCCGACAAGGCCGGCGAGTTCCGCTTCCGCCTCAAGGCCCGCAACGGCGAGCCCATCGCGAGCTCCGAGGGCTACAAGGCCAAGGCCTCCTGCATGAACGGCATCGAGAGCGTGCGCAAGAACGCCCCCGAAGCCGAGGTGGTGAAGGCCTAGGGGGGATCAGTCCTCGTCGGAGGGGTACTGCAGGAACAGCTTGCGCTCGATCCTGAGGTACTCGTAGGCGACGGGGAACTCCTTCTTGGAGGCATAGGCGTCGCGCCCCTCGTAGCGGATCTCGTTGAAGATCTCAATGTCGCGGGGGGTGAGGGCGCGGTAGGCGCGCTGGTACTGGCGCACGAAGTCCCCGGCCAGCAGCCGGTCCCAGGGGTAGACGGTCGAGATGGAGCGCAGGATCAGCATCGACATGAGGTTGCTGCTGATGATGCACCGCTCGCCCAAAAGGTCGAGGAAGCGGTCGTAGTTGCCCACATCCTCCGAGAGGGGGTGGAAGGGCATCTCCTCGCTGACCGCGCCGCCCGCGTAGCGAATGGAGGCATTCCCGCCCGCCACGCGGATCCGCGCCGGGGCAATCTCGGCCTCCTGGTGGAAGGGCTGGAGCGCCTCCCAGACCCCATCCTCGCACCACAGCAGCGGCTCCTTGCTCATGTAGCTGAGGATGGCGGCCACTGCCTGCGCCCCGTGGGCGTCGATCTCGGCCTGCTCCACCCTCACGCACAGCAGCGCCCGCAGCTCGTTCTCGGGCGGGCGGATGACCTTGTGTGCGTCCGGGGGGCAGTCGGGGTGCATTCTTTCTGGCATGGCCATGGCGGTTCCTCCTTTTGGGGCTGGCTCGCAAAATGGCCTCATTATAGCGGATTGGTCCGGAGGTATTGCCCATGAGGCCCTGGTTGCTGGCCGCCTTCCTGGCAGGCCTTGGCGCCGCGCAGGCCGCGCCCACCCCGCCGCAGGCGCTGGCCGCCTACGCCTG
>JAILEI010000055.1 GCA_024688225.1 Succinivibrionaceae bacterium
TGCCTTCTTCGCCGCAGCTTCCTCTGCCGACTTTTTCGCCGCAGCCTCCTCAGCTGCCTTCCTCGCGGCCGCCTCCTCAGCCGCCTTTTTCGCCGCTTCCTCGGCCGCCTTTTTCGCCGCTTCCTCCGGCGCCTTCCTCGCCGCAGCTTCCTCTGCCGCCTTCCTCGCCGCAGCTTCCTCTGCCGCCTTCCTCGCCGCCGCCTCATCAGCCGCCTGCTTCGCCGCAGCCTCCTCGGCCTCCTTCCTCGCCGCAGCTTCCTCGGCCGCCTTCCTCGCCGCCGCCTCCTCAGCCGCCTGCTTCGCCGCCTCCTCGGCCGCCTGGCTTTCTTCAGCCTTCCCGGCAACCTGCGCCGCTTCGTCTTTCTTTTTGCCTTTCTTGAACAGGAATGAGAATAGTGACATCTGGCAACCGCCACCTTACAATGGCAGATCCTCTGGTTTTGAAATTGAGTTAAGAACCGCTAATTATACGGCAGACAAGAGGGTTTTTCCCCATGGCAGGCAGATCTACGGCACTCCCCGACCCCCCGCACCAGGTTCGCATCATTGGCGGCCGCTACCGGGGACGCACCCTCCCCGTGGAAGGGCAGGAAGATCTGCGCCCCACCTTGGATCGGGTGCGGGAGCGGGTGTTTTCCTGGCTGGGGGATCTAGAGGGACTGTCCTGCCTCGATCTCTTTGCCGGCACCGGGGCACTGTCCCTGGAGGCCGTGTCCCGCGGGGCGCAGCGGGCGGTGCTGGTGGAGCAAAACCCCCTTACCGCCCGCAGCCTCAGGGAAACCGCAGGGAAATTCCCGGAGGCCCAGATCGAGGTGGTAAACGCCGATGCCCTCAGTTACCTGGGCACGGTTAGCGAGAAATTTGACCTGGTGTTCTGCGATCCCCCCTACCGCAGCGGCCTTATCGAGCCGGCGCTTAAGGCGCTGTTGCAAGCCAAGGCCCTCGCCCCGGGGGCCCGGATCTATGTGGAGACCGGCGCGGGCCGCCATCCCGCGGTCCCTGGGTACTCCAGCCTCAGGGAAGGCAGCGCCGGCCTGGTGCGCTATGCCCTGTGGCAGCTCAGCCCACTCTTATAGTTCCCCAGGGACAGCCTTAAGGCAGCCTTAGGGTTGCCTGAAGGCTGCCTTAAGGCTGTCTCAAGGTTCCCCATCCCCGCCCATTGAAAAGGGCCCAGGCCGCCACGCCAGGGCAACCTGGCGCCACTGCCTGGACCCTCAGGAGGCGAGCGCTAGAGGTCGATCTCCGCCTTGTCCGCGTTCTGCCCGATGAAGGTGCGGCGCTGGTCAACCTCCTCACCCATCAGGTCGGAGAGCAGGCGGTCAGCCTCAATGGCATCAGTGATGCTCACCTTCAGCAGGCTGCGGGTGTCCGGATCCATGGTGGTCTCGGAGAGCTGCTCGGCGCTCATCTCGCCGAGGCCCTTGTAGCGCTGGATCTTCACGCCCTTGATGGCCTCGTCCAGCAGGATGTTGTACGCCTCGTCAAAGTTGCGCACTGGCACCTCCCGCTTGCCGTTGATGACCACGTGGCCGCCCTCCTCCACGAGATCAGCAACCTTGCGGTTCATGCTGCGCAGCAGCGAGTAGTCAGGGGAGTTGAACCAGTTGGCATCCATGGCATAGTCATGGCTGATGCCGTGGACATGGTGCTCGATGACCGGGTAGAACTTGCCATCACCCCCGTCCTGCACCTTGGCGCGGAAGTAGACGCCCTCGGAGACGTTGGAGGGCAGGCGCTCCACAAAGCCCTCGGCCCAGGAGCGCACCCCCGCCTCGGAGGAGAAGTCCTCGAGCAGGCGGTAGTACATCTGCTCCATGATGATGTCGTGCTGGAGCTTGGCCTCCATCTTCTTCATCGTCACCGGGTTGAGGATCTTGTTGTAGTCGAGGAAGAGCGACTCAAGGGCCTGCCCGGAGATGGGGGCGGCGCCGGCGTTCACGTAGAGCGCCGAGTTCTCGATGGCCAGGTTGGTCTGGTAGTCAAGCTTCTTGCGGTCATTGAGCACGTAGTGGATCTGGCTGCCCTTCTGGAACTTGTAGAGTGGCGGCTGCGCGATGTAGACATAGCCGTTCTCGATGAGCTCGGGCATCTGGCGGTAGAAGAAGGTCAGGAGCAGGATGCGGATGTGGGCGCCGTCCACGTCGGCATCGGTCATGATGATGATCTTGTGGTAGCGCAGCTTGTTGATGTCGTAGTCACGGTCAATGCCGCAGCCGAGCGCCATCACCAGGGTGCCAATCTGCTGCGAGGAGAGGATGCGGTCCCGGCTGACCTTCTCCACGTTGAGGATCTTGCCGCGCAGGGGCAGGATGGCCTGGTTCAATGAGTTGCGCCCGCCCTTGGCCGAGCCGCCCGCCGAGTCACCCTCGACCAGGAACAGCTCACAGGCCGCGGGATCCTTCTCCCGGCAGGTGGCGAGCTTGTCGGGGATGGTGTTGAGGTTGATCTTGTCGCTCTTCCTGGAGAGCTCGCGGGCCTTGCGCACCGCCTCGCGCTCGAGCGCGCTGTCCACAATCTTCTTGCAGATGGCGTCGGCCTCGGCGGGGTTTTCCTCGAGGAAGTCCTTGAGCGCGTCGGCAACGATCGAGTTGACCGCCGACTTGGCCTCCGAGGAGACCAGCTTGTCCTTGGTCTGCGAGGAGAACTTGGGATCGGTCATCTTCACCGAGACCACCGCGGTCAGGCCCTCGCGCGCATCCTCGCCCGAGACCGAGATCTTGAGCTTGGACATGTAGCCGCGGGACTCAAGGTAGTTGCCAAAGGAGGAGGTGAGGGCGGTGCGGAAGCCCGAGAGGTGGGTCCCGCCGTCCTTCTGCGGCACGTTGTTGGTGAAGCAGAACACGCTCTCGTTGTACTCGGTGGTCCACTGCATGGCGACCTCCACCGAGATGCGCTGCTCGGGGGTGGGGTCGAGGGTGCGCGCGCAGTGGAAGACCTTGCTGTTAATCGGGGTGCGGGTCTTGTTGAGGTACTGCACGAACTCCAGCATGCCGCCGGCATGGTGGAAGGTGTGCGACTTGCCCTCGGCGCGCTCGTCGGTGAGGGTGATCTTGATCCCCGAGTTGAGGAAGGAGAGCTCGCGCAGGCGCTTCTCGAGCACCCCGTACTCAAAGGTGGTGTTGGAGAAGATCTCCGGCGAGGGCCAGAACTGCACCTCGGTGCCGGTCTCCTCGGTGTCGCCAATGGCGGCGAGCGGCGCCTCGGGGGTGCCGCCATTGAGGTAGACCTGGCGCCAGACATGCCCCTGGCGGCGGATGGTCAGCACCAGGCGGTCCGAGAGGGCGTTCACCACCGAAATGCCCACCCCGTGGAGCCCGCCCGAGACCTTGTAGGAGTTGGAGTCGAACTTGCCGCCCGCGTGGAGTACGGTCATCACCACCTCGGCCGCGCTGCGGTGCTCCTCGGGGTGCTCGTCGACCGGGATGCCACGGCCATTGTCCGCAACCTTCACCGAGCCGTCCTTGCAGATGGTCACCTCAATGTGGGTGCAAAAGCCCGCCAGGGCCTCGTCGATGGAGTTGTCGACCGCCTCGAACACCATGTGGTGCAGGCCCGAGCCGTCATCGGTGTCGCCGATGTACATGCCAGGGCGCTTGCGCACCGCCTCGAGGCCGTGCAGCACCTTGATGCTGCTGGTGCCGTATCCGTTCTCTTCGGTCATTTTGGCTCCTGTGATCCTTCTGCCCCCACCCTGGCGCCGCCATGCAATCCCAGCCGCTCCACCTTGTCCGTGGGCAGGTCAAGGTCGTCGGAGATATTGGTGATGAACACCTGGCTTTGGTTGGCGAGCAGCTCGCGCAAGAGGGTGTGCCGCGAGTCCTGGTCCAGCTCTGAACCAAGATCGTCAATGAGATAGACGCACCGCCGTCCAGTCTGCCGCAGCAGCAACTCGCCCTGGGCCAGCCTCATGGCGCTCACCAGCAGCTTTTGCTGCCCTCGCGAGAGCGATGCCCCGGCTGCGAGCGCGTTGGACTTGATCCTGAGATCCGCGCGGTGGCAACCTTGCAGAGTATAGCCCAAACCCCTGTCCCTATCAAGGTTTGACGCCAGCAGCGACCTCAGGTCCGCCTCCCTGTCCCAGCCTGGGTGCAGGTCAAAGCTGAGCCTGAAGCCCGGGAGGAACAGCGCGGCCTTCTCGGCCAGCACCGTATTCAGCCCTTGCAGGTATTCCTCTCGCAACTTGTTGATTTTGTTGCCAAGGTCGGCAAGCGCCTCATCCCAGACCGGGAACTCGCGGGGCGCGGCGCCCGCGCGCAGCAGGGAGTTGCGCTGGGCCAGGGCGCGCCGGTAGTCATGCCAGAGGCGCCTGAACTCCGGGCAGGAGAAGAACACCCCCCAGTCGATGTAGCCGCGGCGCAGCTCCGGGGGGCCGGAGAGGAGCTCGCTGCCCTGGGGGTGGATGATCTGCACGCAGAGGTGGTCGGCCACGTCCTGGAGGCGCTGGTCCCGCTCGCCGTTGATGGCGATGGCCGCGGGATCGCGCCGTGAGTGGGAGATGCCGATGCGGCAGGGATGGCCACCCCCGTCCTCCCCAACCTCGCAGAAGAGGGTGAAGGACTCGGCTCCGGAGCGGATGAGCACGCTGACCCGGGCATTGCGGAAGGAGCGCCCCAGGGCCAGGTAGGAAACCGCCTCCAGCAGCGAGGTCTTGCCGCTGCCGTTGGGGCCGTGGATAAGGTTGAGGCCCCGCCCCGGCCGCCAGGCGAGCGAGGCGAGGTTGCGGAAGTCGCTGACCCCCAGGCGGGTGATGAACACGCGCTCCGCCCCAGGCGGCTCAGACCACCAGGCTGCTGATGCAGTAGGTGTAGCCGACCCCCTCCTGCGCCTCGCGGGAGGCGCCGCTGATGACCGCCGCCTTGACCGGGTTGGTCAGGCAGAAGACCACCTCCTCCTCGTGGATGTGGGAGAGCACTTCCTTGACGTAGTTGAAGTTCAGCGAGACGCTGATCCGCTCGCCGTCATAGTCGGTGGCCACCTTGCTCGAGCCGCGGGCGATGTTGGAGAAGGACTTGAGCGTGACCTCCCGCTCCTCAAAGAGGAAGCTCACGGCGAGCAGGGTGTTGCCAGCCGCCGCGGTCACGGTCTGGATGGCGTCGCGCAGGTCGGCGTTGCGCATCTTGATCTCGCAGGCAAAGCGCTCGCGCACCAGTCCCTTGACGTTGGTGGGGTAGGCGCTGATGTTGAGCTTGGCGCTCAGCCGGTAGTTGCCGCACACCGTGGTCACGGTGCTGTCGGTGAACTCGAGGGACAGGGGATCGTCGCCTGCCGACTTGGCGCAGGTCTTGGCAAGCTCCTGGGCAAACTTGGGGGTGATGGTGGCCTTGAGCGCCTCGACCTCACCGAGCAGCGGCGCCTCGCACACGCAGAGGATCTGCCCATTGGTGCCGTAGACATTGAGGTTGGGGCCCTGGGCGTCAAAGCGCACCCCGTTGCTCCACTCCAGCTCCCGGCCGCCCATGCTGGGCATGCAGAACATCACCTTGTCGAGCAGCGTGGCGAGGGTCCGGGGGGCCAGGCGGAGGCTGCACTTGGCCTCGTCCATCCTGAAGTGCGGGAAGCCCTCGGGGCTGATCACCGCGATGGAGAACTCATTGATGCCGGAGACAATGGACAGGCTGTTGGCCGCGGCGTCGAGGGTCATGGTCACCATGGGGTTCTGCTCCGGGCGCAGCGAGCGCACGATATTGCACACCATGGGGGCGTTGACCGCCACCAGGCCCGCCTCGCAGGGCTCGGTGAGGGGCAGCGTGGCCTCCATCTCCACGGAGTAGTCAGTGCCGAGCACGATGAGCTGCTGGTCCCGCACCTCAAGCAGCAGGTTCTCGGCAATGTCGGACTTGCCAGTCGGCGAGCCGGCGACCGAGGCGACGGACTGCAGGACGGGGGAGAGCTGGTTGGTGAGGATGGTGAACTTCATTTCTTTCTTGGCCTTCGTGCGTTAAGTGTTGCTGATGCGGCTCCCGGGGCGGCGGCGCCCGGGCCAGCCTAGTCCTTTTTCAGCGAGAGGAAGAGGCGGTGGTAGCGGGCCTCAAGCTCGGGATCCTCGCTGCGGCGCCTGGAGACACGCTTGATGGCCTCCAGGACCGAGGAGTGATCCTTGTTGAAGGCCTTGCCGATGTCCGAGGAGGAGAGGCTGGGGATGAGCTCGTTGGCCAGTGACATGGCCACGGAGCGCGCCAGCGACACCATCTTCTTCTTCTCCGCCGACTCCATGGCGGTGACGGTGACATCGAACTCCTTGGAGACGCGCTCCTTGATGGAGTCCACCGTGACCACCTGGTTGGTGATGTTAATCATGCTGTTGAGGATGCGCACCGCGTCCTGGTACTCAATCCGCCCCAGGGTGCTCTTCTGGATGTTGAGGGTCTTGATGGCGCCCTCAATCTCGCGCACGTTGGTGCGGATGTGGTTGCTGATGTACTCGATGATGTCCTCGCCCATCTGCACGTCAAACTCCTCGCACTTGCGCATGATGATGGCGCGGCGGGTGTCGAGCGACGGCGGGACCACCTCGCAGCACACCCCTGAGCCAAAGCGCGAGGTGAGGCGGGGCGAGAAGCCCTTGCTCTGCAGGTCCCCCGGCGGCTGGTCGGAGGCGAGGATCAGCTGGCGGCCCGGCTGGTCGAGGAAGTCGGCGATGATGTCGAAGAAGGTGTCACGGGCCCGGTTGCCGCGCACGAAGTTCTGGATGTCGTCGACGATGAAGACGTTGTGCTCGGTGTAGCTGTCCTGGAAGTGGACCTGGGAGTCGCTGTACTGGGCCTTGGTGCCGGTGGCCATCGAGGCCACGTAGTTGCGGATGAACTCCTCGGCGCGGGTGTAGAGCACCGAGATGGAGGGGTTGGTCTCGCGGATGCGGTTGGCGATGGCAAACAGCAGGTGGGTCTTGCCCAGGCCCGAGGCCCCATAGATGTAGAAGGGGTTGTAGTTTGACGAGCCCGGGTTCTTGGCCACGGCAAGGGCCGTGGCATAGAGCATCTGGTTGTCCGGGTCGACCACGTAGTTCTCGAAGGTCTTCTCGGGGTGGATGCTGCTGGCCAGGCGGGCCCGCGCGGGCCCGCCGGCCGCTGCGGCCTGGCCCTGGGGGCCCGGGGCGGGCGGCGCCGGCTCGCTGATCTCCTCGCTGAACTCGAGGTCGGGGAGATCGGCAATCTGCGAGACCGCGAGCTCGCAGCGCTCGCGGAAGTTCTTGAAGATGTCAGCTATATAGCCGCTGCGGCAGCGAAAGCGTGCCGTGTTGCCCGTGAGATCGAGCGCAATCTGGGACTTGAACAGCTCAAGGATGGGGCGCTCATTGGCGTCCTGGGTGCTGTTGACCAGGTAGTCGATGACCTGGTTCCAGAGGGATTGGGATTCCATGGATTCCTGCCTTGCTGAGGTGGGGTGGGAAAACAGGGTGCGATTTTAGCACAACCCCGCCGCGGCGAAACTGTATTTTTAATCCAGTAAATCAAATAATTAACCGCAACGGTTTGATGTTGTTCCGTTTTTTCCCACAGGCTTAGGGACCTTTTCCCGGCCCCCGGGGCGCCCCCGGCGGGGGGCCCTGGAAAGCTCGCGAAAGCAATTGCACATGGCAAGGTTTGATTGTAGAATTCACAGTTCGTATGCGCCACGAGTGGCGCCGTTCATCAACACTGAGTCCTGGAGACCATCATGAAACGCACTTTCCAGCCCAACGTCCACCGCCGCAAGAAGACCCACGGCTTCCGCGTCCGCATGCGCACCGCCAATGGCCGCAAGGTCCTGTCGCGCCGCCGTGCCAAGGGCCGCAAGAACCTCACCACCGTTAATGTCTGATAACGCCTTCCCGCGCACGTCAAGGCTGCTGAGCAGCCGTGACTACGACAAGGTGTTCAAGAAACCGGTCCGGGCCAGCGTCAGGGAGATGCTGATCCTCGGCTGCCCCAACGGGGGCACAGGCCCGAGGCTCGGATTGGTGGTGCCCAAAAAGGTGCTCAAGCGCGCCGTGGACCGCAACCTCGTGAAGCGGCTGGTGCGCGAGTCATTCAGAAACTCCCGGCACACGCTGCCCAGCGCTGACCTCGTGTTCATCGCCAAGCAGCACATCGGAGAAAGGAGCAGGCGCGATCTTCGCCTTGCGCTCGAGAGGCTATGGGAGCAGATTTCCACCCGGCTCAATCCACTGCCATTGGCATGATCCGCCTCTACCAGCGGCTCATCAGCCCTGCCCTCGGCCCCTGCTGCCGTTTTTACCCCAGTTGCTCCCAGTACACCCTTGAGGCCATCAAGGAATGGGGACTGGCCCGCGGGATCCTGCTGGGCGCGCGCCGCATCTCAAGGTGCCACCCCCTGAACCCCGGGGGGCTTGATCCCGTGCCGCGCCGCGGCTCCACCCCCAATGGCCAGCAAGATCCGGAATAGAGAATATGGAACAGCAAAGAAACATCCTCCTCGCCATCTTCCTGATCCTGTCCTTGTTCCTCTACTGGAACTGGGAGAGTGACAAGATCCAGGCCGCCAAGCGCGCCAGCGAGGTGGACAGCACCCCGGCGGCTGCCGAGGCCGCCCTGGCCGAGAGCGTCAGCTCCGGGCAGGTGGTCAAGCTGCGCAGCGACAGCCTCGACCTGGCCATCAGCCTCACTGGCGGCGACATCGTTGACGCCAAGCTGCTCAAAATCAAGCAGACCCAGGACAAGGACGATCCCTTCCACCTGATGGTCACTGGCAAGAACTTCATCTACCAGGTGCAAAGCGGCCTCACCGGCCGCGACGGCCCGGATGCCAAGGCCCGCCCCACCTTCACCGCCCCTGCCACTGAGTTCACCCTCAAGGACGGGGAAAACGAGGTCAGCGCCGACCTCACCTTCTCGCAGGATGGCGTGACCTACCACAAGATCTTCACCCTCAGGCGCGACTCCTACGTGGTGTCGCTGCGCTATGAGATCGACAACCAGGGCCCGCGCGACCTTGAGATGTCGCTCTACGGCCAGCTCAAGCAGACCGCTGAGTACCCCCAGGAGGAGATGAACGCCTTCGGCTTTGTGGCCAGTGCCTACCGCGGCACCGCCTACTCCACCGAGGAGGCCCGCTACGAGAAGGAGACCCTCGACAGCCTCGTGGATCTCGCCCGGGACAACAACCGCCTGAACGTCGCCACCAAGGGCGGCTGGGTGTCGATGATCCAGCACTACTTCGTGGGGGCCTGGATTGGCGATCCCAATGGCGACAATGTCATCTACTCCAATGCCTCGTCCGATCACCGCGACGCCATCATCGGCATGCACACCAAGCCAGTGGGCATCGCCGCCAAGTCCAGTCAGACCCTGTCCGCGCAGCTGTGGATTGGGCCCAAGGAGCAGGAGGCCATGTCCGCCGTCTCCCCGAACCTTGACCTGACCGTGGACTACGGCTGGCTGTGGTTCATCTCCGTCCCGCTCTACCACGTGCTGGAGTTCCTCCACAGCTTCATCGGCAACTGGGGCTTCTCCATCATTGCCCTGACCCTCATCGTGCGCGGGCTGATGTTCCCGCTCACCAAGGCCCAGTACACCTCGATGGCCAAGATGCGCCTGCTCACCCCGAAGATGCAGGAGATCAAGGAGCGCTACAAGGACGACCGGCAGAAGATCGGCCAGGAGACCATGAAGCTCTACCGCGAGGAGAAGGTCAACCCGATGGGCGGCTGCCTGCCGATCCTCATCCAGATGCCAATCTTCATCGCCCTTTACTGGACGCTGATGGAGTCCACCGAGCTGCGCCAGGCCCCCTTCATCCTCTGGATCACCGACCTGTCGGTCTATGACCCGTACTTCATCACCCCGATCCTGTACGGCATCACCATGTTCGGCATCCAGAAGATGTCGCCCAACCCGATTAGCGACCCGATCCAGCGCAAGATCTTCATGGCGATGCCCTTTGTCTTCACCCTGATGTTCTGCATGTTCCCCGCCGGACTGACCGTGTACTGGCTGGTGTCCAACTGCTTCACCATCTTCCAGCAGTTCGTCATCTACCGCTCCCTTGAGAAGCGCGGCCTGTCGATGAAGATCCCGGTCACGCCGCAGAAGAAGCAGTAAATGGGCCCAGGCGCCTCCCCCGAGGCCGAGACCATCGCCGCCATTGCCACCCCGCCTGGGCGGGGCGGCATCAGCGTGGTGCGGGTCTCAGGCCCCAGGGCCCGCGAGGCGCTCACCGCGCTCACCGGCATTCCCGATCCCACCCCGCGCCACGCCTACTACCGGGAGTTCTCCCAGAAGGGGGAATTGCTGGACCGCGGCATCGCCCTGTTCTTTCCTGCCCCCCACTCCTACACTGGCGAGGATGTCGCCGAGTTCCAGGGGCATGGGGGCGCGATTGCCCCGCAGCGCACCCTCGCGGCCGTCCTGTCCCTCGGGGTGCGCATGGCCGAGCCCGGGGAGTTCACCCGCCGCGCCTACCTCAATGGCCGCATGGACCTCACCGAGGCCGAGGCGGTTGAGGATCTCATCAGTGCCTCCACCAAGAGCGCGGCGCGGGCCGCCATCGCCTCGCTGAGTGGGGCCTTCGCCAGCCGGGTCAATACCCTGCTCGAGCGCCTCACCGACCTGCGCGCCCGCCTTGAGGCCTGCCTCGACTTCCCGGAGGAGCACGAGGAGTTCCTGCAAAGTGGGGAGGCTGTCTCCACCCTGGTGGGGCTGGGCGCGGACATGGAGTCCTGCCTGGCCGCGGCCAGGCAGGGCCAGCGGCTGGCGTCTGGGCTCTCGGTGGTGCTGGTAGGGGCGCCCAATGCCGGCAAGTCCAGCCTCATGAACGCCCTGGCAGGCGAGGAGCGGGCCATCGTCACCGCGGTGCCGGGCACCACCCGTGACGTGCTGCGCGTTGACCTTGAGATCAGGGGCTTCCCGGTGCGCATTGCCGACACCGCGGGCCTCAGGCGCCACAGTGAGGACGTCATTGAGCGGATGGGCATGGAGCGCGCGCGCGCCGAGATAGAGCGCGCGGGACTGGTGCTGCTGGTCATTGATGGATCGTCCCCCTGCCCGGGGGCGCTGGCGCTGCTTGCCGAGGTGGAGTCCCTGGCCCCCAGCGCCGAGCTGATGGTGGTGCGCTCCAAGTCTGACCTGGGCGCCGACCGCACCACCTCAAGTCTCCTGGTGAGCGGTCCCTTCGCCCAGCTGGAGGTCATTTCCACCACCACCCGGGCCGAGGATGGGGTGGACGCGCTGCTTGACGCCATCGCCAACCGCCTGGGCACCCTGCCCGAGGAGGGCGCCTTCAGCGCCCGTGCCCGCCACCTCGAGGCCCTGGGCAAGACCCACGGCAGCCTCCGGCGGGCGCTCATGGAGGTTCAGGAAGGGGATCTGGTGCTGGCCGCCGAGGAACTGCGCGATGCCCAGGAGACCCTGGGCACCATCACCGGCAAGGTCACCCCTGACGATCTCCTGGGCCGAATCTTCAATACCTTCTGCCTGGGCAAGTAATCCTCACCACAGCTGCCCAATCGCCTCGTCGCACATCCTGGAGAAGCCCTCACGAAGGGTGTCCACCAGCATGGTGTATCCCTCCCCCTGCTGGGTGAGTTCCCGGTCCAGGCCCACCGTGCCCCGCTCACGCCCCCTTTTGTCATAGCGGGTGAAGACGGCGCTGATGTAGGCCTGCCCTGACTCACTGCCCTGGAAGCGTGAGACCACGATGCCCAGCCGGCCGCCCCTGAGGCTGCGCCCACTGCGCCCAAGGGCCTCGGAGCAGAGGATGCGCAACTGCATCTCAAGCGGCTCCGCCCAGCGGTGGTGCTTGGCGCCGATAAGGCTGTTGCGCGAGACCTGCAGCACTATCCCACCCTCATCGAGCACCGGGCTGAGCTCCACGCTAACCCCCGCCCCCTGCACCAGGCTGGCGGCCTTGACGCCCTGCACCATGCTATAGCGCTCCGGGTTTATGTCACTGCCGCAGCCCGCAACCATCAATCCCAGCGCGCAGGCGAGCGCGGACATTTTGCAAGTTCCCATAAGTTGCCTCCTGTTAGCGCCGCTTGCCAGGCACTGGATCATTGCCAGATCCGAAAATGATCGATCTCGGGCTTTCTCCCAGATCGCGCACGCCAGGGCTCAGGTCACGCATGGTCTGCTCCAGCTGGTTCATGATATTCAGCAATTTCTTGTAAACCCTGCCGTTTTGGTCATAACCCTGGGTGGTCTTCTTGAATTGCTGCAACGAGTCGCCGAACTTCTTGAAGGCCTCGGTTACCTCATGGACCATGTTCTTTTGCTCCATGGCCTCCAGGGCCTTGCCCATCGAGGCCAGGGTGCGCTGCATCTCAGCCAGGGCCTTTCGCCCCTCCAGGGCAGTATCGTCAAGCTTCATGCCCTTGATGTCAGCCAGCACATCGTTCAGGGACTCCATGGGGTTGCCACCCCGATCCACAAATGGAATCACTGGCACCCCATTAATCTCTTTCACCGGGCACTTGCACTTGCCCTCCCCCTCAAACTCTAGGCTGAGACTGTTCTGTCCGGAGATAAGACTCTCTGAGTAAGGGTGGGCGCAAACCGAATGCTTGCCGACATACTCAGAGATGATTTCATTGATTTCCCTCTCCTGTTCCAGGGTGTCTGCATATATGGAGATCAGCAGTGGAATCTTCTCACTGGCCGGGAAGAAGCTTACCTCCCGGTCTGGTGCCCAGATGGGATCGATGATTTGGCCAACCACCTCCCCACGGTAATAGACCCGGCTGCCCTCCCTGAGCCTGCCAGGATCACGGTCAAAGAGCACTACCAGGCGCGGCGAGAGCTCCAGGGAATGGGCCTCGGCTGATTCATAGTCCTGGTAAAGCTTCTTCGGCACCGATAGATCCATGGGCTCGTCTGCACCCCTGGGACCAATATTGCCAAAGGCAAGTGTGCCCTCAATGACGCTAACCAGGGACTCGACCTTGAACTTGAAGCCCGTGCCATCGAAGCTGGCGGTGAGGCCGCTCTCCGTCCAGAAGTAGGTGTTCTCCTTAAGCAGCTGGTCGTAAGGCTCGTTGATGAAGACCTTGTAGTTTACCCGCTTGCCACCCGGATCCAGCTTGATGCTGTAGACCTGGCCAACCTTGATGCCATTGTGGGTGACCAGCGATCCCTCGATGACCCGGTTCTTGCCCTCAGAGTAAATGTTGACCGTGGTCCCCCTCTCGTTGTATGGGTTAAGCGGTGGATCCTCAAGGGCGGTAAACTCAGTTTGCTTCTCCTCAGCGCTGCCCGCTGAGATCTGCAGGTATGCCCCACCCATGATGGTATCAAGTCCGGAGACCGAGGAAGCCTCAAGGCGGGCCTTGACCACCCAGATCTTACTGTCCTTGCGCAGCAGGCCGTCGGTGTCCGGATCCATGCGCACCCAGGCAATCACCGACTTGAAGTCCTCGGCAAGCTCAATGCGCTCCACCCTGCCCACTGGGAAGGAACGGTACTTTATGGCGGTATTGCCGGCCTCAATGCCTTCCGCTGAGTTGAGCGTTACCTTGATGAGGACTCCCTTGTTTATGGTGTTGTCCCACAGCATCAGCAAGGTCGCCACCAGGGCGAGGACTGGAATAATCCAGGCCAGGGAGAACCTTCTCCTCCTGCCGGTGCGCGCCCCGCTCTCCCTTTTCCCGTCACTGCCTTCCATTAGTTTCCATGATCCCAAATCAAGCGCTCATCAAACTGCTCGGCTGAAAGCAGGGTGAGCAGCACCACCGAGCAAAAAACCACAATCGCAAAGCCGGGGTTAATGGTAATCAGTCCCCCCATCCTGACCACCGAGGACATGATGATGACCACAAAGACGTCAATCATCGACCACTTGCCGATGAGTTCCACCACATGGTAGATGCGCGACTGCTCCAGCCGCGACCTGCGGGACTTCCCGGAACTGGCGCAATGCACCAGGTAATATATGCACAGGATCTTGAAGATGGGGATGCAGATGCTGGCAAAGAGAATGACCATGGCCACGAAGTATGATCCCATTCCCCAGAGGGCCACGACACCATCGATGATGTTTGCCCCACTGCCCTTGCCCAGGAAGACTGTGAACATCACAGGATAAAGGTTGGATGGCATGTAGAGAATGCTGGCGGCAATCACCAGTGACAGGGACTTCTGCAGGGCGTGAGGGTTGCGCAGGGAGTTGCGGCACTGGCAGCGCGGGCAGCGCCCGCTCCCATCCTGGCCAGATGGGTACTGGGCCCCACAGGTGCGGCAGACAATCACCCCCTGCTCCATGCCCCTGCCCCCCGGAACCAGGCCCGGCGCCAGGGATCCCGTGCCCAGGCGATCCCAGAGCCGCGAGGGGCGGTATGCCACCCAGCACCATGACACCAGCAGCGAGAAGGCCAGCGCGGCAAAGAACCCGCTGTGAAAGCCCACGTCAGCAAGCGAGGTCAGCTTCACCAGGCTGATGATCACCCCCATCATGAACACGTCCACCATGCAGTAGCGGTGGCACCAGGTGTAGGCCAGGGCCGTGCCCCGGCTGGGCACGTATCCCATGAGCCCTACCATCAGCTGCACGATGAGCACTACCAGTGGCAGCGCCAGGGTAACCGCCAGGAAAACCCACAGCAACAGTCCCCAGTCCAGGCGCAGGGTGGTAAACACAGTGAAAAGGGACATCCTCACGCTAACCCCGCTGGCGCTCAGGGACATGAAGGGGTTGCTAAGGGCGCAGGCTAGCATCAGCAGCGCCGAGAGGGCCATCAGCCCGACATTGAGCTCACTGGCGCCGCGCGCCGGAACCAGCACCGCACCGCAGCGTGGGCAGTGGCATGGCTTTCCATGATCCTGGCTTTCCGGGACCAGGACCACCAGATCGCAGTGATGGCAGACCTCAAGCCTGCCCCGATCCTGGCCCCCAGTCCCCTCTTGTGCGCTCATTAAGGCAAAGGCAACCCTGTGCAGATGGGAAAAGAACCGCTACATTCTATCAGAGTGAACAAGCGCCGGGAGGCGCGCAATTGCACCAGGCAGGGCGCCATGGCGCATCAGGACGAGGCCAAGGCCGCTACCTGAATCCTTCCTTGAGCACCACCTGCCCAGTGGCAAGCGAGGCAGGCACATCGATGATGCGCTGGTTTGATGATCCCCGGAAATCGAGATCATAGGAATGCTGGGACTCAACGTATGGCCCGTCGACCACTACCTCCAGGCACTTGAGGAACTCCAGGCGGGCAGGATCCGACACCAGCTTGTCAAATGTATACCCAGAATATGCCCAGAGTGAGTAACCCTTCTCGAGGAGAATCCTCGAGAACACGGTGAGTGCCCGGGACTGGATGAAGGGCTCGCCGCCTGAGAAGGTCACCCCGGAGACCAGGGGACTTTGCCTGATCTCCTCGTAAATGACCTTAAGCGGCACCTCAATCCCGCCATCGAGCGACTGGGCCTGGGGGTTGTGGCAACCCTTGCAGTGGAATGGGCAGCCCTGGGTGAAGACTGTGTAGCGAAAGCCCGGGCCGTCCACAAAGGACTCCGGCACGCAGCCGGCAATCCTCAGGTAGGTGCAATCCAGCAGTCCCAGATCCATGGCCATCAGCTTTCCCCTAGGAGAGGTGCTGGTGCTTGACGCGATCCTGCACTTCGGCGCGCTTGGCGTTGTTAAAGCGATCCAGGGTGCCCACCAGGTAACCGGTGACCCTGCGGATCCGCTCAAACTTTACCCCTTCGCCTACCATGCCATTGCGTTCATGCAACCTGACGACCATTGTTTTCTCTCCTTATTTTAAACAAAAAACAATAATAATATATTTATTATATTTATTTAGTTATTATGCTTGCTGTAGTTCCTAGCAGGATCCGATGCAGTCCACCCCCAGCTTGCGGAGGCGCTCAATGGTCACCCCCTCTCCATCGCGGCGCCCGCACTTGGGGCACACGTCATTAATCACGCCCACGTAGTTGCACACCGGGCAGCGATCCACGGGATGGTTGATTGAGCCATAGTTCACGCCACAGTCGCGCATGTGCAGGATCACCCGCTCGAAGGCATCGATGTTGCGGGTGAGATCGCCATCCATCTCCACGTAGGAGATGGCCCCGGCGTTGCACATGGCGTGGAAGGGGCCCTCGATGCTGATCTTGTCCGCCACCCCGATGTTGAAATAGACCGGGACATGGAAACTGTTGGTGTAGTACTCGCGATCGGTAACCCCCTTGATGGTGCCGTACTTCTCACGGTCAATCTTGACGAAGCGGCCGGAGAGGCCCTCAGCCGGGGTGGAGAACAGGGAGAAGTTGAGTCCCGTCTCCTCTGACTTGCGATCATTGAGGTCCCGCATGTGCTGGATGATCTCGTAGCCGAGCTTGCGCGCCTCCTCGCTCTCTCCATGGTGCTTGCCCACCAGGGCCACCAGGCACTCGGCAAGGCCGATGAAGCCGGTGCTCAGTGAGCCATGCTTGATGATGTCGCGGATCTTGTCGTTGGGATCGAGGCGATCCGAGTCAATCCAGATCCCCTGCCCCATGAGGAACGGGTAGTTGAAGACCCGCTTCTCGGCAATGATCTCAAAGCGGTCCAGCAACTGGGTGAACACCATGTCCTGCATCCGGTCGAGCGACTCGTAGAAGGCGCTGATGGACCCATGGGCCTCAATGCCCAGGCGCGGCAGGTTGATGGTGGTAAAGGACAGGTTGCCACGGCCGGTGATAACCTGCTTGGTCTTGTCATAGACATTGCCAAACACCCTGGTGCGGCACCCCATCACCGCCAGCTCAGTCTCCGGCCGGCCCTCAACGTAGTACTGCATGTTGTACGGGGCGTCGAGGAAGGAGAAATTGGGGAAGAGGCGCTTTGCCGAGACCTCACAGGCGCGGCGGAACAGGTCGTAGTTGGGGTCGCCCTTCTTGGTGTTGACGCCATCCTTGACCTTGAAAATCTGCACCGGGAAGATCGGGGTCTCGCCCTCACCCAGGCCGGCGTCAGTGGCATCAAGGATGTTGCGGATAATCATGCGCTGCTCGGCAGTGGTGCCGGTGCCATAGTTGATCGAGGAGAAGGGCACCTGGGCGCCAGCGCGGCTCTGCATGGAGTTGAGGTTGTGGATCAACGCCTCCATGGCCTGGTAGGTCTCACGGTCGGTAAGGCGCAGCGCCTCATTGACGGCATAGTCTGCAGCCCCCTCGAGCTCCTCATCGCGGATATGGCCTTTCATCAGCTTGAGGATCTCGTTCCTAATGAGATCCTGCGAGGTCTGCTTGAGCACTGATCCCTGGGAGTCGTAGAGGTTCTGCACCAGTCCCACCAGATCCTTGGTCTCGATGGAATCGTCGCGCAGCACAATCTTGATCACCCGGGAGAGGTGCTTCTCATAGGAGAAGACCACATAGGGCTCGAGATCGTACTCGAACATGGGGATGGACTGCCCGCCATGCATGTCATTCTGGTTGGACTGGATGACAATGCAGCACAGCGCCGCCGCGGTCAGGATGGATTGCGGCTCGCGCAGGAAGCCATGCCCGGTGGAGAACCCGCGCTTGAAGAGGTTCTTGAGCGGAATCTGGCAGCAGTTGATGGTGAGCAGGTAAAAGTCGAGATCATGGATGTGGATGTCGCCGTTGGTGTGCGCTAGGGAATGCTCCGGGCGCAGCACGTAGCGCTTCACGAAGTCCTTGGCGCCCTCTGATCCAAAGCGCAGCATCATGCCCATCGGGGCATTGGCGTCAATGTTCGCGTTCTCACGCTTGAGGTCCATGTCAGCGGTGGACTTGTTGGTGAGATCACGGTAGATGGTGGTCAGCTCCTCGTTCTGGTTGCGCACGTTGGTGCGCTGCTGGCGGTAGAGGATGAAGTTCTTGGCCTCATCGGCAAGGCCGTTCTTGATGAGCACCTTCTCAATGATGTCCTGGGTGTGCTCAACGGTGGGGGTGATGTTGATCTCGCCCTCAATGACGTCAGTCACCTCCGTGGTAAGGCGGGCCGCGGTCTCCTCGTCAAAGTCGGTGACCCCATCGTCCGGGTGGACCGAGACCAGCGCCTTCTTGATGGCATTGGTGATCTTGTGCTCGTTGAAGGAGACACGCCGTCCATCACGCTTGACGATGAACCTAATCATTGAGACCCTCCTTTTTTAATGTTTGTTATTTGAAAAATAAGAATATTTTTATAAAAATCAAACCCTAGGATACTAACCTTGGAAAAAGGCTTTTTCAAGGGACCCAGGAAGGGTGGCACCCTGGGGCCACACCATTTTTTTTCATTTAATAACAATCAAATGAAAAAAGCTAAAAACCTGCTGCAACCCTTCTTAATCCAAGCACCTTCAAGCAGATATCTCAACTTCGCGCAGCAATGCATGTAAATAGTATCCGCTCCCCAAATATCATCCTGATAATAAACACGTTAAATTTTACCTGAGAAAATTTATGCCCGCGCCAGCATTTACTGGCATGTAACAGAATTTGCAACATGATTCCCTGTCTGCCCCGCGCTGTGGCCATGGTCGCTCACCAGCGCGTTACATTTTTAAATAATTTTAATTAATAACAAATAGTAATAATTAAAATGACTGAACCTATGATAAAGGGATGTTTCCTCTGCAGCTTACCATGGCAGTTTGCTTTCATTTATCCTAGGGGCCTGGAGGGCATGGGCATGATCGACATCTATTGCGAGATCATCGACAACTACGGTGATGCGGGATTTTGCCTGCGCCTGGGGCGGGAGCTTGCCGCCCTGGGCCAGGAGGCCAGGGTGTTTTGCACCAACATGGGCACCATTTCCGCAATCATGTCCGATGAGGATCGGCACCGGTCAGGACTCTCCGTCCTCCCCTGGGATCAATTAAGTGACAACTGCCCGCAAGACAGGGTTGCCCAGGTGGTGATTGCCGCCTTCTCCTGCCACCTGCCCAAGGTGGTGCTGCAAAGGGCACGGGATCAGGGCAGCCTGATCATCAACCTCGAGTACCTCAGTGCCGAGGCCTGGGTGGAGGGCTGCCATGGGCGCGCCTCGCCTGGCGAGGGCATCACCTCCTACTTTTTCTTCCCTGGATTTACCAAGGCAACCGGGGGACTGCTGGTGGAGCAAGCCTACCGGGAGGCCTGCCTTGGGCAGCCCCAGATCCAGGGCTCCGCAGGACCCACCCTAGTTTCTTTGTTTTCCTACGCCAACGATCAGGTGCTAGACACCCTGCTCTTCCTTACCCAGGGGGTCAGCCACGCCCGGGTGCTGGCATTTGAGGGACTGGCGCTCGACAACCTGCGACGACTGCTCGGCCACCCCCTGGCCATCGGAGATCACCCAACCATTGAGGGGCGCCTTGAGATCGTGCCCACCAGGATGGTACCCCAGCCTGAGTACGATCGGATCCTGCTCAACTGCGATCTCAACCTGGTGCGCGGCGAGGACTCCATCGTGCGCGCGATGCTGGCGGGAAAGCCGTTCCTGTGGCACATCTACCCCCAGGAGGGTGACACCCATATCACCAAGCTCAAGTCCTTCCTCTCAAGGATGCAGGAAAGCGCCCCTCCCCAGCCAGCAGGATTCCTGGACCTGATGCTCCACTACAACGGCCGCGGGGACTTGCCTACGGCCCTTGACTACCCAGCGCTGCAGCGCCATTGCCAGGCCTTTTCGAGATTCCTGCTGGGGCAGGATCAACTGGCGGTACGGCTCATGTCTTTCATTAATGAGCACTTAAACCATAAAATGAACTAAGTTCTTTAAAAGAGAACACATTTTTGTGACCAAGTGCGCAAAAATGTGCCATTTCAGGCATTTTTTGATAGAATCTTGCGCCATGTCTCAACATCACTGCCATCTGGCGCATGTGCCGGCAGTGCAACTTGCTTGGTAGGTATTACAAGATGAAACTAGCTCAGGAAGTCCGTGCGGGCAACGTGATCATGGTCAATGGCAACCCCATGGTGGTCCAGAAGGCCGAGTACAACAAGTCCGGGCGCAATGCGGCCGTGGTCAAGATGAAGCTCAAGAACCTTCTCTCCGACGCCGGCACCGAGACCGTCTTCCGCGCCGATGACCGCCTTGAGGATGTCATCCTCGACCACAAGAACTGCACCTACTCCTACTTCAATGATCCCCTCTACGTGTTCATGGACGAGGAGTTCAACCAGTACGACGTGGAGAAGGACAACCTTGGCGATGTCATGAACTACCTCGTTGACGGCATGGAGGATGTCTGCCAGGTTACCTTCTACAATGGCAAGGCCATCAGCGTTGAGCTGCCGATCCTCATCACCCGCGAGGTTGAGTACACCGAGCCCGCGGTGCGTGGCGACACCTCCGGCAAGGTGACCAAGCCCGCCCGCCTCGCCGGCACCGGCTATGAGATTCAGGTCCCTGACTTCGTCAACATTGGCGACAAGATCGAGATCGACACCCGTACCAACGAGTTCAGAAAGCGCGTCTAGCCGCAGCAACATGAAAAAAGCAGGCCTGGTCCTGCTTTTTTTATGCCCGCAGGTTGCCACCCCAGGGCTGGTGGGTTGGCAGTGGGATGGAAAATGCCTTGCGGTGGGGAGGCATGGGCTTGCGCACCGCTACTTTTTGTCCGGTTGGCAAACCCATGTTTAGGCACATTTTGCCCACCGTGAAAAGCACTGGATCCAGCAGCGCAACCTTCAAGTTTACTTTATGATAAACAATTAAAAATTGCGCAACTTCAGCTTTTGTCCAGTCACTAATAATAAAGAAAAAGTAATATATAAATAGATAAACATGATCTCTTCTTCTTCTAGGGGTGGATGTTGGCAACTGATCTAGGACACGGGTATGACGTCATCGTGGTGGGTGGCGGGCATGCCGGCATTGAGGCAGCAGCGGCCAGCGCGCGCATGGGGGCAAGGACCCTGCTCCTGACCCACAATGTTGAGACCCTGGGCGAGATGTCCTGCAACCCGGCCTTCGGCGGCATTGGCAAGGGCCATCTCCTGCGGGAGATCGACGCCATGGGCGGGGTGGCCCCGATGGCAATTGACCGGGCGGGGATCCAGTTCCGGACCCTGAACTCATCCAAGGGACCGGCTGTGAGGGCCACCAGGGCCCAGACTGACCGCCACCTGTACAAGCAGGTGCTGCGCGGGATCCTGTTCTCTTATCCCGGCCTGTCCATCTACCAGCAACCGGTAACCGGGATCATCAGGGAGGGCAAGGCGGTCACCGGGGTGAAAACCGCGGCGGGGATCGCATTCCATGCCCCCTCAGTGGTGGTGTGCGCCGGCACCTTCCTGAACGGGCTCATTCACATCGGGCTGTCTCACTACCAGGGAGGGCGTGCCGGGGATCCCGCCTCGGTGGGCCTTGCGCAAAGCCTCAGGGAGGCAGGCCTGAGCGTGGGACGGCTCAAGACCGGCACCCCCGCCCGCCTGCTTGGCTCCTCCATCGACTACTCGCGCCTTGAGCGCCAGGATCCAGAGTTCCCGTCCCCGGTGTTCTCCTTCATGGATGACGCCTCCCTGCACCCCGAGCAGGTGCCATGTTACATAACCAGGACCAATCCCAGGACCCATGAAATCATCAGGGAGGGACTGGATCGCAGTCCCCTCTACTCCGGGGTGATTCACAGCGTGGGCCCGCGTTACTGCCCTTCCATTGAGGACAAGGTGGTGCGCTATCCATCCCGTGAGTCCCACCATGTATTCCTCGAGCCTGAGGGGCTGACCTCGCCCCTGGTCTACCCCAATGGCATCTCCACCTCGCTGCCCTATGACATCCAGGAGCGCTTCATCAGGAGCATAGAGGGCCTGGAGGACGTGGTGATCGTGCGCCCCGGCTATGCGATTGAGTACGATTTCTATGATCCCCGGGAACTCTTTGTCTCGCTTGCCTCCAAGCGCATTGAGGGGCTGTTCCTTGCCGGGCAGGTCAATGGCACCACCGGTTACGAGGAGGCCGCGGCGCAGGGATTGCTTGCCGGGGTGAACGCCGCGCTTCACTCCAGGGGTGAAAGTCCCTGGTCACCCTTGCGTAGCGAGTCCTACCTCGGGGTGATGGTTGACGATCTCTGCACGCTTGGCACCAAGGAGCCATACCGCATGTTCACCTCGCGCGCGGAGCACCGGCTGCTGCTGCGCGAGGACAATGCCGACCTGCGCCTGACCCCCAGGGCCCATGACCTTGGGCTGGTAAGTGATGAGCGCTGGCGGGCATTTGAGGAGAAGCGGGAGAAGATTGAGCAGGAGAGCCAGCGGTTGCGGGAGACCATCATCCGGCCCTCAACTGAGCTGGGAAAGGCCATCTCCGCCCTGACCCCGCTTGCCAAGGAAGAGAGCCTCTTTGACCTGCTGCGCCGGCCGGGGATGGACCTTTCCGACCTGCTCCTGGCATCTGGCCTTTACCCCATCGCGGACACCGAGCAGTCCCGGCAGCAGGTTGAGATACAGGTCAAGTACGATGGCTACCTGCGCCGTGAGCTTGAGGACATCGCCAAGCGCCGGCAAAACGAGCACACCCTGCTGCCCAGGGACTTTGATTACCGCAGCATCGGGGCGCTGTCCAACGAGGTGGCGCAGAAACTCAATGAGCACCAGCCAGAGACGGTGGGCATGGCCTCGCGGATTTCCGGGGTTACCCCGGCGGCCATTTCCATCCTGATGGTCCACCTCAAGAAAATGGGGTTGCTGGGCATGAGGGAGGCCAAGTGATGGGCAGGACCTTGTCAAATGTTGAGGTTAGGCCAGGTGACCTGTTGCCGCGGCTTGTGGATCTCATGGGCCAGTCTGGAATCGAGTGTGAACAGGAGCAACTGCTGAGGCTTTGCACCCTGGTTGCCATGCTCTGCAAGTGGAACCAGGCGCTCAACTTAACCGCAGTGCGCGATCCCATGCAAATGCTGGTGCTGCATGTCATGGACAGCGCGGTGGTCTCACCCCATCTCAGGAGCGAGGTGGTGGCGGATGTGGGAACCGGGGCGGGATTCCCCGGCCTGGTGCTGGCCACGCTCAATCCATCCCGCCAGTTCACCCTGGTTGACTCTGTGGCAAAGAAACTGTCCTTTGTCAGGTCGGCGGTGGTCGAGCTGGGACTTGGCAATGTCACCCTGGCCCAGGGCCGTTGCGAAAGCCTGCGCCCGCCTGAGCCGTTTGGCGAAATTGTGAGCCGGGCGTTTGCCCCGTTGCGCAGGATCGTGGAATGGTGCCTGCCGCTCCTCGCGGATAATGGCAGGTTCCTGTGCATGAAGGCGCGACTCGAGGATGACGAGATAAAAGACCTGCCTTTGTCTGTTAAAATTGGCGGAATTGTGCGCCTCGAGGTACCGGATCTTAATGCCGAGCGCAACTTAGTGATAATACAAAGAGATACCAAGGAATAAGCAATGGGCAAGATTATTGCGATTGCCAACCAGAAGGGTGGGGTCGGCAAGACCACCACCTGTGTCAACCTGGCCGCCTCGCTGAGTGCGATGAAGCGCCGGGTACTGGTGGTGGACTGTGATCCCCAGGGCAACGCCACCATGGCCTGTGGCATCAACAAGTTCCAGCTCAATGACAGCCAGACTGTCAACGCCATGCTGCTTGATGACAAGTCAGACATCAATGACTACATCATTGCCGAGACCAGTGGCGGCTTTCACCTCATTCCCTCCAATGACACCCTGACCATTGCCGAGGTGAAGCTGCTGGACTTCCTGGCCAGGGAGTTCAGGCTCAAGAACCAGCTTGACAAGGTTCGTGATGACTATGACTTCATCTTCATTGACTGCCCGCCCTCACTGAACATCCTCACGGTGAACGCCATGTGCGCCGCCGACCGGGTGCTGGTGCCGCTGCAGTGCGAGTACTTTGCGCTGGAGGGATTGACCCAGTTGCTGGGAACCATCCGGCAGTTGCACGACGCGGTGAACCCCAGCCTGGAGATTGAGGGGATCCTGCGCACCATGTACGACAACCGCAACCGCCTTTCCACCGATGTGTCAAACCAGTTGCAGTCGGTGTTTGGGGATGTGGTGTACCGCACTATCATCCCGCGCAATGTGCGCCTGGCGGAAGCCCCCAGCTTTGGCCAGCCAGCCATGTACTTTGACAAGACTTCCATTGGCTCGAAAGCGTACCTCTCCCTGGCCGGGGAGATCATTGAAAAAGAAAAGCAGCTCAAGGCGGAGGACTAATGGCCATGCCTAACTCCAGTTCCGAAAAGAAGCACCTGGGCACTGGGCTGGATGCCTTGCTCAGCGCCAGCATGAAAAGATACAACACCACTCCCCAGCCTGAGCCGGTGCCGCTTGCCGAGCCCTGCGCTGAGCCGGTGGCGTCCAGCCATGAGGGGACTGCCCCTGGCGTACAGGTGGTGATGCTGCCCCTTGGCTCACTCAAGTCCTCCATTTACCAGCCGCGCAAGGACTTTGACGAGGAGCGCATCGACGAGCTGTCACGCTCCATCAAGGAGCATGGCCTGCTGCAGCCCATCCTGGTCAAGCCTGGCACTGGCGGCACCTATGAGATTATCGGCGGTGAACGGCGCTACCGTGCCTGCCGCAAGGCGGGGCTTGATCCCATTCCCTGCCTGGTCAAGGACATGGTGGACGGTGATGCCTATGCGCTGGCGCTCATTGAGAACATCCAGCGCGAGAACCTCAACCCGCTTGAGGAGGCTGAGGCGTACGGGGAGATGATCAAGGCCCTGGGCATCAAGCAGGATGACCTGGCCAGGACCCTGGGCAAGTCACGCAGCGCGATTGCCAACCTGTTGCGCCTCAACCATCTCCATGATGACGTCAAGAAGATGGTTAGGGAGGGCAGCATTGACCTTGGGCACGCCAAGGTTATCCTCTCTGCCGACAAGCAGTACCAGCCCAAGATCGCGGCCATTGTCGCGCAGAAGGATCTGAGTGTCCGCCAGACCGAGGACTATGTCCGCAAGCTCAAGGAAGATCCGGAGCCGGAAAAAAAACCTCCTGAGCGCAAGCCCGGGCACCTTCCGGAGTGGGAGCATGAGCTTTCGGAACGCTTCCACGGGGTTAAGGTCCAGTTTGTCGCCGCAGGTGACAGCAAGGGCAAAATTACCATCAAGTTCTCAAACGATGAGCAGCTCAAGTCATTGGTGGAGTGCCTGGGCCTTTCCTCTGATTTCAGTGCCGGGGATGGTGAGGGAACAGCTGATTCCGCCATGGGTGAAGATCCCTCAGTGCAGCCAGCCGATGATGCCAGGGAAAGCGCTGTAACTGGTTCCGAGTCATCTGAATCTGGTACTGGCGAGCTGGTTGCTGGGGAAAATGGCCTTGGCGGGCAGACTGCTGGCGAGACCAGTGAAACCCAGGGCGATGTCCTTGGTGAAGGGTCAGCTGAGGCTGCAGGGGATGCCACGCCCGGGACTGACCCTGGGATCACTGATGCCCCAGTGGATCAGGTCCAGGGTGCCTAGCGCCCCTGTTTCGCAGCCCATGGTGCCTGTCCCATGAACCGAGCCCTGGTTCTTTTCCACTTCCTCGGCGCCCTGGCAATCACGGCGGTTGCCACGGTGGTTGCCTTGCTCACCGGTGCCGATCACAACCTGTACTTCCTTTCCGCGGCCTCGGGTTGCGCCGCGATGCTGGTGCCGCTGGGTGTCTATGGCCTCTATGCCATCCGCCCCCATCCCTTTACCCCCACGGCAAGGCAAATCCTCATGGAGGGGATTATTGCCACGACCATCAAGTACATGCTGATAATTTTTTGCCTGGGTTTTATTTTTAAATTTACCTCATGCACAAAAATTATAGTTATTTCAGCGTTTGTGGCCATGGCGATCCTGAACGTAATTGCGGTGGTTTGCACTAAAAAAGTGCGGTGAAACAGCAAGCAAGCAAAAAATGTGTTTTGGATCACAAACTTTTAAACGCAAATTGTGTATTTTTCCAAGGCGACCATTTTGATCGACAGCGGGTTTTTACTTGCTCCAAGCATTGGCAGTTGTTCAAGCCAATGAATCAACACACTTTCCTCGGGTTTCTCCTATGGCTCAATCTCAGGAATATATAGCGCACCACCTGCACTACCTGCAGGTGGACATGCGTGATGGATCCGTTGTGGACAGCATCAAGCCCAACGACATGGCCCAGTACGAGGCCTGCCTCACCCAGGAGGGTGAGGCCCAGGCGCAGTGCATTGAGCAGGCTGGTTTCCAGCAATGCAAGTGGACTGACCTTGGCCAGGGCACTTGCGTTCCCTACCACCACGGGCACAGCGGCGCCGGATCGATTGTCAATCCCTACACCATAAACATCGACTCCCTGGGCATGACGATCCTGCTGGGCATCGTCTTCGTGCTGCTGTTCAGGTATGCCGCCAGGAGGAGCACCACTGGCGTGCCCTCGAAACTGCAGTGCTTCATCGAGATGACCTTTGAGTTCACCCGTGACACGGTGAATGGCATTTTCCATCTCAAGAGCAAGTTGATCGCGCCGCTGTCGCTCACGGTCTTCGTCTGGATTTTCCTGATGAACAGCCTGGACCTGCTGCCGATTGACCTCATTTCCTACTTTGCCGGCGCCATAGGCATCCCCTATTTCAGGTGTGTTGCCTCTGCGGACGTAAATGTCACGCTGTCCATGGCAACCGGCGTCTTCCTGCTGATATTCATTTTCTCTTTCAGGAACATTGGCGTGATGGGGTTCATCAAGAGCCTCACCATGCACCCTTTCAACACCCCGCTGCTGATGCCGCTCAACCTGATCCTTGAGGGGGTCTCGTTGCTTTCCAAGCCCATCTCGCTGGGGTTGCGACTGTTCGGAAACATGTATGCAGGAGAGATGATTTTCATCTTGATTGCGCTGATTCCGCTCTGGTGGATCCAGTGGACCCTCAACGTCCCCTGGGCCCTGTTCCATATCCTGATTGTGACATTGCAGGCATTCATCTTCATGGTCTTGACCATCGTGTACCTGTCAATGGCCAGTGAGGAAGAATAGCCTTAACTTTCGTGTTCGTGTTTGTTTTAGGAGACAATAAATGGACGCTTCTTTGATCAGTACCATCTACTACCTCGCCGCGGGCCTCATGATGGGCCTTGCCTCGGTGGGCGCTGCGGTTGGCATCGGCGTGCTGGGCGGCAAGCTGCTCGAGGGCGCGTCCCGCCAGCCTGACCTGCTCCCCTTCCTGCGCATCCAGTTCTTCATTGTCATGGGCCTCGTGGACGCCATCCCGATGATTGCCGTCGGCCTTGGTATGTACGTGATGTTCGCCGTGGCTTAAACCTGGTTTGACTGGTAGGAGGGCATTACATCTTGGAAATTAATGCTACTTTCCTGGGCCAGGCGGTTGCCTTCGTAATTTTCGTCTTGGTGTGCATGAAGTATGTCTGGCCGCCATTGATGAATGCCCTTGAGAAAAGGCAGAAGGAGATAGCGACCGGCCTTGCTGATGCCGAGAAGGCCAAGAAGAGTCTGGAGCTCGCCAAGAGCGGTGCCTCCGAGACCCTGAGGCAGGCTAAGCAGGAAGCCCAGAAGATTATCGATGAGGCCAACAAGCGGCGTTCCCAGATCCTGGACAAGGCCGTTGAGGAGGCCAACCTCGAGAAGCAGCAGATCCTCACTGCGGCCAAGAACGAGATTGAGTCCGAGCGCAACCGTGCGCGTGAGGAACTCAGGAACGAGGTGGTCGCACTTGCCGTGGCTGGCGCTGAGAAGATCCTTGGCAACAAGGTTGACTCCAGCACTGACAAGGCCATGGTCCAGAAGATCATGGAAACGTTGTAGCACAAGGACTTGGGTATGGCTGAAAACCTAACTGTCGCAAGGCCTTATGCTGAGGCGGTCTTCCAGACTGCGCTGGAGGAGAATGACTTCCAGTCCTGGCAGGCAATGCTTTATGCCATGGCCTTGGTTTGCTCTGACGAGTCAGTGCTTACCAAGCTCAAGGGTATGACCTCCAAGGAAGAGGCTACCAACCAGGTGCTTTCGCTCCTGGATGGAATCCTTAGCGAGGAAGGCCAGAACTTTGTCAAAATCCTCGGTGAGAACGAGAGGTTTGAGGTCCTGCCCGACATCTACAAGGAGTACCGGAGACTTTGGGATCGTCACGAGAAGGTGATGCCCGTTGAGTTGATCAGCGCGCGCCCCATCGCGGATTCCGATGTCAATGAGCTCACTGCCGGCATCGCTGCCAAGTACCAGTGCAAGGTAAGCCTTAAGAAGACCATTGACGAAAACCTGATTGGTGGCGCGATCCTCAAGATTGGCGACAAGGTCATAGATGCGAGTGTCAGGACGAGCTTGGATAACCTGGCGTCCACCCTCAAGTAAGGTAGAGGAAAGATAATGCAATTAAATTCAACCGAAATTGCGGATCTTATCAAGCAAAGGATCAAGCAATTCAAGGTCGTGACCGAGTCGCGTGATGAGGGCGTGATCGTTGCCCTCAATGACGGCATCGTCAGGATTCACGGCCTTTCCAGTGTCATGCAGGGCGAGATGCTCGATTTCGGCGGTGGCCTTTACGGTCTGGCGCTGAACCTGGAGCGCGACAGTGTCGGTGCCATTGTCATGGGTCCTTACTCTCAGCTCTCTGAGGGCATGAAGGTCCACAGCACCGGGCGTATCCTTGAGGTGCCGGTGGGCAAGAGCCTGCTGGGCCGTGTGGTTAACACCCTGGGTGAGCCGATTGACGGCAAGGGCCCGATTGAGACCAATGTCTTCTACCCTGTGGAGAAGATTGCCCCGGGCGTGATTGCCCGCCAGAGTGTTTCCCAGCCGATTCAGACTGGCTACAAGGCGGTTGACTCCATGATCCCGATTGGCCGTGGCCAGCGTGAGCTAATCATTGGTGACCGCCAGGTGGGCAAGACTGCCCTCGCGATCGACACCATCATCAACCAGAAGAACTATGGTGTGCGCTGCATCTATGTGGCGATTGGCCAGAAAGCCTCCACCATTGCTGGCGTGGTGAGAAAGCTTGAGGAAGAGGGAGCCCTGCAGAACACCATCGTCGTTTCTGCCTCCGCCTCCGATACTGCGGCCTTGCAGTACATTGCCCCTTATGCCGGTTGTGCCATGGGCGAGTACTTCATGGACCAGGGTGAGGATGCCCTGATTGTCTATGATGACCTCTCCAAGCACGCGGTCGCGTATCGCCAGATTTCCCTGCTGCTCCGCCGTCCGCCTGGACGCGAGGCCTACCCTGGTGACGTCTTCTACCTGCACTCCCGCCTGCTGGAGCGTGCCTCGCGTGTCAACGCTGAGTACCTCGAGCGCAAGACCAATGGCGAGATTAAGGGGAAGACGGGTTCGCTGACCGCGCTCCCGATTATTGAGACGCAGGCTGGCGACGTCAGTGCCTTCATTCCGACCAATGTCATCTCGATCACTGACGGGCAGATCTTCCTGACCACCAACCTCTTCAACTCAGGCGTGCGCCCTGCGGTTGACCCGGGCATCTCCGTTTCCCGAGTTGGTGGCTCAGCGCAGACCAAGATCATCAAGAAGCTCTCCGGAGGCATTCGTACTGCCCTGGCGCAGTACCGCGAGCTGGCGGCATTCGCCCAGTTCTCCTCTGACCTCGACGAGGCCACCAGGAAGCAGCTTGACCATGGACAGAAGGTAACTGAGCTCATGAAGCAGCGCCAGTACTCCCCTCTCTCCGTGGCGGAGCAGGCGCTGGTGATCTTCGCCGCTGAGCGTGGCTACCTTGAGGATATCGACATCCAGAAGGTCCCGGCGTTTGAGCAGGCGCTGCTTGAGCATGCCCGTACCTCTGCTGCGGAGATGCTCAAGGAGATCAACGATAAGCCCGAGTACAATGACGAGATCGTCAAGAAGCTTGGTGACTTTATCGCTGCCTTCAAGTCCTCCCAGACCTTTTAGGGGGCAATGAATGGCCGGAGCCAAAGAGATACGCACCAAGATCGCCAGCGTCAAGAGCACGCAGAAGATCACCAGTGCGATGCAAATGGTGGCCGCCTCCAAGATGAGGCGGGCCCAGGAGAAGATGATTCAAAGTCGTCCTTATTCCATGGGCCTGCTCAACATCATTAAGCACATTGCGGCAGGGCACATTGAGTATCACCACCCATACACTGTCGAGCGCAAGGTCGACAAGGTTGGATACATCTTTGTGTCAACTGACCGTGGACTGTGCGGTGGCCTGAATATCAACCTCTTCCGCAAGGTGCTGCAGCACTCCGCTGAGTCCAGGCAGAAGAACATTCCAGTTTCGGCAGTGCTCCTTGGCACCAAGGCGTCTAACTACTTCACCCGTGCCGGGTTCAATGTTCTTGCCCAGCAAGGCGGGTTTGGTGACAACCCCCAGCCTGACAAGCTGGTTGGTGCGATCAAGGTGATGACCAACTCATTCTTGAATGGTGATGTTGATGAGGTTTACCTTGCCTTCAACGCCTTCAAGAACACCATGGTGCAAATACCCACGGTGGAGCGCATCCTGCCGCTGCCCAAGACTGATGATGCCGAGATCGTGAAGCATCGCTGGGACTACATCTATGAGCCTGATCCGGTGGCTATCCTTGACGTGGTCATGGACCGTTACCTGCAGCAGATGGTGTACCACGCCGTTCTCGAGAACCTGGCCTCCGAGCAGGCGGCACGCATGGTCTCAATGAAGGCGGCGACAGACAATGCACAGCAACTGGTTGAGGACCTGCAGTTGGTCTACAACAAGGCCCGCCAGGCTGGCATCACCATGGAACTGAATGACATTGTGGCTGGTGCCTCAGCCGTATAGGAAAAGAGGAATATCAAATGGTAGACACTTCCACTCGTGCGGGTGACAAAGGCACCATCGTCCAAATCATTGGTGCCGTTGTTGACGTCGAGTTTGACGAAAAGAACATTCCTGAGTTGTTCGATGCCCTGGTGGTAAAGGGCGACGGCAAGCAGACCGGAAATGTGACCCTCGAGGTACAGCAGCAGATTGGTGGCGGCGTGGTGCGCTGCATCGCCATGGGATCCTCCGATGGTCTCAGCCGTGGCCTTACGGTTGAGAACACTGGCGCTGGCATCAAGGTGCCTGTCGGCAAGGAAACCCTTGGCCGCATCATGAACGTGCTGGGTGATCCAGTGGATGAGCGTGGCGACATTGGCGAGAAGGAGCGCTGGGTCATCCACCGTGCAGCCCCGACTTACGCTGAGCAGTCCTCCACCACCGAGGTCCTTGAGACTGGCATTAAGGTTATTGACCTGATCTGCCCCTTTGCCAAGGGCGGTAAGGTTGGCCTGTTCGGTGGCGCTGGCGTGGGCAAGACCGTCAACATGATGGAGCTCATCAACAACATCGCCAAGGCTCACTCAGGACTTTCAGTGTTCACCGGCGTGGGTGAGCGTACCCGTGAGGGAAACGACTTCTACCACGAGATGGAGACCTCCAAGGTCCTGGACAAGGTGTCGATGATTTACGGCCAGATGAATGAGCCGCCGGGAAACCGCCTTCGTGTTGCCCTGACTGGCCTGACTGTGGCTGAGAAGTTCCGTGATGAGGGGCTGGATGTGCTTCTCTTCATTGACAACATCTACCGCTACACCCTTGCCGGTACTGAGGTTTCTGCACTGCTTGGCCGTATGCCTTCAGCGGTGGGTTACCAGCCTACCCTTGCTGAGGAGATGGGCAGCCTTCAGGAACGCATCGCCTCTACCAAGAAAGGTTCGATTACCTCTGTGCAGGCGGTTTACGTCCCAGCAGACGACTTGACTGACCCGTCACCGGCAACTACCTTTGCCCACCTTGACGCAACCATCGTGCTTTCACGTCAGATTGCTTCCCTAGGCATTTATCCTGCCGTTGACCCCCTGGATTCAACCTCGCGCCAGCTTGACCCGTATGTGGTAGGCAAGGACCACTATGAGGTTGCCCGTGGAGTGCAGTCTGTTCTTCAGCGCTACAAGGAGCTCAAGGACATTATTGCCATCCTTGGTATGGACGAGCTCTCTGAGGACGACAAGTTGACGGTTGCCAGGGCAAGAAAGATTGAGAGATTCCTCTCCCAGCCTTTCCATGTTGCCGAGGTATTTACCGGTTCAGCAGGTAAGTATGTTCCCCTCAAGGAGACGATCCGCGGGTTCAAGGGAATCATCGACGGCGAGTATGACAACCTGCCTGAGCAGGCGTTCTACATGGTCGGTTCAATCGATGAGGTGGTCGAGAAGGCCAAGTCGCTCTAACGGAGTCCCGAAATGCAAGAAGCCATCTCATTTAAGCTGGATGTTATCAGTGGCGTTGGTCAGATGTATTCTGGCATGGTCAAGGCCATGAGCATCACCGGCTCTGAGGGCGAGCTCGGGATCAGGCGTGGTCACGCTCCTTTGTTGACTACGATTAAGGCGGGCATGGTCTCGCTTGTAACGCAGGAAGACAAGGAGGAGCAGTTCTACCTAGCAGGTGGAGTGCTTGAGGTGCAACCAAGTGGCGTGACCGTGCTGGCCGATACCGCTATGCGTGCTGATGACATTGACGAGGCCAAAGCCCAGGCGGCGATCAAGGCAGCCAAGGAAGCCATGAGTAAGCATGCTTATGGTGATAAGGACTACTCTGCTGCGTTTGTATCTCTTGCCCAGGCAATGGCACAGCTCAAGGTCGTCGAAGTCGCCAGAAAGCGTCATCGTTAAGCATAAGA
>JAILEI010000069.1 GCA_024688225.1 Succinivibrionaceae bacterium
GAAGGCCGCGTCCTGCTCCACCCAGCCCGCGTGCGGGGTGGAGATCTCCAGCGGGCGCGAGGCGATGGCGAGCACCTGCCCCGAGGTGGTGCTGAAGGCCACGGCCTTGCAGTTGGTGGTGCCCTCATCAATGGCGATGACGATGTCTTTCATGTGCGCTCCTCGTGTTGCCGGCCCCCGGGGGGGGACATATTTTTATCTGATTGATTGTACTGCTTTTTGCCTTGTTTTTAGTGCCTTTCAGGATCTGAAACACGTTGACCTTACAAATAGGGGGACCAACTTCGGCACATGGGAGGAAAAATCATGGGCAATTTCAGCAGGGTGGAGAAACTGGCACTGGCAATCCTCGCGCTCAACACGGTTGATCTGGCCATTACCATCGCGGAAAAGCTGTGCTGAGGCGGCGCGATGGATTTCCTCTTTGACTACCAGCGCCTCAGGGATCTCAGGGAAAGCAACCCGACCCTGAGGCTGCTCAGGGCGGACAACGCCCCCCTCGTCATCGCCTTTCTCAGGAACATCTTTGGGCGCGAGCGCGAGGTCAGCTATGAGTCAGCCTCGGCGCTCCTCAAGGAGTTCCTCCAGGAGCTCCGGGACGCAGGGCTCATCGATGGCAGCAAGGCCAGCGCCCGGGACTACCTGGCCCAGTGGGTTGACGCCCGCTGGATCCGGGACATTGCCGGCAAGCAGCTGCTCCTGACCGACGCGGCGCAGCGGGCCATCGAGATTGCCGAGCGCATGGATGAGGAGGTGGTCTCCACCTCGGCAACCCACCTCGAGGTGCTCATCCAGTCAGTGAGCAGCCTCTACCTGGCGGTGTGCAGCAACAAGCAGGAGCGGGTGAAAAAGCTGAGGGAGCGGATCGCCGTGCTGGAGAGGCAGATCCGCAGCATTGCCTCAGGCAGCGAGGCGGGGCTCAGCGAGGCGCAGAAGCGCGAGCGGATCCTGGCCGTCTACGAGTTTGCCAAGAGCCTGCCCCGCGACTTTCGCCGCCTTGAGGAGGAGATCATCGATCTCGACCGCCAGCTTAGGGAGCGGATGATCCGCTCCGACGCGACCAAGGGGGAAATCCTGGCCAGTGACCTCGATGCCGAGGCCGCGCAGTATGAGACGGACTATGGGGCGGCGTACCAGGGGTTCTTTGCCCTGCTGTGCGATGGGGAGACGCGCCGCAAGTTCAAGGACGAGCTTGGCTACGTCCTCAATAGCGAGGTGGCGGTCCACCTTGGCGCGGAGCAGCGTGAGTTCCTCGGCTCCATCATCGACCAGCTGGTCATGGAGAGTGATCGCGTCCGCGCGGTGCGGGCGCGGATCAACGCCAACCTGCGCGCCTACCTGACCTCGGACGCGTTCCGCGAGAGCCGCCGGGTCCTGGGGCTCATCACCGCGCTGGAGCAGGAGGCAATCAAGTTCAAGGAGCGTGGCGTGAGGATGCTGCGCGGCACGCCGCTGCTGGGGTTTGAGACCGGCATCCTCAGGGTGCGCAGCCTGGGGGCCCTCGGCGAGGGCATCAGGCTGCCCGTCACTGACAACCCGCTGGCCAGCATTGAGGAGCACGAGACCACGGGTGAGCTGTCGGCTGATGAGCTCAGGCGCCTGGACAAGGTACGCCTGTCCGAGGTGCGGGAGAGCATTCGCCGGACCCTCGGGCAGGCCTCGGTGATGAGCGTGGGCGAGATCATCGGTCGCAACCAGATCCGCTACGGCCTTGAGGAAGTGGTGGCCTATGTGCGCATCGCCAGGGAGCTCAACCCCCTCGAGGCCGATGCCGAGGAGGAGATTGTGGTGAGGGTGCCGCGCAGCGCTGGGGAGGGGGCGCCGGGGCCCGCTGATGGCTACAAGCGCCTCAGGGTCAGGCTGCCTAGGATCATGCTCTCCAGCCAGATGGCCCGGGATCACCGGTAGGGGACTGCCCTGGGCAGGTTGTTTATGGTTTTTTTTGAAAGGGATAAGTGAGATGGAAGGGCAACCCCTGATTGAGACTGCCGCGAGGCTTGTTGAGGTGCCGGCCCCGGTGCGCAACCTGATGGTGGAGCTGCTCTCCTCAGGATGCGTGGTGCACAGGGAGGACAGCGCGGCCTTTGCCCTGCTGTCCCGCCGGGAGGTGCTGGCCTTTGTCCGCTCGGTGTTCAGCCTTTTCAATGTTGACCTGGTGTTTTCCCCGGAGACCGGCGTGGCCTTTATCCGCAACCTGGTGCGGGAGGAGACGGAGGGCTCCCCGGAGGGGGAGGCGGAGGGCGGGGATTCTGGGCCAGGGACCATCCCCTGGATTGACCGCCAGCTCCGGTGCAAAAGCCCGGATGATGGGGAGGATCGGCTGCTCATCCGCCGGGTCAGCCTCTCCCCCTTCAAGTGCATTGCCCTGGTGCTGCTGCGCAAGTTTTACACCAGCAAGATGTCCTCGCTCGATGACTCCGGCACCGTGATCATCGACCTTGAGGAGCTAAAGAGCGCCATGGTGCCCTACCTCGGCCCCTCGGGCAGTGACATGCGCGACACCAAGAAGCTCAATGGCGCCATGGCTGACTTTGCCTCCTACCACCTGGTGAGGAAAGTCCGCGCCGAGGACGAGGGGCGCTATGAAATCCTCCCAAGCATCCGCCACCTGCTCGATTACGAGCGGATGAACGGGTTCCTGGAGGGCTTCAGGCAGATCAATGCCGGGGCGTGCGACGCCGCGGGCCAGGATGGGGATCCCCTGGAGGAGGGGGAGCCCGCGTGATCCGCGGCGAGGGTGAGGGGCGCCCCGCCCGGGGCAATGGAATTCCTGCCACAACCAAGAGGTGATCTTATGGCATCGTTTGCAACCGCCAATGCTGAGCTCCCCAGTGAGGGTGAGCCCTTGGACCCTGGGCAGGGCGGCGCCCTAACTGGGGGCCAGCCCGCCAATGACCCGGTCAGCAGCGCCCCGTCCGCGCCAGCGCAGCCCGGGAGTCCCTGCCCCCTTGACCAGGTGCGGCTGAAATCCATCAGCGTCTGCAACTGGGGCACCTTTGACGGGCTCTACACCGTGGACATTGACCCCGAGGGCACCATGATCACCGGCGACAACGGTGCGGGCAAGTCCACCCTGGTTGACGGACTGATGACGCTGCTAATCCCGCCTGGCAAGGTGGTATACAACGCAGCCGCCGCGCAGGATCTCAAGAAGGACCGCACCCTGATGTCCTATGTCCGGGGCAGTTACAGCAACATCATGGTCGATGACACCCAGGTGGCGCAGAACCTGCGGGCCAATTCCGTGATCTCGGCGGTCAAGGCCCGCTATGAGTTTGACGCCTCGCACCGGCAGGTGGCGCTGTGCGGCATCTTTTACGTGCAGGGGCGCTCGACCGCCAGCGAGGACCTTCGGAAGCTCTTCATCATCACCCACGAGGACTTCGGGCTCAAGGATCTCCTGCAAAGGTTTGGCAACTTTGACACGCGCGGCCTCAAGGCCTACGTGCGCTCCCTGCCCGGCGGGCATGCCTGCGACTCATTCTCCGAGTACGAGACCTACTTTAGGCAGCAGTTTCGCATGGACAACGCCCATGCCACCGCCCTGCTCTCGAGGGCCCTGGGCATCAAGCGCGTTGATGACCTGACCAGCCTGGTCCGCAACCTGGTGCTGGAGAGGGGCAGCCTCACCGAAATGGCCAGCGAGATGATCAGCGGCTTCGCGGATCTCAAGGCCATTCACGAGCGCCTGGTAGACCTGCAGGAGCAGGAGCGGCACCTGTCGCGCCTGCCCGGCCTGGCCCGGGAGCACCAGGAAAAGTCCGGGCTCATTGGGCAATACCAGGAAAGCTTTGATGCCGTCACCCCCTTTGCCGCCCGCTACGGGCTCAGCCACTACGAGGGGCAGCTGCGCGTGGCCGAGGGCGAGCTGGAGCAAAACCAGCGGCAGATCGATGGGGCCAGGGGGCAAAAGCAGGTCGCGGAGCGCGAGCGCGACACCCACCGGATCAACTATACCCAGCAGGGCGGGGACAGGACCGCCCTGCTGGAGATGGAGCTGCAAAATGCCAGGGCCGAGCTTAAGAAGCGCAGCGAGTGGCTCGCCAGCTACCAAAGGCAGGCCCAGGGGTTCGGCCTGCCCCAGGTGACCTGCCGCGAGGGGTTCGAGCAAAACCGCGAGGCCCTGTCGAAGCTGCTCGGGCGCAACACGGAGGCGCTGGGCGAGGCAGACGCGGTGATCGGGCAAAAGTCGGCGCAGCAGGCCAGCCTGAGGGACAGCCTTGCCAGGCTGGACGCTGATCTTGCGGCCCTGGCCAGGCGCCAGGACTCCAATGTCAGTGCCCCTTACCTCAAGTTCCGCAGCCAGCTCGCGGCCGATCTCAAAATCCCCGAGGAGCGGCTGGTCTACGTTGCCGAGATGCTCGAGGTGCGGGACGGGGAGGGCCAGTGGCGCGGGGCCATCGAGCGCGCCCTCGGGGGGATGCGCCAGACCCTGCTCATCAGCGCCGCTGATGAGCGCCTCATCACCGCCTATGTGAACGGGCGGCACAACGAGGGGCTCAACATCCGCCTGCGCACGGTGGATGGGAGCGCTGGGGAGGCCCACTTTGGCAACCGCGGGTTCCTCATGAAGCTGCGCTTTAAGGATCACCCCTACCAGGGGTACCTCAGGAAGCTGCTGGAGCGGCATGACCTGCAGTGCGTGGACGACGTGGAGGAGCTGCGCCGGACCGAGCACTCGATGACCAAGGAGGGCCTGATCCACCACCAGCGCGGCTTCTTCCAGAAGAATGACTCGCTGCGCGTCGATGACCGGAGGCACTGGTGCCTGGGCTTCTCCAACCGGGAGAAGGTGGCATTGCTGGCTGGGGACCGGGCCAGCCTGAAAGGGCAGATCGACGAGCTGGGGGCGCAGCTTGGGGAGCTCAATGCCCAAAGGCAGGGGCTGCGGGATGCCGAGCATGGGCTGAAGTCGCTCCTCGAGCGGTTCCAGGACTTCGCGGCGCTCGACGTAAACTTTGTGGCCGCGGAGATTGAGCGGGTGCAGGGGACCATTGCCGAGCTCAATGCCAACCCCACCCTGATGAGGCTCAGGCAGCTGCTCGAGGAGAGCGAGCGGCAGGTCCAGGAGATCGACGCCACGCTGATGGAACTCTCGCGCAGGCATGGGGCGCTGGTCAACGACGTGGAAAACCTCAAGGCGAGGATTGCGGAATGCCAGCGGCTCATCAGCCTTAGGGAGGTGAGCCCGGAGTGCGAGCGGATCATCACCGGGGAGATGCAAAGGCTCAGGATTGGCAAGGACCAGGTCTTTGAGCAGGGCTGTGGCGAGCTGCTGCGCAAGTCCATCGAGGCAGGGCGCGTGCGGCTTGAGGAGGCCCGTGACACCCTGATGCGCTCGATCATCAGCACGATTACCTCCTTCCATTCGAGGTGGGAGTCCCGCTGCACTGACTTTGGCACCGGTTTTGACTCCTGCCCGGACTACCTCAGGTGCCTGGAGCAGATCCGCCATGACGACCTGCCGCGGCAGCTGGGCAAGTTCAAGGAGCGCATCTCCTCCTCAGGGACCAACGCCATCGCCGCGCTCAACTCCCGGATGGACACGGAGCTCTCGGTCATCGACCAGCGGATTGAGGCCATCAACAAGGTGCTCGCGAGGGCCGAGTTTGGCGTGAACTCCTACCTGAGGATCAAGACGCAGCGCATTTCCAATGTCCACATTGCCGATTTCGGGAAAAAGGTCAGGCGCGTGCTGTCGCTCATCCACAATGAGGATCACGAGGGCCGCTACCAGGCCATTGCGGCGGTGATTGACACCCTGGAGGGGATCATTGGCACCGAGCGCAAGGATCTGCGCGCCATCCTGGACACCCGGTACCGGGTGCAGTTCCTGGCCGAGGAGATCGATCGCGACAGCGGGGAGGTCAGGGACGCCATGACCTCATCCTCGGGCAAGTCCGGCGGCGAGAAGGAATCCTTTGCCGGATCGGTGCTTGCCGCCTCCCTGGCCTACGTGCTGGCCCCGGACCGCGGGTCATACCCCTGCTATTGCACGGTGTTCCTCGATGAGGCCTTCTCCGCCACCGCCGAGGGTGGGTCAGGGCGGGTGATGAGGATCTTCAGGGAGCTCAACCTGCACGCCAACCTGATCACCCCGTTCAAGAACATCGAGCTGGGGCGCGACTTCACCAGGTCGCTGCTCATCTTCTCCAAGGACCACAAGACCCACCGCAGCAGCGTGTGCCAGATCTCCTGGGAGGAGTATGACCGCATCCAGCGCCAGTACCGCGAGTCCCTGGACGCAGGGGAGGAAGTGCAGGTGCTGGGCGATGAGGGGCCGGAGGAAGGCGGGCCGGGGCTCACGGAGGGCATGTAGGTGCGCTTTCCCAAGGAGGTTGCGGCGGAGCTGGAGCGCAGGGAGGTGGCCAACACCTCAAACCTGGTCAGGCGCCTGCAGGGACTGCGGCCCTACCCCATCCGGGTGCCGCTCCACCGGCCCTGCGAGCGGGAGATCCTCAGGGACGTGGCCCGCTATGAAAGCTTCCTCGCGGGCTGGGAGCGCCTGGGGCACCAGCGGCTCATTGAGTATGTGGAGGTCAGCTATAAGGGCGGCACCTATGGCAAGCGGGTGCCAGACTGCCTGGTGCTGGGCTCGCTTGAGGACCTGCTGCTCATGGTGCAGCCCGCGCTGGCGGCGCAAGTGCGGGAGACCCTGGGGCGGATCGGGGAACTGGCCGCAACCCTGGGCCTTGCCGATCCAGGCCCCCTGTACCCGCTCTACCGCATGCTCGAGCCCAGTGCCCTGGGCGCGGGCGAGTTCTCGGATCTGAAGTTGCTGCTGCCCCAGCTCTCACCGGGCATGGGGCGGGGGCTGTACCTGCGCGCCCTGCCGCTTGAGGGCATTGACACCAAGTATGTCGAGGGGCACGAGAAACTCATTTACGGGGTGCTAAGGGCGGCGGGCTGGATCCCTGATAGTGCCCCGAATCTGGGTGGCTACCTCGGGATTACGCCCAAGCCCTCGGGCTTTGTCTACCTGCGCCGCCTCGACCCGGCCCTGGCCTCGCCCTATGCCCTGGCCAAGGTGAGCGTGGATGATCTGGCGCGCCAGGAGCCGCCGGGGCGGCGCCTCCTGGTGGTGGAGAATGAGCAGTCGGGCTTTGCGATTGGGAGCTACCCGCAATCGACGGTGATCTTTGGCTGCGGGAACGATCTGGCCTGGGCCCGCAACGCCTGGATGGGGAACAAGGAGCGGATCCTCTACTGGGGGGATCTCGACTCCTGGGGCTTCTTCATGCTGGCGCAGTTCCGTGCCAGCTGCGCTCAGTGCGGCGCCCGGGTGGACTCGGTGATGATGGATCTTGCCCTGCTGCAGATGCCCGAGCACCAGGCGCGCCTGGTCAGGGACAATGTCGCGCAGCCCGCCATCGATGAGGGCAGCCTCACGGAGGGGGAGCTGGCGGCGCTTCACTACCTGATGGAAAGGCCCGATGGGCGCAACAGGCTCGAGCAGGAGAAAATCTCGGGGCGCGTCATCGAGCAAAGGCTCGACATGCTGCTCCTCTAGGCCTGCCCGGGTGGGGAAGGGTGGCGGATAGAGTGAGATTCGAACTCACGGAGGGCTAGGCCCTCGACGGTTTTCAAGACCGTTGCATTAGACCGCTCTGCCATCTATCCGCACGGGCACGGATTATACCCCCCGCATGGGGGGCAGGTCAAAGCGCGGC
>JAILEI010000127.1 GCA_024688225.1 Succinivibrionaceae bacterium
CTCTCCGCACCCCGGAATCCCGCGTCCTCGAGTTCCTGCAACTCGCCAAAGAGCGCCTCCGGGCTCAGCACCACCCCACTGCCGATGAGGCAGGTGCACCCCTCATGGAGGATCCCGGAGGGCACCAGGCGCACCACCACCTTGTGATCCCCGACCACCAGGGTATGGCCGGCATTGTGGCCCCCCTGGGAGCGCACCACGTAGCGGGCACGCTCGGCCAGGAGATCCGCGACCTTGCCCTTGCCCTCGTCCCCCCACTGCGTGCCGAGCACGATGACATTCCTGGACATTTGCCTGCTCCTTAGACCTTGGCGGCGCCTAGCGGCCGCCCTCGGGACTGTTGAAGAACTTGAGGAACTCGTTCTCAGGGCGCAGGACCATCACGTCCTGCTCCTTGGTCGAGCTGCGGTAGGCATCCATGCTGCGCAAAAACTCAAACAGCGCTGGATTGCGGTTGTAGGCGTCGGCATAGATCTTGATGGCCTCGGCATCGCCCTCGCCCTTGAGGGTGCGGGCCTCGCGCTCGGCCTCGGCCAGCTTCACCACCACCTCGCGATCGGCCTGGGCGCGGATGGCCTCGGCCTCCCGGCTGCCCTGCGAGCGGTGCAGCTTGGCGACCGCGTTGCGCTCGGCGCGCATGCGCTGGTAGATGGAGTTTGAGACCTCAGGCGGGAGGTTGATCTGCTTCATGCGCACGTCGATGATGCTGATCCCCAGCTCCTTGGCGCTGGTGCCCAGTTCCTTGAGCGCGTTCTGCATCACTTCCTCGCGCTTGCTCACCAGGGCGGCGTCGCCCGCGCCCAGATCAGAGTCAAAGGAGTTGTCGATCGACTCCCCCTCCTTGCCCGACACCAGCTCATGGATGGTGAGGCGGCCGATCTGCGAGCGCAGCGAGTTGGTGATGCGGCGCTTGAGCAAATCCTCAGCCTGCAGCACGTTTCCCCCCGCCGTGGTGAGGTAGAAGGTGGCGGGATCGCTAATCTTCCACTTCACGTAGGAGTCAATGATGAGATCCTTCTTCTCCGAGGTCACAAAGCGATCGGCGCTGGAGTTCAGGGTCTGGATGCGCGCGTCCAGGGTCTTCACCTGATCGATGAAGGGGATCTTGAAGTGCAACCCGGGATCGTTGACCTTGAGCTGGTCATCGGCGGCGCGCACCACCTTGCCAAAGCGGGTCACGATGCCCACGTTGCCGGCGTTGATGACGAAGAGGGAGTTGAGGCCCACGAAGGCCAGCACCGCAACCAGCACCAGCATGAGGTTGATTCCTGCCTTGCCCATCAGTGGATCCTCCCTGCCTTGCCATTGCCCACGGTCTCGCTGCCCGGCAGCGTCTCTATGCCCCCTTCCATGGGCAGGTTCGCCTCCGGGGGCGGCGCGCCCCTCGGCGCGGCCGCCGCGCCCTGGGGCAGGGGCATGTAGAGCACCGGGGTCGAGCCCGCCGGGGTGTCGAGGATCACCTTCTGCGCCTTGCCCAGCACCTCCTGCATGGTGTCAAGGTAGATGCGGCGCTTGGTGATGTCCGGGGCCGCGTTGTACTCCGGCAGCACCTGCTCAAAGCGCGCCACCTCGCCCTGGGCCTTGAGCACCACCTGCGAGCGGTAGCCCTCGGCCTCCTGGCGGATGCGCTGCACCTTGCCGTCAGCGCGCGGCAGGACCTCATTGGCATAGGCCTCGGCCTCGCGCTTGTAGCGCTGCTCATCCTCCTGCGCGGCAATGGCGTCGTCAAAGGCCGCCTTGACCTGGTCAGGCGCCCTTGCGGGCAGGAAGTTCACGTCCACAATCGAGAGCCCCATGTCGTAGGGGGCAATGATTGAGGCCAGGAGATCCCGGGTCTTCTGCCGCACCATCTCACGGCCCGAGGTGAGGATGTCGTCCATCATGGTATGCCCGATGACGTAGCGCAGCGCGCTGTCGGTCGCGTCCATGAGGGACTGGTCGGCCCCCGCCACCGAGTAGAGGTACTTGACGGGATCGCTGACCCGGTACTGGATGCTCATCTCCACGAGCACCACATTCTCATCCTCGGTGAGCATGGTGCCCGAGGTCTGGATGACCTTGACCTGCTCGATGTCGACCTGGGTGACCGTGTCAATGCCGGTCAGCTTCCAGCGCAGCCCGGGATCCACCACGTCATAAACCTTGCCAAAGCGCAGCAGCACCCCGCGCTCCGCCTCACGCACCGTGTAGAAGCCCATGAACACATAGACGCCCAGGAGCACCAGCAGCACGAGGTAGAGTCCCATGCGCCCGTGCCGCGCCGCTGAGCCGCCCGCGCTGCCCGAGCTGCCCTGACCGCCGCCGCCCTGGCCCTCGAAGAGCTTGCGCAGCAGCCCGGCCAGCGCATCGGGGTTGAAGGCCTTCTCCCCCTGGTGGCGCTGCCACGGATCCTGCTGGTTGCCACCCCCCTGGCCGCCGCCCGGGGCGTTCCATGCCATGAGATCCTGATCCTTGCTGTTAATCGCCCCCACGCCCCATGGCCCCCTTTGCCTAAAGAATGCGAACAAAAACTTGGTGAAAAAATGTCAGTCGCCTATTTTAAGGCCACTTGCGCAATCTGCAAAGGAATAGCGCTCTTTTTTGGGCGCCGGCCGCAGCCAGCCGGGGACGCCGCCCTCAAGCGCCAATCCCAGCGCCCCGCCGCTTTCCTTGTCCAGGGCGGCGGCATCCTTCCTGGGCAGCGCCGCCTCCAGCCTGAGGCTGCCATCCCCCAGCGCCGTCTCGGCGCGCACGCAGCCACGTGCATAGAGCATGGACCTGAGGCGATAGTCGCCTGGGGCAATGCGCACCACGAGGGGCTCGGCATCCATCCCCAGCAATTCCGCAACTGCATCCTCGAGTGCCGCGATCCCCGCCCCGGTGTGGGCGCTCACCGCGACCCGGGAGGGCAGTCCCCGCCCATCCCGCGCCAGGGGCACCATCCCGCCCTCCACCGCATCCGACTTGTTGTAGACCAAAAGGGTGGGGATGCCCTCCGCGCCTAGCTCCGCCAGCACCTCGCGCACCGCCGCCACATGGGTGTCACGCCGTGGATCTGCCGCATCAACCACATGGAGGAGCAAGTCGGCGCTCACCGTCTCCTCAAGCGTGGCGCGAAAGGCGGCCACCAGCTCATGGGGGAGGTGGCGGATGAACCCCACCGTGTCCGCCAGGATCACCTGCCCCACCCCCTTGAGCCGCAGGGCGCGCAGGGTGGGATCCAGGGTGGCGAAGAGCTGGTCGGCGGCATAGGCCCCCGCATTGGTGAGCAGGTTGAAGAGCGTGGACTTTCCCGCATTGGTGTACCCCACCAGGGCCACCACCGGCACCTCATGGCGCCGCCTTGACTTGCGGTTCTCGTGGCGGCGCCTGACCACCTGCCGCAACTCGCCCTCAATGGCGCCGATGCGCTCGCGGATGGCGCGCCGATCCAGCTCAATCTGGGTCTCGCCCGGGCCGCCGCGCAGGCCAAAGCCGCCCTTTTGGCGCTCCAGGTGGGTCCACCCGCGCACCAGGCGGGTCAGCTCATGCCTGAGCCTTGCCAGCTCGACCTGGAGCATGCCCTCATGGGTACGGGCCCTTTGGGCGAAGATGCGCAGGATTAGGGTAACCCGGTCGATAACCTCAACCTTGAGCTCATCGGAAAGGTTGCGCTCCTGCGCCGGGGTCAGGGGGGAATTGAAGATGGCCGCGCCGATGTCCTGCGCGGCGATGAGATCGCGCAACTCTGCGACCTTGCCCGATCCCACATAGGTACGGGGATCCACCGCATCGCGGCGGCAGGTCTCCTCCGCGGCCACCTCGCAGCCCGCGGATTCGGCAAGGCGCACCAGCTCACCCTGATCCTCAGCGCCCTGGGGCGGGGGCAACTCCACGGTGACAAGGAGCACCCGCAATGGGTGATCCTGCCCCGCCATGGAAAATGCCACCTTTGGCTAGGACTCCTCGGCCTCAGCCTCAGGCTTCTGGTCAGGCGCCACCCCCTCTAGCGCGGGCAAGGTCACGCCGCGACTGGGCACAATGGTGGAAATGGCGTGCTTGTAAACCATCTGGCTGATTTGGTTCTTAAGCAGGATCACAAACTGGTCGAATGACTCAATCTGCCCCTGCAGCTTGATGCCATTGACCAGGTAGATGGAGACCTGGATGCGCTCCTTGCGCAGCGTATTGAGGAAGGGATCTTGCAAGGTCTGGACTTTTGCCATGTTGCCACCTGTTTTTAGTTCTAGTAAAAGGTGTTGCTATGACTTCGACGGAATTTGCGTTCAACGGCGTCAATAGTCGGGGCATTATACTAGATAAATGGGGGATCGTGGCGTTCCAGGGGCGCCGCGCCCGCTTTTTTTGGCGCCTCCCTGGCGGCTGCCGCCAGGAACCATGGGCTGGCACAGCGCTTTCATGCCCACCCTGGCATGCCTAGGCGCCCCTGAAAGGTGGGCAATCCTGGCGCCACCTACCCCGCGGCGCGCTCAGCGCAGATCCCCCAGGATCCGCCCCAGTGCCTCCGGATCTCCCATGGCAAGTTCCACCCGCACCCCCGCGCCCTCCCTGAGCCCGCCCCGCAGCCAGGTCATTTGGTGCTTGGCGAGGTGGCAAGTGGCGACCACCGCCTCCTCCACCATTTGCGCCCGGTCGATCTCACCCCTGAGGTGCCGGTAGGCCTGCCGGTAGCCCACCGCCCGCAGGGCCGGGTAGCCAAGGTCCAGCTGGTACCCCGCCACCAGTCCCGCCACCTCGTCAAGCAGTCCCGCCGCCAGCATGCCCAGGAATCGCTCCCGGATCTTTGCGCGCAGCTCCGCCCGATCCCCCTCCCGGGGCAGCAGCACGTACTCACGAATGCGCAGCCCGGAACCCTCGCGATGGCCCGAGGTGAGATCCCCCTGGGCCCTGCCCGTCTGCAAAAAGATCTCCCGCGCCCTTGAGACCCGCTGCACGTCGTGGGGATCAAGGCGCTGGTAGTTCCTGGGATCGCAACCTGCCAGCAGGGCATGCACCCCCTCAACGCCCAGCCGGGCAATTTCCCCCTGGACCTGCGCCCGCACCTCGGGACTGGTGGGCGGCAGATCGTGCAGGCCGCAGATTAGGGCCTTGTAGTACATCATGGTGCCCCCGCAGATGATGGGCAGGGCACCCCGCGCCCTGATCCTGGGCATGAGGCCCAGGCAGTCGCGCCTGAAGTCCGCGGCACTGTACGAGGCGGTGGGAGGCAGGATGTCGATGAGGTGGTGGGGCACCTCCCCACGCTCCCGGGCGCTGGGCTTGGCGGTGCCAATGTCCATGCCCCGGTAGACCAGGGCGGAGTCCAGGCTGATGATCTCCGCCCGCACCTCCCGCGCCAGCGCCAGCGCCAGGGCACTTTTCCCCGAGGCCGTGGGGCCGAGTATGGCTATGGCGTCAGCTTCCATCATGCTCAAGATCCTGCGCCATGCCCACCAAGTCAACTGCCCGCATCATGCCCTTGGCCTCAGTGAGGGCATGCGGGCCCAGTGCGGCAATCAGCTCCCCCAGGGGAGGCGCCGACCCGTGCGCCGCCCTGGCAACCTCCAGGGCAAGGGCCCCGGTATCCCCTGCCGCAAGGCACTTAAGCGCCGCGCGCGCAGTGGTCGCAAGATCACTGCCGCGCAGGTACAGCGGCACCCCCAGCAATGACAGCCTCATCCCGGAGATCCGGTAGCGAAACCCCGCGGCGGCGGCCCGCGGCGCGGCCTTTCTCAGGGATATGGCCTCATCCCCCGACAGCGTCAGGGCAAAGGGCATCAGCAACTCATAGGCAGGCACCCTGCCCTCCCCCATCTCGAGAAGGTAGCGCCCCTTGGCCCACAGCAGGGAAAGCAGGCGGTCGGAGGCCAGGAAAAAACCGCCCTCAAGGCGCAGCAGCGCCGTGTGCGGGGTAATCTCCCACCATGGCGTCAGGGCCCCGCCCTCACTGGCGGCCGCAGGGTTCCCGGCAGGCAACGCCCCCGGGCGCTGCGCGGCCGCCACCGCCCCTTGATCCTGTGCTGTGTGCCTTGGCCGTGGGGCGGGCGGGGGCAGGCTTGCCGACACCCTGGGGAGGGGTTGCAGGCCCGGCAGGTCCAGGGCATCCTGGGCACCATCGACCCCGTCCAGGGGGGCGGGCAGCGCCCTAGCCACACAGGAGAGCAGCAGGTCGTGGACCTCCCGCTCATGGTGAAAGCGCACCTCATCCTTGCGGGGATGGACATTGACATCCACCTCACCGGGATCGCAGGTCAGGAACAGCACCGCCCTGGCCATCCCCGAGGGCCCGCCAGACTGTGCCACGGCAACCTTCACCGCCCGGCACAGCAGGCGATCGGCAACCGGGCGCCCATTGAGGAACAGGTGCAACTCATCACCCCGGGCCACAGACTGCGGCAGCGGGGGCAGGATGAAACCCTCCACCCCCAGGCGCGAGTCCCCGGGTCCCAGGGGCAGCGCCTCCTGCCATTCCTTGCCCAGGATTGCGGCAACGCGCCGCCGCCGCGCCAGCGGCCCAGACTCGGCGGGCAGGGCCAGCGCGGTGCGCCCCTCGGCCACCAGGGTAAAGGCAGTGCCCGGCAGGGCCATGGCCATGCGGCAAAAGGCCTCACGCACCTTGAGGCCCTCGGTGCGCGCTGACTTGAGGAACCTCCTCCGGGCCGGGGTGTTGAAGAAGAGCTCCGCACAGGAGACCGTGGTGCCCCCCGGATGGGCGGCAGGCGCCACCAGCGCCTCCTGCTCCGGGCCCTCAACATGGACCGAGTAGGCGCGCCCCTCCCCACGATGGCGCGAGACCAGGGTCAGGCGGGAGACCGAGGCAATGGAAGCCAGGGCCTCGCCGCGGAAGCCCAGGGTCCTGATGGCATCCAGATCGTGGAGATCATGGATCTTGGAGGTGGCATGGGCGGCAAGGGCCAGGGGCAGATCAGCGCGGGGAATGCCGGTCCCGTCATCCGTGACCCGCAACAGCCGGCGGCCGCCATCCTCCATCTCAAGGGCAATGTGGGAGGCGCCGGCGTCCACCGCATTCTCCAGGAGTTCCTTGGCCACCGAGGCCGGCCGCTCCACCACCTCACCCGCCGCAATCTGGTTGTAAAGGGCGGGGCTTAGCCGCTCGATCGCCATCACTGCCTCAGGATGAGCACCTGCCCCACCCTGATCTGGTCGGACTTGAGCCCATTGAGGCGGCGCAGCGACTTGATGGGCACCCCCTGATCCCGGGCAATGGTGGAGAGGGTCTCACCGCGCTTTACCACATGGGTGTGGTTGGCCTTGAGTGCCTCAGCACTCTGCGCGCGCGAGATCTGGTGCTGCGCCGGGTACTTTTCGTAATAGGACTTGAGCCCTAGGTAGATGCGGTAGGCAATCTGCTTTTGGTAATTGGGCTGGTTGAGCTGGATCTCCTCGTAGCGGTTGGAGAGAAAACCGGTCTCAATGAGCAGCGAGGGAATGTCAGGGGCCTTGAGCACCGCCAGCGAGGCATGGATGGGGACGCTCTTGCTCAGGCGCGTGAACTTGCCCAGCGACGCGAGGATCTCCCGCCCCAGGAGGTAGCCCTCGGAGCGGGTGTTCTCCGAGGTCATGTCCAGGATGGTCGCCGCCAGGTAGGGATTTTGCTCGTCGCTGTTGGAGAGCACCTCCCCGGCCCCGCCCAGCAAGTCCCCCGTGGCATCACTGCTCAGGACCTTGTTGTTCTCCCGCTGGGCACGGTTGTTGTTGAGCACCCACACCGACACCCCGCGCGCCGCCTGGGACTTGGAGGCCACCGAGTCGGCGTGGATGGAGATCAGCACATCCGCCTGGTGCTTCCTTGCAAGCTCCGAGCGCAGGTTGAGCTCAATGAAGCGATCCTTGCTGCGCGTGAGGTACGCCCTGAAGGATCGGTTGCTGTTGATGTAGGAGGCAAGCGCCCGGGCAATCCCCAGGGTGACGTTCTTCTCCTTGACCCCCCGGGAGCCAATGGCGCCGGGATCCTTGCCCCCATGCCCCGGGTCAACGGCTATGATGAAGGGGCGCGCCACCGCCCGCACCGCCACTGGGGTGGGCGGTGCCGCGGCGGTGGGCACCTCCTGCTCATCAATCTCCTGCCCCGGGGAGGGGTTCCCCTGCTGCCTCGCCAGGGCCGCCGCCCGGCGATCCTCCTCCTGCTGCTTCCTGATTTCGCGGATCTTGTCCTCGTAGGCCTTAATCTCAGCGGGGGTGAGCACCGTAAAGCCCTCGCTGTCCCGGTGCCCAAAGTCCTGCACCATGCGCCGCTCTACCCGGTCGGCACTCTCGCGGGTAACCACCTTGGCCGGGGCAGTGCCAGCCCCGCCATCCACCTGGGCATGAAGTGGCGCCGGCGCGCTGGCATGGGGCACGTCCAGCACCAGCCGGTAATTGCGCCCGTCCTGGGGCTTGAGCAGGAAAAGGTGGGGGGAGATCTCCCCCTTGAGGGTGAAGACATAGCGCAGGTCATTGCCGCTTATCTCCCGGGTGACAGAGGAGAGGGGGCTGCGCTTGTCCAGCCTGAGGGTGCGCGGTGCCGCGGCAGGCCGCGACACACCGTTGATCCTGACCACCAGTTGCCCATCCTTGGTGGCCGAGGAGAAACGGGCCCGGTAGTCCAGGTCGAAAACCACCCGGGTCTTGTCGTGGTTGGAGTAGGCCCTAAGGCCCGTGACGGCGTCAGCGAGGACGCCCATGGGTAACAGCAGGGCGCACAGCAGCGCGGCAAGGGCAAGCCTAATTTTGGGAAGGTGCGGCATGGCAAACAGTGGACAGGTCAAGCTGCGCAGATTTTAGCACAACTTCCCGCCCCTCACCTTGGTACCCCAGCCTTGCCACCAGCGCGGGCTCAGGCAGGCACCCTGCCCCGGCGCCCGGCCACTCGATGAGGCAACAGCCCCGGTGCCCGAGGAAATCCCGCGCCCCCAGCAGGGCCAGTTCCTCGGGATCACCCAGGCGGTAAAGGTCCAGGTGATAGAAGGGCAAGCCCTGCAACTCATACGGCTCGACAATGGTAAAGGTCGGGGAGCGCACCGGCCCGGAGTGCCCCAGGGCGCGCAGGATCCCCCGGGTGAGGGTGGTCTTGCCCGCCCCAAGATCCCCCTCGAGGAAAACCACCAGGGCCTCGTCACGGGATTTTGCCGCCCCCAGGAGCAAGGGCGCCAAGGCATGCCCCAGCCGTTCCATGGCCCGGGCGTCCCCGATTGCCAGGCGCAGCTCACTCATGGTCGCATCCCATTGGCCAGGCGGCGCAGCAAGGGCGCCAGGTCAAGCGGCAGGGTGCCCACCACCCCGTCCTGGTCACCGCAGATCCGCCCCGCCCGGCCATGCACGCAGGCCCCGCACACCGCGGCCTGGGAGAGGGAGAGGCCCTGGCCAAGCAGGGCGGCGATAACCCCAGTCAGGAGATCACCCATGCCCCCCGTGGCCATGGCCGGGGATCCCTCCCGGATGATGGTAAGGCGGCGGCCATCGCAGATCACGCTGCCTGCCCCCTTGAGCAGCACCACCCCGCCGTAGCGCTCCTGCAGCAGGTAGGCGCTTTCCAGGCGATCCTGGCTGATCCTGGAGACGGTGGTGCCCAGCAGGCGGGCCGCCTCCCCCGGGTGCGGGGTTAGGATATGGTTGCCCGATCGGCTGGTGCCATGCGCCGCCATCAGGTTGAGCGCGTCGGCATCAACCACCAATGGCTTTGCGCAGTCCTCAAGGGCCAGCATGATGCTCTCGGCGCGCGCGTTCTGGGAAAGGCCGGGGCCCACCGCCACCACGTCAGCCCACTCCAGGGCCTGCCCGAGGTGAATCTCATTGAAAATGTCCACGGTCATCAGCTCAGGGCGCGCCGCAATGACCGCGGGCACGTTCGCCGGGTCAAGCGCCAGCCTCACCAGCCCCGCGCCGGCGCGCAACGCCGCCACCCCGGCGATCAGCGCCGCCCCACCGAAACCGCAGGCCCCCCCAATGATGAGCACCTTTCCGCAGTCCCCCTTGTGAAAGGAGGGCTCGCGGCGGGGCAAATCCTCGGTGATGGCCTCATAGGTGCGCTGCAGGATGGGCAGCCGGGGCTGGCCGGGCAGATCCTTGAACTTGCCAAAGCTGCTGCCCGCATCAACCCCCAGTTCCTCAAGCTCCACCACCCCGGTGTAGTCAACCGCCTCCCCCGTGAGCAGGCCCGGCTTGACCCCCAGCATGGCCACGGTAAGGTCGGCATGCACACAGTCCCCTGGCACCACCCCGGTGTCCGCGTTAACCCCCGAGGGCACGTCAATGGAAACGCGGTAGGCCCGCGAGCGGTTGATGAACTGAATCCACTCGTCGCAAGGCGCAGCCGGGGCGCGGGTCAGTCCCGTGCCAAAGAGCGCGTCCACAATGGCATCAGGCTCACGCCCGCCCCCCCCAGCGGGCAGCGCGGTCTCCACGGTGCCCCCCAGCGACCGGTAGTAGGAAGCCGCCTTCTGGGCCTCGCTGCCCTCATGCGGATCGCCCAGCGCGAACACCCGGTGGCTGTAGCCATGCTGCTTGAGCAAGGCGGCCACGATGTAGCCGTCCCCCCCGTTATTGCCCCGCCCGACAAAGATCCATGCCTCCCGAAGGCGCGGGACCGCCGCCAGCAGCCGGCGGTAAACCCCCTCCCCGGCCCGCTGCATCAGGTCATAGCAATGCCCACCGTGGGCGCGGGCATGGTCGGACTCGAGGCTCTTGATTTCAGCGCTGTTGAATACGTGGGGAGGAAGTTCCATGGCAATCCCTCGTGGAGAACACTTTCATCTCCTGACAATTGTACCTTTTCCTTGGCCAATCGCAATTTGGGCCGCGGGAATGCCCTGCCTGCCGGGCCAGCGCCCGGGCATCCCTATGGTAGAATGGGGAATCTTCGCGGCGCAGGAGTGCACATGCAAGTTCTTGGCATTGACATCGGCGGCACCGGCATCAAGGGCGCGGTGGTTGAGACAGAGACCGGCGAGATCGTGCGGGAGCGCATCCGCGTCGACACCCCCCATCCCGCCACCCCCGAGGCCATCACCTCTGAGTTTTGCCGCCTGGTGAGGGAGGGCTTTCGCTGGGAGGGCCCGGTTGCCTGCGGCTTCCCCGCCCGGGTGCTCCATGGGGTGGTGCAGACGGCCAGCAACATCGATCCCAGCTGGGTGGAGACCCCCGTCGAGGAGATGTTCTCCAAGGCCCTGGGCCGCAAGGTCCACGTCGCCAATGACGCCGACGTTGCCGGGCTTGCCGAGCTTCGGCTGGGCGCGGCGCGCGGGGTTAGGGGCCCAGTGCTTTTCCTCACCATCGGCACCGGCATCGGATCGGCCATTTTCCTCGATGGCAGGCTCTATCCCAATACCGAGCTGGGCCACCTCAGGTTCCATGGCGACATTGCCGAGCGCTATTGCTCTGCGGCGGTGCGCGAGCGCCTTGAGCTCAAGTGGGGCAAGTGGGGGGAGCGCCTCAATGACTACCTCGCCTACCTGGAGTTCCTGCTCGCCCCTGAGCTCATCATCCTGGGAGGCGGCGCCTCCAAGCGCTTTGAGAAGTACCAGGAGCGCCTCACCATCCACACCCCGGTGGTACCCGCCAAGACCCTGAACCTCGCCGGCATCATCGGGGCCGCGCTCTACGGCGCCGAGCAGCACTGAGACCCAGTGACTAGACGGGCTCCAGGGCATCGACGCGCACCTGCAGCCGCTCGCTGCCACGGTAGCGGTCCACCCCCAGCCCATAGACCGCCCGCACCCTGGTGCCAGGGGGCAGTTGCCGCTCCCGGTCATCGGCGCGCCAGCGCACCGCATTGAAAATCCCCCCCTGCCCCCTGAGGCGCAGGCGCAGGTGCCGGCCGGAGAAAACCCCGCTTTGCTCAAGCAGGAACTCCCCGTCAAAGAGCGGCGGCGGGAACCCCTGCCCCCAGGGGCCGCGCGACTCAATGAGGTGGGCAAAGGCAAGGCTCAGGTGATCGGGCGGCAGCTCCCCGTCAGTCACAAACTCCGCGGCCTCCCCGCGCGCGCCCAGGGCCCCCACCTCATCCGCGAACAGCCTGCCAAAGCGCGCCACGTCACCGCGGCGTACCGTCACCCCCGCCGCCATGGCATGGCCGCCAAAGCGTACCATCAACCCAGGGTAGGCATGATCCATGCCCTCCAGCACCTGGGCCAGGGACACCCCATTCACTGAGCGGGCCGAGGCGGTAACCTCCTCGCCATCCCCGGCGAACACCACACAGGGCACCTTGTAGCGATCCTTGAGGCGCCCCGCCATCAGTCCCACAATGCCCTGCAGCCAGTTGGGCCGGTGCAGGGTAATCGCCGCCGCGCCCCGCTGCCCCTCCGCATCCTCAAGCGCCTCGGCAAGGAAAACCCGCTCATAGTCGCCGCGGCGGCGGTTGGCAAGGTCCAGCCGCTGCGCAAGGTCCACCGCCGCACCGGTGTCATCGGCAAGCAGCAGATCAATGGCGGGGTTGCCCGCCTGGGGGATGCGCGCCGCGGCGTTGAGGCGGGGGCACAGGTCGAAGGCCACCTGCTCCGTGCCCAGGGTGCCCATGGGTACCCTGGCCACCTGGCACAGGGCCGCAATCCCGGGCTGCGCCTGGCCGCGGCGCATGCGCTCGAGCCCCGCCTTGACCAGGCGGCGGTTGTTCTCATCCAGGGGCACCACGTCCCCAATGGTGCTGATGGCCACCAGATCAAGCAACCGCGCCAGGGAGGGGCGCTGGGCCGCCCCCTCGGGGAACAGGCGGGCACGCGCCGCCGACAGCACATAAAAAAGCACCCCCGCCCCGCACAGGTTCTTGGAGGCAAAGGCGCAGTCGCGCCTTTTGGGATCCACCACCGCATCGGCATCCGGCAGCCCGCCCTGGGGCTCATGGTGGTCCGTGACCACCACCGCCATGCCCAGTTCCCTGGCCAGGGCAATGGCCCCGTGGCAGCTGATGCCATTGTCCACAGTGATGATCAGGGACACGCCGCGGGCCGCCGCCTCGCGCACCGCCCCCTCCGAAAGCCCGTATCCGCCCGCGTAGCGCGAGGGCACAAAGAAATCCACCGCCCTGGCGCCCAGGATCCTAAGGCCCCGCATCCCGACCGCGATGCCGGCCATGCCGTCCACGTCGTAGTCACCGGCGACCAGGATGCGCTCCCCGCGCCCCACGGCCTTGGCAATGAGATCCGCGGCCGCCTCGATGCCCGCCAGGTCGCGATAGTGGAGCAGCCCCGCCAGGCCCAGGTCAAGGTCGGACTGCGCTCCCAGCCCCCGGCCCGCGAGGATCCGCCTCATCACCGGATCCCGCTCCACGCCCGCCAGCCCCTCCTGGGTGTCACAAACCCTTCGCTCTATTCTCACCTCTGTCCTCCAGCAAAGTTGCAATCATAAGGAATCACCCTGCAAAGGACAATAGCGCGTCCGTCAATCCGCCTAGCATCTGCTAACATAACCCGGCGTTCGACAGTTGTGCTAGTCGACACCTCCCTTAACCCCTTGTCCCGCCTGGGTTTCGGTGATCCTAGACGTCGATGCCCGGCCTCAGCTCCCTTGGGTTCTTCCTCACCCGGTTGATCATGTGCCTCACCTCCGATGCCGTGAGTTGCTTGAACGCCAGCTCCCCGAGCCCGAATGCCTCCAGCAGGCTGGTTGCGGCCGGGGAGTCATCGTAGTCGGGCTCATAGCCCCCCCCGAGAGGCTTCCCAGTCACCCTCATCGTGCGGATTGCCCGCAGCAGCTAGGGCATGGTGAGCCTGCCGTTGGGGGGCCTGGGGTTGGGCCCCTTGCACCCCTGCGCCACCTGGCGCCCGGTGAGGCGCAGCACGGTGAGCGCGAGGAACACCACCAGCAGGTGCGCCTTGATCCTTGAGTCCTTGCTGTGGTACATCGGCCTGGCCCTGAGGCCCGGACTTCATGATGCGGAAGCCCTCCCCGGTCTCCCAGCGGCGGCCGGATATGGCCATCACCACCTGCGCGCTGCAGTCCCTGGCGAACAGGTTGGTGGCGTGGCAGTAGAAGCCGTCGAAGCGCTCGGCCTGGGCGATTTTCTCCAGGTCCACCTCGGCGGTGGTGCGGGTTGCGACCTGACCGTCAGGGGCGACGTGCTCGATTTTGAGGAACTGGCGCGGGCTGCCCTCGCCCCAGCTCCCGGCGTCCCCGCGGGCGGCAATCTTGCCCGCCCTCCCGGCCTTGCCGGCGCGCAGGGCGCGAAGGAACTCGCGGTACTTCAGGGAGAAGGACGCGACCAGGAGCTGGCCCGGGCCGCGGTCGCTGATGGTGCGCTCCTTGAAGAAGAGCGTGTCCATGAACTGGGACTTGTTCTCGTCAGTTATCGTGCTGGGGCCGGAGCCGTGTACCAGCCTGCCGCCGCTGTCGCTGTCGCAGACCTCCCGCCCCGCCTCGCAGTGGAAGTTGGTGCAGTCGTAGTGGAGCCTTGTATCGTAAGTGGAGTCTAATTTTTACTAGAAAAGACTGGCCACGTGGGCATAGACTGCGCTCATGCCCGTGGGCAGTTCTTTGAAAATCAAGATGCGGCACGCCAGCCGCGCCGTTGTGGAGCCGGGGCGCTGGTCAGCCCCTG
>JAILEI010000174.1 GCA_024688225.1 Succinivibrionaceae bacterium
CCAGAGGAGAGATCTGCACTCGGCAGGTACTCGCCCACCAGGCCCTTGAGGCGCAGCAGCGCCTCACGCAGGCGGGCGGTCAGGCGCTGCTCAATGGAGTAGCGCTCAAGATCGGAGAGGATTTGCTGGAGCTTCCTCCTCAGGAATGCCTCCGCCTGGCGGCGCACGTAGAAATGCTGGAACAGCGCCCCGCCCAGGGAGAAGGCAAGGAAAACGCCCAGGGGCACCGCCAGGGCGCCCAGGGACCCGAGGCCGGAGATGGCCGCATAGAGTCCCGCCAGGAGGAAGGGCAGCGCCGACCAGCCAAAGCCCAGCGCCCCCTTGTGGAGGATGCCGCGCTGCAGGAAGGACTGCGCCCCGCCCAGGAACACCGCCACCGGGAGGGGCACTCCCAGGATCAGGGCCGCCAGGGCCTGCGCAAGGCCCACCCCCGCTGGCACGTAGAAGGTATGCTCACGGGGACTGCCTGGGGGGATGAGATTGATGAAGCCCAGGTAGAGGAGCATCATGGCCCCGCCCGTTGCCTCATCCCCGATGCCCAGCACCCCGGTAATCCCGGCACTGGCGAAGATGGCCCCCAGGTGCACCATGAGCCGCCTGAAGAAGGCGCACAGCCGCCTTTGCACCCCCAGGGACTGGCCCTTGCCGCCCGGGGCGGGCGGCTGCCCTCCCGCAGGCGAGGGAGACGCCCCGCCCTGGCCACGGCGCTCCTGGCGCTTCCTGATGAACTCGGCGGTGCGCCCCCCGACCCCACTCTGCCCAGGCATTTGCTACTTGCCTTCCCCAGGCGCGGCGTCCGGGCCCTTGGCGCCCTCAATGGCGTCCTCACGGCGGCGCGCGGCGAGGTTCACCAGGCGCTCCTTGAGCTCCTGCTCCATCTTCTTCATCTCCTCATCGGCGGCACGGCGCTTCTCGCGGCCCTCATGGGCGATGTTGATGGTCTCCTCGATGGTGCTGAGCAGCTTGCCCTGCACGTCACGCAGGGTCTCGATGTCCACCACCGAGCGCTCCACCTCGCGGGCGGTCTCGACGGTTGAGGACTGCAGCATCTCGGCGTTCTTGGACAGCATCTTGTTGGTGGTGTCGGCCACCTCCTTCTGCAGCTGCGCGGCATTGCGCTGGCTGTTGATGGAGAGCGCCAGCACCATCTGGTTCTTCCAGATGGGAATGGTGGCAAGGATGCTGGTCTGGATCTTCTCGGCGAGGGTGCGGTCATTGCTCTGGATCATGCGGATCTGCGGGGCGGTCTGCATGGTGATGGTGCGCGAGAGCTTGAGATCGTGCAGGCGGCGCTCAAAGCGGTTGAGGCTGTCGGCAAAGTCGCGCAGCTTCTGCGCGGCAAAGCTGTCCTCGCCCTGCTTGGCCTCTTCCTCGAGCCGCTTGAGGGTGGTCGCGCGCTCCTGCTCGAGGCGCTGCTCACCGGCCTTGATGTGGGCGCTCAGATCCTCGTAGAACCCCTGGTTCTGCTTGAAGAGCTCCTCAAGCACCCCAATGTCCTTGAGCAGGCCCATCTGCGCGTCCTCAAGCTTCTTGGCAATGCCGTCAATCTGCGAGGAGACGTCGTCGAACTGCGCCACCGTGCTCCTGACCTTGTCAAAGAGCGAGCCAATGATGGGCAGCGAGGCCAGGAAGGACTTGCCCGGCTTGGCGATGGTCTCAATGTCGATGCCCTGCACCTTCTCCATCAGGGAGCTCAGGTGCTCCCCCACCACGCCTGAGTCCTTGACCTTGACGTTGGAGAGGATCGAGTCGGAGAAGGCGGCAATCCGGCCCATGGTCTTGGTGCCATAGGTCACGGTCAGGTTGGGATCCGCGAAGTCAATCTCCGCCAGGGCCCGCTCCAGCGCCTGCGGGGGAACTTCCCTCTCCTCAAGCGCGCCAGTGGTTTGGTCAGTCATTTTGTCCTCCATTGTGGATCAATCCTTCTTGCTTGAGCTCTTGCGAATGCGCTCGGTGCGCTGCCCGGTATAAACCTCGGTGCTCTCGCTGAACTGCGGCTCACCCGCATACTCCTGCGCCTCGGTGCGGTTGTGCACGGAGGTCAGCCCCGCGGCCAGCGCCTTGACAATGGCGAAGGCGCAGATGGCGCCCAGGCCCAGCGCCAGGACGGCCATGAGCAGGATGTCGGCGCCGGTGGCCGGAGCCCCGTCGATGGTAATGCCCAGCATGCCCTAACCCTCCATCATCATGTAAAAGGCGATCAGGATGAAGAACAGCACCGAGAGCCCTGCCCACCAGGCAAAAAAGGCCTTCCAGAATGCCGCCTTGTCCATCGGCAGGTTGCCCACAAAGCGCCCGGTCTGCCCGTTCATCGCAAAGGTGAAGCGCTGCCCGTTCCAGGTGGTGTTCATCAGCCACACCGGGTAGAGCACGTAGCGGGCGCTGTTCTTGTGAAAGTCAAAGGAGCTCGACTCCTCCTCGATCTCGTCCATGCCCTCGATGCTGTCGCGGAAGATCTCGCGCACCGAGCCCTCCATGCGCTCCCGCACCCTCGGCAGGCACGCCTCCTCGTCCTGGTCATAGCGGTTGGCCGCGTAGCCCGCAAGGTAGGGCGTGGCGAACTCCACCCCCTCGCTGATGTCAAAGGGCTCAATCGACTCCATGAGATCATCGGCCATGGCGCTGGAGCCATCGGCCGGCACGTCCTCAAAGCCCACCCGCCCCTTGCGGAAGACATCGTAATACTTGTGCTCGATGTAGCGGTAATCGCTGTCCTCGTACTCGTGGCGCTGCTCGCACTTGTAGGAGATCTCGGCGTGCACGCGGCTGCTGTACAGCCAGAAGGGCACGTAGACCCCCTTGAACTCGTCGAGGTGGTTCTCGTCGCGGAAGGGGGCGGGAAGGAAGTGCTTGCCCTCAAGGTGCTTGTAGTAGCGCTCCTTGAGCTGCTTGCGATCGAGCTTGAAGGGCACAATGGCATCCGGGCGCAACTGCCCCTCAAACTTAGAGCGCACGATGGTGGGGTTGCCGCAGAAAGGGCATGACGAGGCCCCGGTCTCCTTGGTGACCACGATGGCGCCGCCGCATGACGAGCAGGCATAGGTCTCCATGCCCTCGCTCTCGTCCGCCGAGTACTCAGTGCCGGCGTGCCGGTCGGCGGCCCCATCCCCCGCCGCGCCCGCCTCGGCCCGGGCCATTGCCTCGACCTCCACCTCGGTGTCGCAGAAGGGGCATTTCATCTTCTGCGACCTGCTGTCAAACTCCATCATGCCCCCGCAGGCAGGGCACTTGTACTGCTTAATCCCCGGCATGGCTACCCCACTATGTCGTTGTCGTCAAAGGGATCGCCGCACTCCGGGCAGAACTTGGGCGGGTGCGCTGGATCCTCGGGGCGCCAGCCGCACTTGTCGCAGCGGTAGAGCGGCGCGCCCTTGGGGCGGGGCTTGCCGCACTCAGTGCAGAACTTCCCGAGGTTGGTGGCGCCGCACGAGCACTTCCAGCCCTCCGGGGCGCTGGGGCGCGGCTTGCCGCACTCCGGGCAGAACTTGCCGGTGGCCCTGGCCCCGCACTCACACTGCCAGGCATTGGCCGCAGGGGCGGCCGCCGGCGCGGCGGGGGCGGGTTCCGGGGCGGCCGGGGCCTGCTGGCCCATGCGGAAGAGATCGCTGGGGTTGAAACCGCCTGACTGCTGCGCCATGCCCATGCCCATGAAGGCGTTGACCGCCCCGCCCTCATTGGCGGCGGCGGCGCGCATCGCGTCCGCCTGGGAGGAGGCCAGCTGCGCCGCGGCCATGCGCGGGTCGCGGAAGGCCGCGCCGCGCTGCATGTCGCGGATGAGCTTCTGATCCTCCTCGGGAAGGGTCACCGAGTTGATGGCGATGGAAACGATGCTGATGCCGCGGCGCTCCGACCACTGGCGGGTCAGCTCCTGGTTCATGTACTCGCACAGCTGCCCCACGTGGGCGGGCAGCGCCGAGGGGCGGATCCCCAGTTCCGAGAGGCGCCCGAGGGCTGGCTGCAGCGCGCTCAGGAACTCGGACTTGAGCTGGCTGCGGATGCTGTCCACGTCATAGGTCTGCGCGACGTTGCCGCAGACATTGGCATAGAAGGACACGGGATCGGTAATGCGGAAGGAGTAGGCGCCGTTGCAGCGCAGCGAGACATCGATGTCCAGCCCGACATTGCGGTCCACCACCCGGAAGGGGATGGGCACCGCGGTGCCGAACTTGTTGTCCATGATCTCCTTGACGTTGAAGTAGTAGACCCGCTGGTCGCGCCCCGAGTCGCCCGCCATCTTGAAGCGCTCCCACATGGTGCCGAGCACCCTGAGGATGGCGTCCTTGTTGAGGTCGCCGGCGAAGACGCTGGGCTCTGACGAGGCATCGTAGGTGAACAGGCCGGGCTCGGCGACCACCTCGGTCACCACGCCCTGGTCGACGATGATCATGCACTGGCCGTCGGCAACCACCACCCCCGAACCCTGGGAGATGACATTGTCGCTGCCGCTGTTGCCCTTGCCGCGGTGGCGGCCGCGCACCACCAGGATGTCAGGATCGATGGCATCACAGGTGAAAAAGTCCTTCCACTGATCCTGGAGCGTGCCCAGCGTGGCTTCGGCGGCTGCACGGATAAGTCCCATTTCTCTGCTCCTTCTGCTACTGCTTCCGTGCCATGGATGGCAGGATGTGGTTATTTTAGGGCAAAGCAAGGGGCAAGGGGCGCTTTTTGCGCCCCTTTCACTCAGCGGTCGTTGTAGATGTCGAGATCCTCATTGGCCTCGCTCCAGGCCCGGTCGGCCTTGGCGTCATCGGAGCGCTGGCGCTCGAGGTCGGCAAGGTAGGCGGCGTCCACCCGCCCTGCCGGGTACTCACCGGTGAATATGGAGGTCTCGAAGTCCGTGAGTGCGGGGTTCTCCTCGCGCACCGCGCCCTCAAGGTCGGAGAGCGACTGGTAGATGAGCGCGTCGGCGCCGATGAGGCGGCAGATTTCCTCGTCGCTGCGCCCATAGGCGATGAGCTCGCGCGAGGTGGCCATGTCAATGCCATAGACATTGGGGTAGCGGATCTGGGGCGAGGCCGAGGCAAAGTAGACCTCGAGGGCCCCCGCCTCGCGGGCCATCTCCACAATCTGCTCGGAGGTGGTGCCGCGCACGATGGAGTCATCGACCAGCAGCACCCGCTTGCCGCGGAACTCCGCAGGGATGGGGTTGAGCTTGCTGCGCACAGACTTCTTGCGCTGGCGCTGCCCGGGCATGATGAAGGTCCTGCCGATGTAGCGGTTCTTCACAAAGCCCTGGCGGTAGGGCACCCCGAGGGTGCGGGCAATCTGCACCGCAATGTCCACCGAGGTCTCGGGGATGGGGATCACCACATCGATGTTGAGGTGGGAGAAGTCGCGCTTGATGGTGGCCGCCAGGCGGGTGCCCATGCGCACCCGCGCCGCGTAGACCGAGACCCCGTTCATCACGCTGTCGGGGCGGGCGAAGTAGACGTACTCAAAGATGCAGGGGCGCAGCGCCGCGCCGGGGGCGCAGGTGGTGGTGTGCAGGTGCCCGGCCAGGTCGATGAACACCGCCTCGCCCGGGGCGACATCGCGCACCAGGCGGAAGCCAACCACGTCAAGGGCCACGCTCTCCGAGGCCACCATGTACTCCTTGCGCCCCTCCCCCACGTCGCGCTCCCCAAGCACCAGGGGGCGGATCCCCAGGGGATCGCGGAAGGCGAGGAGACCCGCGCCGCTGATGAGCGCCACCACCGCATAGGCGCCCTCAATCTCCTCGTTGACCCCGCGCACCGCGGCGAAGATGTCGCTGGGCGTGGGGACAGCGCCTGAGGCGGCCTCGAGCTTCCAGGCCAGGATGTTGAGCAGGAGCTCCGAGTCGGACTCGGTGTTCACGTGGCGCCTCGCGTCATTGCAGCGCGCGGCGAGCGCCTTGGAGTTGGTGAGGTTGCCGTTGTGGGCCAGGGCAATCCCATAGGGGGAGTTGACGTAGAAGGGCTGGGCCTCGGCGGCCGAGGACGATCCCGCGGTGGGGTAGCGCACATGGCCGATGCCGATGTTTCCCGAGAGGCGCATCATGTGGCGGCGCAGGAACACGTCGCGCACCAGGCCGTTGGCCTTGCGCTGCCTGAGGTTGCCCCCGTCGAGGGTCATGATCCCCGCCGCGTCCTGCCCGCGGTGCTGCAGCACCGTCAGCGCGTCATAGAGGGAAACATTGACTGGGGACGCACCCACGATGCCGACAATACCGCACATCTCACACCACCGAAGGGGCGGCGGTGGCCGCGCCCATGTAACTGAAGAACCAAGAGACAATCCGCTCGAGCTCAGGCAGCAGCAGCGAGTTTTGCCACCACTCGCGCTCCTTGAGGAAGGAGAGTATGCCCACCTGCTGCGCCACCTCCACGGCCGCAAGCAGCGCCGCGCAGATTAGGATCCCGCGCAGGATGCCGAACACCGCCCCGAGCAGGCGGTCCGTGCCCGAGAGGCCGGACTTGCCCAGAAGGCGCAGGATAAGCGAGATGACCAGCGCCGCCACCGCCAGGGTGGCGATGAACAGGGCCACCGCCGAGAGGGCGGTGCGCAGCCTTTGGTCCTCGATGAAGCCAAGGTGGGAGGCCAGGTCATCACAGAAACTGCCCGCCACCCAGAAGGCGCCCAGCCAGGCGGCCAGCGACAGCGCCTCCTTGGCAAAGCCGCGCCACAGCGACAGCAGGCCCGAGATGGCGATGATCCCGATCACCGCCCAGTCCAGGGGGGTGAGGGTCATGCGATCCCACCCTGCGGCAGCAGGCGCTCCATGCCCCCCAGGTAAGGGCGCAGCGCCTCGGGCACCACCACCGAGCCATCAGCCTGCTGGTAGTTCTCCAGCACCGCCACCAGGGTGCGCCCCACGGCAAGGCCTGAGCCATTCAGGGTGTGCACCAGCTCAATCCGGCCGTCCTTGCGGCGCACCCTGGCCTGCATGCGGCGGGCCTGGAAGTCGAGGCAGTTGCTGCACGAGGAGATCTCACGGTAGGTGTCCTGCGC
>JAILEI010000190.1 GCA_024688225.1 Succinivibrionaceae bacterium
CAGCAAGAACAGCAAGGCAGAGGGCAAGGCCCAGGCTGAGTCCAGGAAGTCGCAGGCCGCGCCTGTGGTGGCGCGTCCCTCGGTGGCGAGGATGAAGGAACTCATCGTCCACCACCTGCGCAGCCAGATTGGAACCTCGGAGCAGAAGGCCAGCAACCTTGCCTGGTGGCAGGCCCTGGTGGGCGCCATCAACGAGCTCATTTTTGAGCGCCTCACCGAGACCCAGCACACCCACGCCAGTCATGACACCCGCGCCGTCCACTACCTGAGCGCGGAGTTCCTCATGGGGCGCCTGACGGTCAACAACCTGTGCAACCTCGAGATTTACAAGGTTGCCCAGGAGGCCATGAAGCAGCTGGGGCACGATCTCAATGAGATCTGCGATGAAGAACCGGACATGGCCCTGGGCAACGGAGGCCTGGGGCGCCTGGCGGCCTGCTACATTGACTCGCTGGCCACCCTTGATTACCCCTCGGTAGGCTATGGCATCCACTATGAGAATGGCCTGTTCCGCCAGGAGATCCGCGAGGGCCGGCAGGTCGAGCGCCCCGACTCGTGGCGTGAGTATGGCTGTCCCTGGGAAGTGTGCCGCCCTGAGTCCATCCAGAACATCCCCATCGGGGGCTTTGTCGAGACCCAGAGCGCCCCGGATGGCACCATGCGCAAGGTCTGGCACCCTAACCATGTCATCAAGGGTGTCCCCTGGGACATCCCGGTGGTGGGTTTCCGGGGCTCGAGCGTCACCATCCTGAGGCTGTGGGAGTCCCGCGCCACCGAGTCCTTTGACTGGGACGTGTTCAATTCCGGCGGCTATGTCGACGCCCAGGAGGAGAAGTCCGCCGCTGAGGCCATCTCGAAGGTGCTCTATCCTAACGACTCTACCGAGGCGGGCAAGATGCTGCGCCTTACCCAGCAGTACTTCTTCTGCGCCTGCTCGCTGCGTGACATCCTGCGCCGTTACAACCGCTCGCACCACCACGTCTATGATGAGTTTGCCGACAAGATTGCGGTGCAGCTCAATGACACCCACCCGGCGATCGCGGTTGCTGAGTTGATGCGCCTGCTCATCGATGAGGAGGGCGTGGGCTGGGACAGTGCCTGGAAGTTGGTGAACCGGGTCTTTGCCTACACCAACCACACCCTGCTTCCCGAGGCCCTGGAGAAGTGGCCGGTATACCTCTTTGAGAAGTTGCTGCCGCGCCACCTTGAGATCATCTATGAGATCAACTACCGCTTCCTCAATGGCGAGGTGGAGCGCAAGTGGCCGGGCAACAATGAGGTTAAGTCCAAGCTCTCGATCATCGAGGAGGGCGCGTGCCGCATGGTGCGCATGGCCAATCTCTGCGTGATTGCCTCCAGCAAGGTCAATGGCGTTGCCGAGGTGCACTCTCGCCTCGTCAAGGAGAACCTGTTCCCCGAGTTCAACGCGCTCTGGCCCAACAAGTTCTGCAACGTCACCAATGGCGTGACCCCGCGCCGCTGGCTGCTGGCCTGTAACCCGGGCCTTGCCGATCTCTACAACGATGTCGCAGGTCCTGACTGGCCGCTGCACCTCGATCAGTGCGCCAAGCTGCGCCCGTTTGCGGACAAGCCTGCCTACCAGCGCCGCTTCATGGACATCAAGCGCGCCAACAAGGCACGCCTTGCCGCGGAGATTGAGACCCTCACCGGGGTCAAGGTCAGCCCGGACGCCATCTTTGATGTGCAGGTCAAGCGCCTCCATGAGTACAAGCGCCAGCACCTGAACCTCATCTACATCATGCACCTCTACCGCAAGCTGCTGGCGAACCCGGGCATGCGGATTGAGCCCACGGTGTTCATCTTTGGCGCCAAGGCGGCCCCTGCCTACACCCTGGCCAAGGACATCATCTACGCCATCAATGTGGTAGGCAAGAAGATCAACAGCGATCCGCGCATCCATGACCAGATCAAGGTGGTCTTCCTGCCCAACTACCGGGTGTCGCTTGCCGAGAAGATCATTCCCGCCGCGGACATCTCCGAGCAGATCTCCACCGCGGGCTATGAGGCCTCGGGCACCTCGAACATGAAGTTCTCCATCAATGGCGCCCTCACCCTGGGCACCATGGATGGCGCCAACATCGAGATCGTCGCCGAGGCGGGGGCCGAGAACAACTTCATCTTCGGCCTGTCAGTGCAGGAGGTCATTGACCTCAAGCAGGGCGGCTACAACCCCTGGGAGTTCTACAACAGCAACCCTGACCTCAAGGCGGTGATCGACTGGTTTGACTCCGACTACTTCACCCCCAACAACCCGGGCGCGCTCAGTTCCATCAAGCGCTCCCTGCTCGAGGGCGGTGATCCCTTCCTGGTGCTGGCGGACTTCGTGTCCTACTGCAACGCCCATGACCGGGTGCAGCAGATGTACAAGAACAAGGCGCGCTGGGCACAGGCTGCGATCATCAACTCCTCGTCCATGGGCAAGTTCAGCTCGGACCGCTCGATTGAGGATTACGTCCACCATATCTGGACCCTCAACCGCTGCGATGTCGAGTCCAAGGACTAGCAGGGCCATGGCCTGCCCCATGCTCCCCTGGTGGGGCATGGGGTGATCAACCTATACCGGGCGGCGCCTCATTGCCAGGCGACGCCCTTCTTGTTTTTGGTGCTGGAGCGTTTCCATGCTGGCGAGTGCAACCAAGGTAAGCGGTGACATTGTGCTCATCGAGAACTCGGGGGTGCAGTTTTTGGATCTGGAGATCCATGGGATCACCCTCGATCCCCGCCATCGCTTTGCAAGCGGTGACTTCAC
>JAILEI010000194.1 GCA_024688225.1 Succinivibrionaceae bacterium
CAACCGCCTCAAGAACCTCCTGCAGCTCAAGACCCCGGACGTCATCGTCCGCAACGAAAAGCGCATGCTCCAGGAAGCCGTCGACGCCCTCTTCGACAACGGCCGCCACGGCCGCGCCGTCACCGGCGCCGCCAACCGCCCGTTGAAGTCCCTGGCCGACATGCTCAAGGGCAAACAGGGCCGCTTCCGCCAGAACCTCCTCGGCAAGCGCGTCGACTACTCCGGCCGCTCGGTGATTACCTGCGGCCCGAACCTGCACCTGCACCAGTGCGGCCTGCCCAAGAAGATGGCCATTGAGCTCTTCAAGCCCTTCATTTACGGCCGCCTCGAGCTGCGCGGGCTTGCCACCACCATCAAGGCCGCCAAGAAGATGGTCGAGCGCGAGGACGCCGTGGTGTGGGACGTGCTCGACGAGGTCATCCGCGAGCACCCGGTGCTGCTCAACCGCGCCCCGACCCTCCACCGCCTGGGCATCCAGGCCTTTGAGCCGATCCTCATCGAGGGCAAGGCGATGCGCCTCCACCCCCTGGTCTGCCCGGCCTTCAACGCCGACTTCGACGGCGACCAGATGGCAGTGCACATCCCGCTGACCCTTGAGGCCCAGCTGGAGGCCCGCGCCCTGATGATGTCCACCAACAACATCCTCTCCCCGGCCTCGGGCAACCCGATCATCGTGCCGGCGCAGGACGTGGTGCTGGGCCTCTACTACATGACCCGCATGCGCGTCGGCGCGCGCGGCGAGGGCATGATCCTCTCCTCCGCGGAGGAGGCCGAGCGGGTCTACAAGTCTGACCTTGCCGACCTGCAGGCCCGCGTTGCCTGCCGCATCCGCTACAGCGTCAAGGATCCCGAGACTGGCGAGTACGAGGACCGCAATGAGCTGCGCCTGACCACCATTGGCCGCGCCATGCTCTCGCTCATCCTGCCCCGCGGCATGTCCTACGACCTCATCGACCCCAAGGCCGAGGGGGTCACCGAGGACAACGTGCGCGGGATCCTGCGCGAGCGCGACTGGTTCAAGCGCGTCTCCAACGTGCCCCTCGGCAAGAAGAAGATTGCCGGCCTGCTCAACAGCTGCTACCGCCTGCTCGGCCTCAAGGACACCGTGCTCTTTGCCGACCATGTGATGTACACCGGCTTCCGCTTCGCCGCCATCTCCGGATCCTCGGTCTGCGTTGACGACATGCTCATCCCCAAGGAGAAGCCGTCGATCATCTCCTCGGCCCACAAGGAGGTGCGCTCCATCCAGAGCCAGTACGACAACGGCGTCATCTCCGATGGCGAGCGCTACAACAAGGTCATCGACGTCTGGTCCAAGGCCAACGAGATGGTCATGGCGGTGATGATGGACAACCTCAAGGTCGAGACCGGCACCAACTCGCTGGGCGAGGAGGAGCGCGAGGCCTCGTTCAACAGCATCTACATGATGGCCGACTCCGGCGCCCGCGGCTCCTCGCAGCAGATCCGCCAGCTCGCCGGCATGCGCGGCCTGATGGCCACCCCGGACGGCTCCATCATCGAGACCCCGATTACCGCGAACTTCCGCGAGGGCCTCAATGTCCAGCAGTACTTCATCTCCACCCACGGCGCCCGCAAGGGCCTCGCGGACACCGCCCTCAAGACCGCGAACGCAGGCTACCTGACCCGCCGCCTGGTCGACGCGGCCCAGGACATGGTGATTACCGAGGAGGACTGCGGCACTGACGATGGGCTGGAGATCACCCCGCACGTCTCGGGCGGCGATGTCATCCAGAGCCTGCGTGACCGCGTGCTGGGGCGCACCCTGGCCGCGGACGTGCTGCGCCCGGGCACCAAGGAGATCCTGCTGGGCCGCGGCGCGCTGCTTGACGAGAAGAGCTGCGACCTCCTTGAGGCCAACAAGATCGACAAGGTCAAGGTCCGCTCCCCGGTCACCTGCCGCACCAAGTACGGCATCTGCGCCCGTTGCTACGGGCGCGACCTCGCGCGCGGCAACCTCGTCAACATGGGCGAGTCCGTGGGCGTGATGGCGGCGCAGTCCATCGGCGAGCCGGGCACCCAGCTCACCCTGCGCACCTTCCACATCGGCGGCGCCGCCTCCCGCGCGGTCGCCGAGAGTGACGCCACCGCCAAGGCCTCGGGCAAGGTGGCCTTCTCGGTGCGCGGCCCGGAGCACATGGTCACCAACAGCGAGGGCCGCGCGGTGGTCATCTCCCGCCAGTTCGAGCTCGCCATCACCGACGGTCACGGCTCGGTCAAGGAGACCCACAAGATCCCCTATGGCGCCACCCTGGAGGTCAGTGAGGGTGATGAGGTTGCCGCCGGCACGGTGGTCGCAAGGTGGGATCCGCATGCCCACCCGATCGTCTCGACGGTGCGCGGCCACATCCGCTACATCGACATCATCGAGGGCGTGACCGTGGACAAGACCGAGGATGAGGCCCTGGGCATCTCCTCGATTGAGATCCTCGAGATTGGCGCCCGTCCCTCGCAGGGCCGCGAGAAGCGCCCGGCGGTGAAGATCGTCGATGACGAGGGCAAGGACGTGTTCATCCCCGGCACCACCGTGCCGGCGCAGTACCAGCTGCAGGCCCACGCCATCATCCAGATCCAGGACGGGGCGGTGGTTGAGATCGGCGATGTCATCGCCCGTATCCCGCAGAAGGTCTCGGGCACCAAGGACATCACCGGCGGCCTGCCGCGCGTCGCGGACCTCTTCGAGGCGCGCCGCCCGCAGAAGGATCCCGCCATCCTCGCCGAGATCTCAGGCACCATCTCCTTTGGCAAGGAGACCAAGAGCAAGCGCCGCCTGATGATCATCCCGCCCGAGGGCACCGTCGACGAGACCGGCGCGCTGGTGCCGGCCCACGAGGAGATGATTGCGCTGACCCGCAACCTCAACGTCTTCGAGGGCGACCGCGTGGTCAAGGGCGAGATGATTGCCGACGGCCCGGAGTCCCCGCATGACATCCTGCGCCTGCGCGGGGTGAACGCGGTGGCCAACTACATCGTCAACGAGGTGCAGGACGTCTACCGCCTCCAGGGCGTGACCATCAACGACAAGCACATCGAGGTGATTGTCAGGCAGATGCTGCGCAAGTGCGAGATCATCGACGCCGGGGACTCCACGGAGTTCATCAGCGATGAGCAGGCGGAGGTCGCCCATGTGCGCGAGGTCAACGAGCGCCTCGAGCGCGAGGGCAAGAAGCCCATCCGCTACCGCCACGTGCTGATGGGCCTCACCAAGGCCTCGCTCTCCACCGAGTCCTTCATCTCGGCGGCCTCCTTCCAGGAGACCACCCGCGTGCTTACCGAGGCGGCGGTGGCGGGCAAGACCGACGAGCTGCGCGGCCTCAAGGAGAACGTGATCGTGGGGCGGCTCATCCCGGCTGGCACGGGCTTCAAGTACCACCAGCAGCGCCGCACCGAGATCCTCTCCCGCGAGGGAGCCTCCAAGGAAGAGCCCGCAACGGTGAGCGCCGAGGAGCGCGACCGCCAGTTGGCCGAGGCCTTCGAGGCGCTCGAGAGCGCCTCGGGCGGCACGGACGGCGAGCAGTCCTAGGGTTCTGGCAGGGGGCGGCACCCCGCCAGGGGAGGCCGCCCCCAGGATGAGGGTTTAGTAGATGAGACTTTTGATTGCCTTGCTGCTGCCGCCGCTGCTGTTCTTCACCATCGGCAGGCCGCTGGCGGGGATCATCTGCCTGGTGCTGCAGGTGACCCTGGTGGGCTGGCTGCCCGCCGCGATCTGGGCGGTATACGCCCTCAGCCAGTATAAGACCGATGAGAAGATCAAGGCGGCCCTGGGCGGCCGCGAGTAGGAGAGCGCATCATGCAGCAAGTGGTAGCGACCAAGAACGCCCCGGCGGCCATTGGGCCCTATGTGCAGGGCCGGGTGGCAGGGGGATTCCTCTTTGCCTCAGGGCAGATTCCCATTGACCCGAGGACCGGGGAGCTGGTGGCAGGCGACATCAGGGCGCAGGCAAGGCAGGCGCTCTTGAATGTCAAGGCGGTGGTTGAGGCCGCGGGGGCGAGCATGGATGATGTGGTCAAGACCACCTGCTTCCTCAGGGATCTCAGCGACTTTGCGCCCTTCAACGAGGTCTATGCCGAGTTCTTCGGGACGGTGCCGCCGGCGCGCTCCTGCGTGGGGGGCATTGCCATCCCCAAGGGGGCACTGTGCGAGGTTGAGGTGGTGGTAAGCCTTGTCTGAGCGGCCGGCGCTGTTGCTGGTGCTGCGATCCCCGCCTGCCGTGCTGGAGGGGATCGCGCTTGTTGAAATTGCCAACGGGCTGCGGGAGCGCTATGCGATCCCGCGCTTTTTTTTAATCAATGAGGCGGTGCGCCTTGCCGCGGCTGGAGATCCGCGGTGGCAGGCGGCACGGGAGGGGATCAGGGATGCCGCCCGGGCCTCCGGCGCGGGGCTCCTGGTCTGCGGGCAGTGGGCGCGCGAGTTGCTGGGGGAGTGCCCCCTCGCGGAGGGCTTCACCCTCTCCGGGACCATGGAGCTTGCCGTGGCAGCCGCGGGGGCGCGGCAGATCCTGGAGCTGTGATGCTGCTGTTGTACCTGCAGTCGGGACTGGGCGAAGAACTTGCCTGGGGGCAGGGGGTGGATCTGGCCCTCACCTTGCAGGATCTGGGGTCAGGGTGCCAGGTGCTCCTTGGCCCGCGCCTGGTGTCCGATCTCAACGCCCAGGGGGGGCAGTTGCCAAGGCCGGCGCGGCGACTGCTGCAGCTGCGGCTGTATGGGATCCCGTCCTATGCCCCGGAACCGGTGACCGCCCTGCCCTTTGTCAGGGCGCTTGCGGCCCGGGAGCTTGCCCAGCTGCTCGCTGGCAGCCGCTGCCTGTGCCTTTGAGGGATCATCGCGGGCGCTAGTTGCCAATCACCGCGCTGCGGGCCCGGCGCTCCCCGGCGCGGCGCAGCAACTCACCATGCCCGAGGTCGAGGCGGTGGGACAGGGCCAGGAGCAGCGCGAGCGCGTAGAGCGCCGCCGGCACCAAACCTACCGCCAGCAGGATCCCGTCCTGTCCCGCCATGCCGGGACCAGAATCACCCCCCGTCCCACCATACCCGCACAGGCAGAGCAACAGCGCCAGTGAGGTCAGGCCCAGGGGGTAGGCGACATGGATCGCCATCTCCATGGCGAGGCGCATCAGATCCTCGCAGTTGATGCCCTGCTCGCACTCGGTGTGCAGCGCCGCGTCACGCAGGAGGAAAAAGGCCTGCCCATAGCACAGCCCGAGGCCCAGGGACTGCAGTCCCAGCGCGAGCGCCGCCAGGGGCAGCGAGGTGGGGAGGAGGGGGCGCAGCAGGCAGCCCAGGGCCGCAAGCGAGAGGCCCAGGGCGAGGGCGCGGCGGTGCCCTGCCCAGGCGGACAGCCCGGGCAGTCGCGACCAGGACAGCGCCGCGGCAAGGGCCAGCGCGGCCATGAGGCAGAGCATGGGGCCAATCAGGGTGAAGTCGCCCAGGTAGTGCCTGAGGTAGAAGATCTGCGCGGCGTTGAAGATCACTGTGGCGAGGGTGGAGAGCAGTGCCATGCCGAGCAGGCGCAGGAGATGGGGGCTGCCCCGCATGGCGCGGAGCGCGGCCGAGACCTGCTCGAGGGCGACCGGGCGGTTCCCGGGGGGGACGCGCTCATGGGTGTAGAGGGCGCAGCAGCACAGGGCCAGGGCGGTGAGGGCCGCGAGCGGCAGCGAGGACTTGAGGAAGCAGCTGAAGGTCAGGCCATGGTAGGTGAGGAGCGGCGCGGCGCCAAGGCCCACGATCATCACTGTGAGCGCGGTGCCAAGCAGCCTGGCGCGGCTCAGGCGCGCCTGCTCCCCAAGGTCGCGGCTGAGGTTGCGGGTGAGCAGCGTGAGCGCGTCCCCCAGCAGCGGCTTGACCACGGCGCAGAGCAGGCAGTAGGAAATGAGCACAAAGGCAAAGTCCACGGCCACCTGGCGCTGGTGGGGGATGGCGAAGGGCAGCACCAGCGCCGCGGCCGCGGGCAGCAGCAGGCGCATCAGCCAGACCCGGGCCTCCCCCAGGTGCGAGGGGCGCAGCAGGCTGGGGATGAGCGGGCGCAGCGCGAGGCTGACCAGGGCGGAGCAAAAAAGTGCGGCGGCCACCGTGGCCGGCGGTACCCTGGCGAAGTCGAGGAGGAAGAAGATCAGGAATACGTCCGGCACCAGCGCCACCGCGGTCTGGGCCCCGGCGCCCAGCCCCAGCGCCAGCCGCTCCAGGGGCGTGGGCCCTTGTACCTGATCCTTGCGGTTATTGCTTGGCATGGCAAGGATTATACTCGCCGCGGCGCCACGGTGGCGGCTGCCGGCGGAATGGCTTTTTTGCCCGGAAGGCCAAGTTTTTGCGGCCGGTCCTAGCCAATTTGCAATATAATGCTTCGCTCACCCCTGCCCGGACTGGGCCGGGGTGGGAAGGTAAAGTCTGCCCCAAGTCCCAATCCTGGGCGGGGCCAACAGGAGATTTTGTCTAGATGTCTACCATCAATCAGCTCGTGCGCAAGCCGCGCGTGAAGCAGGTCTCGAAGAACAAGGTCCCGGCCTTGCAGGCCTGCCCGCAGCGCCGTGGCGTGTGCACCCGTGTCTATGCCACCAAGCCCAAGAAGCCGAACTCGGCAATGCGCAAGGTGTGCCGTGTGCGCCTCACCAACGGCTTTGAGGTCACCTCCTACATCGGGGGCGAGGGCCACAACCTGCAGGAGCACTCCGTGGTCATGATCCGCGGCGGGCGTGTCAAGGATCTGCCGGGTGTCCGTTACCACACCATCCGCGGCTCCCTCGACTGCTCGGGCGTCAAGGACCGCAAGCAGGCGCGCTCCAAGTATGGCGTGAAGCGCCCCAAGGCCTAAGTTCCCCCGCAGGGGTGAGTAAGGCCAAACCCAACCATTTTTTTGTTGAAGGTTTTGGACAAACCTGAAGATTAGAGGATAAAAGTCATGCCTAGACGTGGCGTTGTCGGCCAGCGCAAGATCCTGCCCGACCCCAAGTTCGGTTCCGAGCTTCTCGCGAAGTTCATCAACGTGGTCATGAAAGACGGCAAGAAGTCGATCTCCGAGAGCATTGTCTACGGGGCGCTCGACCTCATTGCCAAGAAGAGCGGCAAGGAGCACCTCGCCCTGTTCGAGGAGGCCCTTGACCACATTCGCCCCTCCGTGGAGGTCAAGTCCCGCCGCGTGGGCGGCGCGACCTACCAGGTCCCGGTTGAGGTGCGCCCGCTGCGCGGCAACGCGCTGGCGATGCGCTGGCTGGTGGAGGCCGCCCGCGGCCGCCACGAGAAGACCATGGCGCTGCGCCTCGCTGCCGAGATGATGGACGCCGTTGAGAACAAGGGCACCGCGGTCAAGAAGCGCGAGGATGTCCACCGCATGGCCGAGGCCAACAAGGCCTTCAGCCACTTCCGCTGGTAGCAGGGAGGTTACCATGGCAAGAACTACCGCCCTTGAGCATTACCGCAACATCGGCATCAGCGCCCACATCGACGCGGGCAAGACCACCACCACCGAGCGCATCCTGTTCTACACCGGCGTCAACCACAAGATTGGCGAGGTGCATGACGGCGAGGCCACCATGGACTGGATGGTCCAGGAGCAGGAGCGCGGCATCACCATCACCTCGGCGGCCACCACCTGCTACTGGCAGGGCATGGCCCACCAGTTCAAGAACAAGTACCGCTTCAACATCATTGACACCCCGGGCCACGTGGACTTCACCATCGAGGTGGAGCGGTCCATGCGCGTGCTCGACGGCGCGGTGATGGTCTACTGCGCGGTGGGCGGGGTGCAGCCCCAGTCCGAGACCGTGTGGCGCCAGGCCAACAAGTACAAGGTGCCGCGCATTGCCTTCGTGAACAAGATGGACCGCACCGGCGCCAACTTCCTGCGCGTGGTTGAGCAGGTGCGCGATCGCCTCAAGGGCAACCCGGTGCCCCTGATGCTCCCCATCGGCAAGGAGGACTCCTTCGTGGGCGTGGTCGACCTCATCAAGCGCCAGGCCATTGACTGGAACGAGGCTGACCAGGGCGTGACCTTCGAGTACACCGACATCCCGGAGGACATGAAGGACGAGGTCGAGGAGTGGCGCGGCAAGCTGGTCGAGGCGGCCGCCGAGGCCGACGAGGCCCTGATGGAGAAGTTCTTCAACGGTGACGAGCTCACCGAGGAGGAGATCATCTCCGGCATCCGCAAGCGCACCCTCAACAACGAGATCATGCCGATGTGCTGCGGCAGCGCCTTCAAGAACAAGGGCGTGCAGGCGATGCTCGACGCGGTGGTGCTCTACCTGCCCTCACCGCTGGACATCCCCCCGGTCAAGGGCGTGGACCTCAACGGCAACGAGGACGAGCGCAAGGCCGCTGATGACGAGCCCTTCAGCGCCCTGGCGTTCAAGCTCGCCAACGATCCCTTCGTGGGCAACCTCACCTTCCTGCGCTGTTACTCAGGATCCATGTCGAGCGGCGCCTCGGTGCTCAACTCGGTCAAGGACAAGAAGGAGCGCATCGGGCGCCTGGTGCTCATGCACTCCAATGAGCGCACCGAGATCAAGGACTTCTACACCGGCGACATCGTTGGCGCCATCGGCCTCAAGGACACCACCACCGGCGACACCCTCTGCGACGAGGCGCACCCGATTGTGCTCGAGCGCATGGAGTTCCCGGATCCGGTGATCTCCGTGGCCGTGGAGCCCAAGACCAAGAGCGACCAGGAGAAGATGGGCCTTGCCCTGCTGCGCCTGGCGCAGGAGGATCCCTCGTTCCGCGTGCGCACTGACGAGGAGTCCGGCCAGACCATCATCTCCGGCATGGGCGAGCTGCACCTTGACATCATCGTCGACCGCCTGCGCCGCGAGTTCAAGGTGGACTGCAATGTCGGCAAGCCGCAGGTCGCGTACCGCGAGACCATCCGCGGCAAGGTCGAGCAGGAAGGCAAGTACGTGCGCCAGACCGGCGGCCATGGCCAGTACGGCCACTGCTGGCTGCGCATCGAGCCGCTTGAGGAGGGCAAGGGCTACGAGTTCGGCAACGAGGTCGTGGGCGGCGTCATCCCCAAAGAGTTCATCCCTGCGGTCGACAAGGGCGTGCAGGAGCAGATCGCCAACGGCGTGCTCGCCGGCTACCCGGTGGTCGACGTCAAGGTCACCGTCTACGACGGTTCCTTCCACGAGGTCGACTCCTCGGAAATGGCGTTCCGCATTGCCGCCTCGATGGCCTTCAAGGCGGGCTTCATGAAGGCCCAGCCGGTGCTGCTTGAGCCGCTGATGAAGGTCGAGGTGGACACCCCTGAGGACTACATGGGCGATGTCATCGGCGACCTCAACCGCCGCCGCGGCCTCGTCGAGGGCATGGAGGACGGCCCCACGGGCAAGATCATCCACGCCAAGGTCCCGCTTGCCGAGATGTTCGGCTACGCCACCGACCTGCGCTCGCAGACCCAGGGCCGTGCGTCCTATGTGATGGAGTTCAGCAACTATGCCGAGACCCCGCGCAACATCGCCGATGCGGTGATTGAGGCGCGGCAGACCAGCA
>JAILEI010000006.1 GCA_024688225.1 Succinivibrionaceae bacterium
TTTGTTCAAGGCGCGCCCAGTCTCGCCAGTGCTGTCCCTGACGCTCACCAGCGACGTCCGCCCCTGGTCGTATGTGGCGCCAGGCACCGCCACGATTGCCCAGGCAATCATGCAAATCTTGTTTGCCACGGCGCAGGCCGCCTTCCTGTACGGCTTCCCGCCGGCCAGCGTGCCTGTCCACCCGGATGGGTGCTGGCGCATGCTTTCCCTGCCCCGGCCAGCGCTGCCCCCGGGACAGGCGCCGGTCTGGCCTCGCTGGGGACCCGCCTCGGCACGCGGCTCGCCTTCCCGGGGATGCCCAGCACGCCCTCCTTGCCACCGGTGCCGGTGTGGCAGGGCGCAAGCCCACAGCAGGCGGCGAACTGCCTCCCGTTCCCGAGGTTGGCGGGGTCCACCATGACATTCTCCAGCGCCACCGCTCATAACGGCCAACGCAGGGGATTGTCACCAGCCCCTGGCACAACTCGCCCCTCGCGGCCGTGCCCGTGACAAAATCACCGATGGCCTTCAGGCTGTAGGCGACTGGCCCAATGCCTTGGAAAAGGCACCGGGAACTTCCCTAAGGCTTGGGGACCACGCCCTTCCGGCATCTGATGACTCAGCGCCCTCCAGCAATCTGCGGCCTGCATCCCTGGCCGACCTGGTGCCTGTGCCTGGCGTTGCCACGCCAAACTCGCAAGGCACCGGCCCCATGAATCTTGTCTCCGCGGCCTGCTGCGCAAGCAGGAACTCCCTGTACTTCAGCAGCATGGACCCTGGCTGGGTTGCCTCGTCCCTCACCCTGACCGTCCTGATGCCCGGCATGAACGATGCCTGCCAGAAGGCAAGGGCATCGTTGTGATCAGCCTTGTTGCCCACGCTGGTCCTGTTCGTGATCCCAGCGGGCAGCGCCATGACCCCATGCCCATGGGCCATGCAGGGCCTGCCCCAGTGGTGGGCGGATCCGCAGGCTTCCATTGCCACCAGCATGCGCCGGTTGCCCGATCCGCTTACAAACTGCCCGGACTTGGCCCTGGGAGCTGGTGGTTCCTGAACCTCCCGGTGCCAGGATCCTCATATGCCACCTGGAAGACACTCTTTGCCAGGTCACCCCCCACATGCAGCAGGTTGCAGCTTGCGTCGTTGGGTGAAATGGTTCTGTCAGCTTTCATGGCTTGTCCCCTTTCATGCCAAGGTATGCTGACACTGTAGTCCGCGCCTTTTGTCGCCATGATCGACATTCAGGCATGGCCTATTTCCACTTCATTCCCCCCGGTTTCCAGGTCCATGCGGGCGTAAAATGCGCTGAATTATTATCCTGTCCCTGCATTTCACGACGCAAGGCCGGGACTCACGGCATTTTTTGATCCCCCGCCCGCCCAGGACGCTAGAATTGGTCCTGGCGGCCGGCACTGGGCCGGCGCCTGCCTGGGGGCGCCCCTGGGCGCGGCCTTTTTAGTCAGTGACGCTTAAGGAGTCCTGCCATGAAACCCTCCTCCCATGCCATGTCCATGCTGGCATCGGCCTATCGCCAGATCCTGCGCCGCAATTGCCGCCCCGCCCCCATGCCGGGGCGGGGCGCCATGGGGAGGGCATTCCTGCTGGCGCTGCCGGTGGCGCTGGGCCTGCCGCAGGCGGCGCAGGCGTACTGGGCATTTGATACTGGTACTGGTACTGAGCCTGAGCAGTGGTTAGAAGTCCCAGACCCCGGAAACACTTTCAGAAGCACTGTCAGCAACGTTGTACGACAGGTAGCGGGGGCATACAGTGCCTCAGGTGATGTTTCCGGGGCCTCGCTCACGGTTGAGGGTGAGGCCTATGGACCTGAAGACATGGCATTTTATGGTGGCAACGCTGATGATGGCCACAGGGCCAACGGCAATTCCATCACCTTCACTGGGTGCCGAGAGGGTGCTTCAATTGCAAACATATCAGCAGGTTATTCCCCAGTTAGTGCCCACGGCAACAGGGCAGCCATGTCTGGCGGGAAAACCGATTATATTACCGGGGGAGAGGTCAGGGCAGGCGCTGGCCAGGCCACCGCATCCTCCAATACCGTGACGGTCAGCGGTGGGAACGTCACTGTTGCAATCAGGGGAGGACTTGCAGTTACCCAAGGGGCAGGGGCAGTGGCCACGGGCAACTCCGTCTTCATCACCCCGGGCGTCACCATGACTGGCAAGCACATCTTCGGCGGCCTGGCCTTGTCCCATAACCCAAGCGCCTCCCTGGCCGCCACGGGCAATGCCGTGTACCTTGGGTACAGCGATGCCGCCACCGCGCTCTACGGCACCCTGGACCTGTCCTCCACCACGGTCTACGGCGGCGCCACCTGCCATGATGAAAATGCCTACATCGGGGCCACGGGCACCAACTCCATCCATGCCTCAGGCATTGCCAAGGTAGGGGGCATTGATGGCTATGACCACCTTTACTTAAACGTAAGCTCCGTAAACTCCATGCAGGATGCGGTTGACTCGGCATCAGGCAGCGGCAAGGCCGTGATTATCTCCACCACTAAGGTGGACCTGGGCTCGCGCAGCCTGACCGTCACCACCGCCGACGAGTCACCCGAGGGCAACTATGCCCTGGTGTACTCGGCCGCCGGCGTGACCGCCCCCTCGTCGGTGACCCTGGCCGGCACCTTCACGCAAACCACCTATGCCCAGTCGGCGGTTGGCCTTGCGGAGGACGGCAAGCTGCTCTACTTCACCGCCGTCGACAGCAGCACTGGCTCCAATGCCAAAACCCATGACAGCAGCATGGGCAAGACCGTGGTCACGGTGGGGAAAAACCGGGAGTACACCACCATTTACGGCAACTTTGCCTCCGGCACCGGCGACCCTGGCGCCGGGCAGCTGGCCACCCTGTCAGCGTCGGACCAGGCCAGCCCCAAAAACTACTCCCTGGCCATCTCCGCGGGGACCGTCTCGGGCAGTGTCTACGGGGCGGCGGCCACCGGCTCGGGCAGCACGGACCTGAGCGCCACGCAGAATGGCGCGGCCATCTCGGGCGGGACCGTCTCAGGCGCCGTCTACGGCGGCTATGCCAAGTCCGAGGGCACAGGCAATGTGGAGGCGAGCTCCAACAGCGCCACGGTTACCGGCGGTACGGTAAGTGGCACTGTATACGGCGGTTATGCCTTAGGCACTGCCACAGCCGAGGCCAAAAACAACAGTGTGGCCATCATGGGCGGTACAGTAAGCGGCGATATCATCGGCGGTTATGCTGATCCTGATGAAACTGCGGTTGCATCCGGCAATACTGTCTTTGTCACCTCAGGGGCTACAGTAACGAGTAACTATATCTTCGGCGGCCTCGCCGAGGGCTCAAGCGGGGCCTCCCTAACCGCCACCGATAACGCTGTCTACTTAGGCTACTCTGATGCCACCACCGCACTTTATGAGACTATGGACTTATCCTCTACCACAGTCTACGGCGGTGCCACCCGTTATACCTCAGATGCCTCTGATGCCTGCAGTGAGGCGACCGGCACCAACTACATCTACGTCTCCGGCATAGTCAAGGTCAAGGCCATTAGGGGCTATTCAGATCTGGTACTTAACATCAGCCCAGTAAACTCCATGGGTACGGCCACGGATTCAACTACCGGCAGTGCGGTTGCTGTACTGACCTCAGCTGAGGCAGTTGACCTGTCATCTAGGACACTGACCGTTACAGCCGAGAGTAACAGTAATCTTTCAGGCTCCAACTATGCCTTGGTCTACAGTGATGCCGGAGTTACTGAATCCTCTAATTCGGTAACCGAGGTCAAGGCCACCGGCACCCTGACCGAGACCGTCTATGAGAATGCCAGCGTGGCCACCTCCGCCGACGGCAAGCTGCTGTACGCCGACCTGACCGGCGCCACCAGCGCGTCAGGCACGTCAACCACCGCCACCAAGGAGTCCGAGACCCTGCCCGCGGCCCACCTTGCCAGTGCCGCCCTGGTGTCATCGCTCAACGGCTTCTCCGCAGGCGAGGGCCTCGAGGCGGCGGTGGGCGCCGCCTCATCAGGTTCGGGCCTTGCCGCCTTCGGGGCCCTGGGCGGCAGCTCCCTGACCTACAGGATTGGATCCCACCTTGACGTCGATGCCCTCAACGCCTCGGTGGGCGTGGCCAGGCGCATCGGCATGCAGGGCGACACTGGCCTGACCCTGGCGGCCTTCCTGGACCTGGGCACCGGCAGCGCCCGCTCGCATGTCGCCAGCGCCTCCGGCAAGTCGGACAACAAGTCATTCGGCGTGGGCCTGGGCGCCCGCTACCGCTTCCCGGGCGGGGCCTTCCTGGACGCCACCGCCCGCATCGGCCGCACCCGGGCCGATTTCAAGGGCGAGTACCAGCGCACCGGCAAGGAGGCCAAGTACCAGTCCGACAGCCTTTACCTGGGCCTCTCCCTGGGCGGGGGCTATGACTTTGCCGTAAGCGACCGCCTGGCGCTCACGCCCTATGCGCGTTATTGCTATACCCATGTCGATGCCGACACCACCCACGTCAGGCTGGACGGACTTACCGACAATGGCCTGCGCCTGAGCTCCATTTCCGCCCACACCATAAGGGCGGGCCTTAGGGGCGACTACCGGCTCAATGGGCAGGTGACCCTCAGGGCCGGCCTTGCCCTGGAGCATACCTGGCGTGGCAAGGCCCACTCCCGCCTGGCGGGGGTGAGCCTCGCCACGCCCTCGCTCAGCGGCTCCTCCGGCATCCTTGAGGTGGGGGTGCGCTGCACGCCCCAGGGGGTCCCGGGACTGAGCCTTGGCCTGGGCCTTGCCGGCCGGGTGGGCGACGTGCACGGCGTGGCCGGGCAGTTTAGGCTGGCCTACGCCTTCTGAGCGTACGGCCTGGGCCCCGTCCCCTGCCCCGGGGCCGGGGCAGGCGCTCCCCGGGGGATGATGGCGGCATCCCGCCCCGCCGGCCTTCTGGCCTGCGGCTGGGCCGCCCTGTCCCCAGGCCCCACCCCCAAAAGAAAAGGGAACCTCGCGGCCCCCTTTTAACTACCATGAAGAAGACTGTGTGCTACGGGTTGTCCTTGATCAGGCGCTCGTAGATGCCGCGCATCTCCTCGCGGGTGAGATCCTTGGGGTTGTTGCCCAGAAGGCGCGTGACCTTGGAGGCGCCCTCAACGAGGTCGTCGATGACGTCCGCGGTCACCCCGCGCTCGCCAAGGCTGCACTTAATCTTGAGGAAGCGGTTGAGGTCGTAGAGCTCCTTGACGAAGGCGTCGGCGAGGGCCTCGTCCGACATCCCGTCCTGCCTCAGGTCCATCGCCTCGGCCATGGTGGCGTACTTGGCGACGCAGCTCTCGCGGTTGATGTCCATCACCAGCGGCATCAGGATGGCGTTGGCGAGGCCATGCGGGATGTGGTAGCGGCCGCCCAGCGGGTAGGAGAGGGCGTGGATCGCCGTGGTGCTCGAGGAGGCAATCGCCACCCCGCCGTAGGTGGAGGCCACCTGCATCATCTCGCGGGCGCAGAGATCCTGCGGGTTGAGGTAGCACTCGCGCAGGCTGTGGGCCGCGAGGCGGATGCCCTGCAGCGAGAAGGCCTCGCTCAGCGGGTTGTTCTTCTTGGAGATGTAGCACTCCATGAGGTGGCAGAGCGCGTCGATGCCGGTGTTGGCGGTGATCTGCGGCGGCAGCCCCATGGTCAGGACCGGGTCGAGGATGGCGACGTCGGAGATCATCAGATCGGTGACGATGCCCACCTTGAGGTTCTCCTCAGGCACCAGCACGATGGCGTTGGGGGTGGCCTCGGAGCCGGTGCCGGCGGTGGTGGGGACCATCACCGTGGGCACGCCGCGCACCGTGGGCTTCTGGCCCTTGACCATCTCGCGCAGGGTGCAGGTGTTGCGCAGCGAGAGCGACACCAGCTTGGCGGTGTCCATCGCCGAGCCGCCGCCGATGGCGACGATCAACTCGCACTCGGCCCCGCGGGCCTCGTTGATGACCTTCTCCACCTGCTCCACCGAGGGCTCCGGGGGCACATCGGTGATCACGGTGACCTTGATGCCGGCCTTTTGCAGCATCTCCTCGGCGCCACGGGTGAGGCCGAGGCGGTAGACGCCGGCGTCGGTGATGAGCACCGCCGACTTCGCGCCAAAGGACTGCGCCACCTCAGGCAGGCGCCCCAGGGCGCCCTCGCCACTGATGATCTTGCGGATTGAACCGAGCTCGTAACTCATCTTGCCATTCCCCCCTTAGTCGTAGAGCTTGAAGACCTCGAGCAGGGCGTCGTCGATGGCCTTGCTCTCGATGTTGGACGGGGCACGCGCGGGGCCGACGTCGAAGCCGCGCAGCTGCGCGGCGCGCTTGACCACGCTGTTGGGGTTGCCCATCTGCATGACGTTGCGGAAGGGGCGGATCTTGCGCTGGGCCTGATTGGCGGCCTCGAAGTCGCCCTGCTTGAACAGGTCGTAGATGGAGGCCATGAGGCGCGGGAAGACATTGGAGCAGCCGGAGATGGCGCCCTTGCCGCCGGCCTTGAGGGTCCAGAGGATCAGGGAGTCCGAGCCCGCGAGCACGCTGAGGCCGGGGTTGGTGTTCTCAATGTACTTGAGGGTGTTGTCGAAGTTGCCCGAGCTGTCCTTGACGCCGATCACGTTGGGGTTCTCGTCGGCGATGGCCTTGACCGTCTTGTAGTCAATGTTGTTGCCGGTGCGCGCGGGAATGTTGTAGAGCAGGACCGGCATGTCGCCCACCGCCTGGCAGACCGCGCGGTAGTGGCGGATGAGGTCATCCTGCTTGATGGCGGTGAAGTACGGGGAAATCACGCTCAGGCAGTCCACGCCGCCCATCCTCGCCACCTCGCGGGAGAGCTCGACGGTCTCCTTGGTGGTGACGCAGCCGGTGCCGGCGTAGACCGGGACGCGGCCGTTGACCGCCTCGACCGCCGCCTCGATGATGGCGATCTTCTCCTTGCTGTTGAAGGCGTAGAACTCGCCGTTGGTGCCGAGGGCGAAGATGCCGTGCACCCCCTCCTTGATGAGGTGGTCGATGAAGTCCTGGTAGGCCTTCTTGTTGAACTCCTCATTGGAGTCGAGGGCGGTGAGGACCGGGGTGATGACGCCGTGCGGGATAAAGCTCATGTCTTGTTTCTCCTGGTGAAAAAATCTGCTAGGCCAGCTCAGCCTGGTACTTGGTGGCGCCCATGCGCGCGCCGATGTCGAGGGCGACCAGCATCGACTCGGGGTCGGCGATGCCCTTGCCCGCAATCTCGAAGGCGGTGCCATGGTCGACCGAGGTGCGGATGATGGGCAGGCCCACGGTGATGTTCACCCCCGAGGAGAAGCCCAGCACCTTGAGCGGGATGTGGCCCTGGTCGTGGTACATCACCACCACGATGTCGAACTCGCCGCGGTTGGCGGCGCGGTGGAAGACGGTGTCCGGGGCAATCGGCCCCACCACGTCAATGCCCTCGGCCTGCGCGTCCTTGACCGCCGGCACGATCTCGTTGTCGTCCTCGGTGCCGAACATGCCCGCCTCGCCGCAGTGCGGGTTGAGGCCGGCCACCGCGATGCGCGGGTGCTCAAAGCCCATCAGGCGCAGGGTGTCCTCGGCGAGGTGGATGACGCGGTAGACCCGGTCGCGCTTGACCGCGTCGCAGGCGTCGCGCAGCGAGATGTGGGTCGAGACGTGGATGACGCGCAGCTTCTCGCCGACCAGCATCATCGAGTAGTCCTTGGTGTGGGTGAGGTTGGCCAGGATCTCGGTGTGCCCAGGGTAGGGGCAGCCGCCGAGGTGCAGGGCCTCCTTGTTGAGCGGGGCGGTGACGATGGCGTGGATCTTCGCCGCGGTGGCATCCTTGACCGCGCGCTCGATGAAGAGGAAGGAGCCCTTGCCGCAGGTCGCGTCGACCTTGCCAAAGGGCACGTCGGCGGGGATGCAGTTGAGGTCGATGCACTCGATGCGGCCCGTGGAGGGCTGCGCCTCGCTGGGATCATTGATGACGTGCACCTCCACGCCCGAGCCGAGGATCTTGGCCGCGCGGCGCATCTGGCCGGCGTCGCCATAGACCACCGGCACCGCCTTTTCGTAAAGCGAGGGCTCAGCGAGCGCCTTGACCGTAATCTCCGAACCGATGCCCGCGGCATCCCCCATGGTGATACCCAGTACAGGCTTCTTGCTCATGCTCATACCCCTATATATATGTGTGTGGTGTCTGTCGCTGATGGCCAGCCTGCCCAGGGCGGCGGCCGATGCGGTGATTATAAATGATTAAAATCGACTATTTTGATTAAATTTAATCATCATGTTGGCAATTGTGAGCAATATCACACATTTTGGCACCCCTAAATGGCTATCATTAAGCATAAGGAGTTTCATACCGCCATGCAGAACCAACGCCACCAGGCGATCATCGACTACCTGCGCAGCCATACCCTCGCCACCGTTGACGACCTGTCCGCCCACACCTCAGCCTCCCCCTCCACCATCCGGCGCGACCTCATCCGCCTGGACCAGCAGGGACTGGTCGACCGCGTGCACGGGGGCGTCTCGCTGCGCGCCTTTGGCAGCGCCCAGCCCACCACCTCGGAGAAGGCGCTGCGCAACCAGGCGCAAAAGCGCGCCATCGGCGCCGCGGCCGCGGAGCTGGTGGCCAACAACCAGGCGGTGATGATTGACGCCGGCACCACCACCCTCGAGCTGGCGCGCGCCATCGCCTCGCTGCGCCTCAAGGTGATCACCTCCGACCTCAACATCGGGCTGCTGCTCTCCCCCCACCGCGACATCGAGCTCTCCATCACCGGCGGCGCCGTGGACTGGTCCAGCCAGTCCTGCATCGGCCAGGAGGCCCTCGAGTTCATGGCGCGCATCCACCCCAGCATCACCTTCATCAGCTGCAACGCCTTCAACCTCGAGGTGGGGATCAGCGCCCCCACCTTCGAGAAGTCCGCCTTCAAGCGCACCCTGCTCACCCAGAGCGGGTCGCGGAAGATTTTGCTCGCCGACAGCTCCAAGTTCGGCAAGTCCCAGCTCTTTGAGGTGGGGCCGCTCGCGGGCCTCGACATGATCATCACCGACCGCGGCCTGTCCGACCAGGACGCGGCGAGCATTGAGGCGCTCGGGGTGGAGGTGCGGCGCTGCTAGCGCCGCAGGGAAGGTTGGCTAGCTGATCTCAAGGCCGCCGTCTGACTTCACCAGGGCGTCGACATGGGCGACGCGCTCGAGGAAGGGGCCGATGAGGCGCAGCGGCAGCGCCGAGGGGCCGTCGCAGCGGGCCTCAGCAGGATTGGGGTGGGCCTCGATGAAGATGCCGGCGATGCCCACCGCCACCCCGGCGCGCGCCAGGTCAAGGCACAGCGCCCGCCGCCCGCCCGAGGCGGCGGCCCCCGGGTCGCGGCACTGCAGGGCGTGGGTGACGTCGAGGATCACCGGCGCGCCGCCGGTGCAGCGCTTCATCACCGGCAGCCCCAGCATGTCCACCACCAGGTTGTCATAGCCAAACATGGTGCCCCGCTCGCAGATCATGACCTGATCGTTGCCCGCGGCGTGGAACTTGCCAATGAGGTTGGGCAGGTCGCGCGGGGACATGAACTGCGGCTTCTTGACGTTCACCGGCAGCCCCGTCCGCGCCAGGGCGGTGACCAGGTCGGTCTGCCGCGCGAGGAAGGCGGGCAGCTGCAGCGCGTCGCACACCGCGGCCGCCTCCTCGGCCTGGAAGGGCTCATGCACGTCGGTCAGGACCGGCACCCCCAGGATCGAGCGCACCGCCTCGAGGATTTTGAGGCCGCGCCCCAGCCCCGGGCCGCGGTAGGAGGAGATGGAGGAGCGGTTGGCCTTGTCAAAGCTGCCCTTGAAGACATAGGGCATCCCCAGCGCCGCGGCCGCCTCGGACATGCGCCCCGCCACCTCCAGCGCCAGATCCTCTGACTCGAGCACGTTGACCCCGCCGATTACCGCAAGGGGCGCGTCGTTGGCAAAGCGCCGCCCCGCAACCAGGATTTCGCCCATGGCAAGCCTCCAATGAAAGGTGGGTAAGGATGTTGGCGCCCGCCGCCCCTAAGGGGCAGGCGGGCCTAGAGAAAGCCGTAGGTGACACGCTCGCGGCCCTCAAGGTCGCGCTCGGTCGCAATCCTGCTCAGTCCCGCCGCGCCAAGCAGCGCCCGCACCGCCGCCCCCTGGGTGAGGCCGTGCTCGAGGATGAGCGCCCCGCCCGGCAGCAAATGCGCGGGGGCGCCCGCCACAATCTCGCGGATCGCGTCAAGGCCGTCCGCGCCTGAGGCCAGCGCCTCCTGCGGCTCAAAGGGCAGGCCGCCGCGCGCCAAGTGGGGATCGCCTGCGGCGATGTAGGGCGGGTTGGAGACGATCGCCCCAAAGCGCCCCTCCCCCACCGGGCCGTACCAGGAGCCCTCGAGGAACTCCACCCCCAGGCAGAGGCGGCGGGCGTTGCGCCTGGCGTAGCCAAGGGCCGCGGCGCTTTGGTCCACCGCGCACACCCGCGCCCCCTCGAGGTGCGCGGCCAGCGCCAGGGCGATGGCGCCGCTGCCGGTGCCGAGGTCGAGGATGCGCGTGCCCGCGGGCAGCTCGCGCAGCGCCACCTCGACCAGCAGCTCGGTCTCCGGGCGCGGGATGAGCGCCCCCGGCCCCACCTCAAGATCGAGATCGTAGAAGCCGCGGTGGCCGAGGATGTAGGCCATGGGCTCGCCGGCGAGGGCGCGCGTGAGGCCCTCCCCCACCCGCGCCGCCTCATCCACGGAGAGGCTGTCGCCGTCATGGGCAATCAGCGCGGCGCGGTTCCTTGAGGTGGCGCGGCAGAGCAGCAGCTCGGCCTCGAGGCCCGGCTCCTCGCGCCCGGCCAGCCGCAGCCTTGAGCGCAGCAGCGCCCGCGCAAGCCCGAGGCGCATGGCCTAGGCCCCGGCCTGCGCCATCGCCGCAAGTTGCTCGGCGTGGTACTCCTCAATCACCGGCTCGAGCAGCAGGTCGAGGTTGCCCGCCAGCACCTCGTCGAGGCGGTAGAGGGTCAGCTCAATGCGGTGGTCGGTGACCCGGCCCTGCGGGAAGTTGTAGGTGCGGATGCGGTCGGAGCGGTCGCCCGAGCTGAGGATGCTGTGCCGCTGCTCGGTGGCCTCGGCGTTGCGCTTGTCCTCCTCGAGCTGCGCGAGGCGCGAGAGCAGCACCTCCATGGCCCGCTCGCGGTTGCGGAACTGCGAGCGCTCGTCCTGGCACTCCACCACGATGCCGGTGGGCAGGTGGGTGATGCGGATCGCCGAGGAGGTCTTGTTGACGTGCTGGCCGCCAGCGCCCGAGGAGCGGAACACGTCCACCCTCAGGTCCGCGGGGTTGACCTCGGGGGCCTTGGAGGGCGGGATCTCGGGGAGCACCATCACCGTGCAGGCCGAGGTGTGGATGCGGCCCTGCGCCTCGGTCTTGGGGACACGCTGCACCCGGTGGCCGCCCGACTCAAACTTCATGAAGCCGTAGGCGCCCTCCCCGGAGAGCTTGGCGATGACCTCCTTGTAGCCGCCCGCCGTGCCCTCGCTGCAGGAGACCATCTCGAGGCTCCAGCCCTTGCTCTCCACGTACTTGACATACATGCGGTAGAGGTCGCCCGCGAACAGCGCCGCCTCGTCGCCGCCCGTGCCGGCGCGCACCTCAAGGAAGCAGTTGCAGTCATCGCGGTCGTCATGGGGGAGGAGCATCAGCTGCAGCCGCCGCTCGAGCTCCTGCAGCCGCGCCTCGGTGGCGGGGCGCTCCTCGGCGGCCATCTGCCGCATCTCCTCGTCATCGCCCTCGGCCATGGCGGCGATCTCGGCAAGGTCGGCCTCCGCCGTGCGGTACGCCGAGAAGGCCGAGGTGAGCTCGCCGAGGCGCTTGTACTCGCGGTTGAGCTCGCTGAAGCGCTCCTGGTCGGCGATCACCTCCGGCTGGCCAAGCAGCTGCTCGACCTCCTGGAAGCGCTCCACCAGGGTCTCGAGCTTGACGATGACACTATCTTGCATGGCTGGTTCCTTGGGCAAAAAAAGGGAAGGGGCGCGGCGCGGCCCGCGCCATTCTAGCAAAAAACCACGGCTAGAGCAGGCGCAGGAACTCGTGGTCGAGATCGCGCATCGCCTGCGCGAGCACCGTGGCGAGCGCGAGCATGTCCGGTTCCCGCTCCGGCTCGCGCGACAGACGGGCGCAGAGCTCGGCATAGAGCTTTTTCTGGCGCTCCGAGAGCGGCCGCAGCGAGCGCCGCCCAAACCAGTAGTAACCCTGCACCGGCAGGAGGAGCAGGAAGGTGACGCTCGCCACGATCGGCGGCCAGGCGCTCTTGAGGGTGAAGATGAGCGACACCCCCTTGAGCCCCCCGCCCTGCACATAGGCCCAGAGCAGGATGAAGGCGGCGAAGGGCGGGATGGCGCGGCGCGCGAAGATCATCGCCTTGCGCACCCTGACCTCGGGGAACACCGAGCCCAGCACCCGGTCCTCGGGCCAGAGATCCATGTACCTTATGCCACGCCTGATGGTCCTGAACACCCCACGGCCCCCCTGCCCCAAGGGCCGGCCCCCGGCGGGCCGGCAACCCCCTTATTCTAGGACATTTTCCCCCCAAGCCCGATCCTGGCGCCTGCGCCGCGCCGCCCGCGAATGCCCCCCGGTGTGCTAAAATCACCCCCGCGCGGTGGGCCTGCCCCACCCACACCTTCCCACACACAAGCAAACTGCATAGGAGAGCAATCCGTGTCACGTTCCGTAATGCTGATCCCGGTCGCCAAGGCGCAAGGCATCTTCCCCGCCACCCTGGGCCTTGCCCAGGCCCTGACCGACAAGGGGGCCAAGGCCGAGGTGTTCCGCCCCATCTATGGCTGCTGCGAGAAGACCTGCAGCAAGTACTCTGTGCCGCTGTCCGAGGCCGTCAAGCTGCTCGGCCAGGGCAAGCGCTCCGAGCTGCTCGAGACCATCCTCGCCAACTTCAAGCGCTTTGAGTCCGAGACGGGCGCCAAGGTCGCGGTGGTCGAGGGCACCGAGTTCAACCTCCTTGACCGTGACGCGCTCAACGCCGAGATCTGCCACGCCCTCGACGCCGACCTCCTCACCGTGACCCCGGGCGACTGCGCCCGCGCCACCGCCTTCACCAACATCTCCCTGTCCTCCTACGGCAACGCCGGCAAGGATCGGGTGCTGGGCGCGGTGGTGCTCAACGACGACGCGCCGCTTGACTCCGCGGGCAACCCCCGCCTGGTGCTCTCCGGCTGCGCCCACTGCGGCTCCTCCTGCGCGCCGCGCCCGGCCTGCTCCACCAGCAAGGCCGACGCGCTGCAGAACGTGGTCGCGCGCATTGCCTTCGACCCGGACAACTACGCGCTGCGCGCCAGCGAGATTGCCGCCGCCCTCAACGCCAAGGTCACCTCCGGCGATCCCGCCCGCCGCGGCCACCGCGTGGACTTTGACGCCGCCACCGCCAAGCAGAAGAGCGTGCTGGTCACCTCCAGCGTGCCCGCCTCCACCGAGGCCGGGATCGTGGTGCTGTGCGACGGTGCCGAGGGCACCGTGGGCGACGCCACCGTGATCTGCACCAAGGACTCGGTGTGGAATGTCGCCAAGGCCCTGGCCGACGTGCCGGCCGTGCTGGGCGCCGATGACACCGAGCGCGCCGGCCATGCCGCCGACACCGCCAAGGGCGCCTTCGACGCCGCCCTCATCGAGAAGCTGGCCGGCCCCTGCGAGCGCTTCCCGCTGATGAGCCCGGCGGCCTTCCGCCTCAAGCTCACCGAGCTGGCCCGCGCCGCCCACAAGCGCATTGCCCTCCCGGAGGGCGATGAGCCGCGCACCGTGGCCGCCGCCGCCATCGTCGCCGCCCAGAACATCGCCGTCCCGGTGCTGTTCGGCAAGAAGGACAAGATCCTGGCCGTGGCCAAGGAGCAGGGCGTCACCCTCGGCGAGGGCGTCGAGTTCGTCGACCCGGAGGAGATCCGCATGAACTATGTGGACCGCCTCGTCGAGCTGCGCCAGAAGAAGGGCATGACCCGCGAGGGCGCCATCGAGATGCTGCAGGACAACGTGGCGCTCGCCACCATGATGATTGAGCGCAACGAGGTCGACGGCCTGGTCTCCGGCGCGGTCCACACCACCGCCAACACCATCCGCCCGCCGCTGCAGATCATCAAGACCGCCCCCGGCGCCAAGCTGGTGTCCGCGATCTTCTTCATGCTGATGCCTGAGCAGGTCTACGTCTATGGCGACTGCGCGCTGTGCATCAAGCCGACCGCCGACGAGCTCTCCGAGATCGCCATCCAGTCCGCCGACACCGCCAAGGCCTTTGGCATCGACCCGAAGGTCGCCATGGTCACCTACTCGACCATGAACTCCGGCAAGGGCGAGGACGTGGACCTGATGAAGGAGGCCACCCGCCTGGTGCGCGAGAAGCGCCCGGACATCGCGGTTGACGGCCCGCTCCAGTACGACGCGGCGGTGATGCCCAACGTTGCCGCGCAGAAGGCCCCGGGCTCCCCGGTCGCCGGCAAGGCCACGGTGTTCATCTTCCCGACCCTGTCGACCGGCAACACCGTCTACAAGGCGGTGCAGCGCTCCGCCGGCCTGGTCTCGATCGGCCCGATGCTCCAGGGCATGCGCCGCCCGGTCAACGACCTCTCCCGCGGCGCCCTGGTGGACGACATCGTCTACACCGTCGCGGTGACCGCCATCCAGGCCACCCAGTGCTAGCGGCATAGGCCGCGCCTGTGGGGGGGATCCTTCGGGATCCCCCCTTGCTTTTGGGAGCATGCAAGCGCATGGAAACCAAGGAAATCAAAGTGCGGGGCATCATGACCCGCTCCAACCTCCCGGTCGCGGACTACTCAGTGAACCCCTACGTGGGCTGCGCGCACCGCTGCCGCTACTGCTACGCCTCGTTCATGAAAAGGTTCACCAACCACCCCGAGCCCTGGGGCGAGTTTGTCGACGTGAAGTGCTGGCCGCCCATACGCCACCCCGCCAGGTACGCGGGCAAGGAGGCCTTCATCTCCTCCGTCACCGACTGCTACCAGCCCTGCGAGGCCAGGTACCGCCGCACCCGCGCGCTGCTCGAGCAGCTGCAGGGCAGCGGGATTGCCATCAGCATCGCCACCAAGTCGGACCTGGTGCTCCGCGATCTCGACCTGATCCGCACCTTCCCCAGGGCCAGGGTCTCCTTCTCCATCAACACCCTCGATGAGGGGTTCCGGCGGGAGATGGACCGCGCGCCGAGCATCGCGAGGCGGCTGGCGGCAATGGATGAGCTCCACCGCGCGGGCATCCCCACCGTCTGCCAGATGGCCCCCATCTTCCCGGGGATTACCGATCCCATCGCCATCATCGAGGCGGTGCTCGATCGCTGCAACCTCATCTGGCTGGAGAACCTCAACCTGCGCGGGGACTACCGGGCTGCCATCCTCAGCTGGGTGCACGAGCGCCACCCTGAGCTGGACGGGCTCTACCATGACCTCTACACCAGGGGCGATCGCACCTACTGGGCAGATCTTGACCAGCTCCTGCGGGACTTTGCCGCCAGGCGGGGCCTCACCTACCGCCGCGCTGATGACTCCGGCATGGCGGGCCAGGGGGAGAAACCCATCATCGTCAACTACTTCTACCATGAGGAGGTTAAGCGCTCGGCCAAGGCGGGGCGGCGCTGAGGGGCGGCATGGGCTCACCACCCGGGGCAACTGCGCTAGAATCAGCAAAAAGCGGGGGAAGGTCTCATGTCCTACATGGCAGGCAGCGGGCGCGAGGACGTCCATTTGCGCCTCGAGCGCGTGGGGGATCGCCTCCTCGATCTCCTGCTGTGCCTCATGTGCCTGCTGGCCCTCGCCCTCACCCTGCCCCTGCCCTGGTTCCTGCTCCTCCCCTGCGCGATGGCGCTGGGGCTGTGCCTGTTCCGCGTGGGCTGCCACTTTGCCCTGGGGCACCGGCCCTACCTGGTGGACACCACCACCGGGCTCTTCACCTTCCCCTTTGACGACGCGCTCAAGCGCCGCTCGGACGGCCTTTTGACCCTCCTCACCCCCGAGTGGCTGACCCGCTGCGCCCGCCCCGGGGCCATCGCGCTCTCCGAGGTGCGCAGCGTGGGCACCGCGGACCGCCCCCGCCCCTTTGGGCGCCCCCACTGCCTCACCGTGACCGGCGACTTCGGCAACGCCGAGTTCGCCTTTGCCCGCGCGGGGGATCGCGAGCAGCTGCTCGCCGCCCTGATCCGCGCCTGCGGCCTCTCCTCGCAGCAGGTCAGCCGTGCCTAGGATCCTCATCACCGGCGCCACCGGCGGCGTGGGCCGCGCGCTGCTGGGCATCCTCCCCGCGGGCCTTGGCCCCGTGATCCTCACCCGCCGCCCCGCCCTGGCGCGGCAGCTGTTCCCCACGGCCGAGGTGGCCGCCTATGGCGAGCCCCTGCCCCACTGCGAGGCGATCATCAGCCTCGCCGGGGCGGCCATCGACCGGCGCATGCTCACCCCCCGTCGCGCCCACGCGCTGCTCAGGTCGCGCCTTAGGGTGGCCTGGGCGCTGCGCGCGCACTGTGAGCGCGCGGGCTGGCCAAAATGCATCGTCGCCGCCAGTGCCACCGGCATCTACGCCGCAGTCCCCGAGCCGCAGGGCGAGGGGGCGCCGCTTGGCTCAGGCCTGGTGGCG
>JAILEI010000015.1 GCA_024688225.1 Succinivibrionaceae bacterium
GACGCGGTCAAGGAGAAGACCTCGGACCGCATCAACATCCGGATCTTCCCGAACGCCCAGCTGGGCTCCGAGACCGAGTGCCTCGAGCAGCTCAAGGCCGGCGTCCTGCCCATCACCAAGGTCTCGGCCCCCGGGCTCGCGGTCCTCGATGACTCCTACAACACCTTCGGCCTGCCCTACCTGTTCAAGGACACCCAGGACTTCTACCGGATCATGGACTCGCAGAAGATGCAGGACTTCTTCCTCTCCTCCGCCGACAAGGGCTTCGTGACCCTGACCTACTACACCTCGGGGGCCCGCTCCTTCTATACCGTCGACAAGCCGATCCAGAAGCCCGCCGACCTTGCCGGCCTCAAGATCCGCGTCCAGAACATGCAGTCCCAGATTGACATGATGAAGGCGCTGGGCGGCATCCCGGTCGCGATGAGCTACGGCGAGGTCTACACCTCCCTGCAGACCGGCGTCATCGATGGCACCGAGAACAACGAGACCGCCCTGACCATCGGCAAGCACGGCGAGGTGTGCAAGGTCTACTCCGTCGACCAGCACGCCATCATCCCCGATGCCCTGGTGATGAGCGCCCAGGTGTGGAAGAAGATCAGCCCTGAGGACCAGAAGGCCATCATCGAGGCCGCCCGCGAGTCCACCCAGTGGCAGAAGGAGGCCTGGGACAAGGCCACCGCCGACGCCATCAAGGAGGCCACCGAGAAGATGGGCGTGAAGTTCGTGACCGACGTGGACAAGGCCGCCTTCCAGGAGGCAACCGCGGGCATGGTCTCCGACTACTCCCAGAAGTTCCCTGGCGTCAAGGCCCTGGTGGACATCATCAGGTCCATCTAGTCCCCAAGGCATACCCTAGGTACATACAAGGTACATAAATGCAGAAATACATTCTGTTAATCAAGCGGCTGCTCGAGTTGATACTCTCAAGGGCGGCCGCCCTGCTGCTGATTTCCATGACGGCCATGGTGGTCATCCAGGTGGTGTCGCGCTACCTGTTCAAGTCCCCCACGGCCTTTACCGAGGAGCTGGTCCGCTATCTCCTGATTTGGACCGGCTTCATCGGCGCCGCCTACGCATTCTCCACGAGGCAGCACATGGCCCTGACCTTCTTCCGCGACAAGCTCACGGGGCAGCCGCACAAGCTGCTGATGATCCTCATTGACGGCATCATCCTCGCCTTTGCCCTGGGGGTGATGACCGAGGCCGGCACCCGGCTGGCGATCTCCGTCATGGAGCAGTACTCCCCCCTGCTGGGCATCTCCCGCGGCATTGTCTACGCGATGGCCCCGATCTCCGGGATCCTGATAGCGATCGCCCAGGTGATCAACCTCTACGAGGACATCACCGGGACTGATCTCGAGCAACTCAAGGAGGTGGCGTAATGGACATTGGCATGTCAGCGCTGATCCTGTTCTCAACCTTCATGGCGCTGCTCTTCATCGGCGTCCCCATCTCCATCTGCATCGCGGTGTCGTCGATTGCCGCGGCCATGGGGGTGGTAGGCTGGGACCAGATCACCTTCCTCGCCATGCAGAAGATGAATGGCGGCATCGAGAGCTTTTCCCTGCTCGCCGTGCCCCTGTTCATCCTCGCGGGCAACATCATGAACAACGGCGGCATCGCCAGGCTGCTCATCGACTTCGCCAAGCTGTTCGTGGGGCGCGTCCCGGGCTCCCTGGCCCAGACCAACGTCCTCGGCAACATGTTCTTTGGCTCGCTGGCCGGCTCGGCGGTGGCGGCCTCCGCGGCCATCGGCGGCACCCTGGCCCCCATCCAGAGGAAGGAGGGGTATGACATGGGCTTCGCCACCGCGGTGAACATTGCCTCCGCCCCCACCGGGCTGCTGATCCCGCCCACCGCCGCGTTCATTGTCTACTCGGCCGTGGTCGGGGGCGTGTCCATCTCCGCGCTGTTCATGGCCGGCTATGTCCCGGGCATCCTGATGGGACTGTCCACCATGATCCTCGCCTGGCTGTACGCGCGCCGGCACAAGTACCCGGTGAGCGCGTCGGTGCCGGCGGCCGAGGCCCTGAGGATCACCCTCAAGGCCCTGCCGAGCCTGCTGCTCATCATCATCGTCATCGGCGGCATCGTGGGCGGCATCTTCACCGCCACCGAGGGCGCGGGCGTGTGCGTGGTCTACTGCCTGTTCCTCGCCATCTGCTACAAGGCAATCACGGTGAGGAGCTTCATGAGGATCCTGCTCGACAGCGCCTGCGTCTCGGGCATCGTGCTGTTCCTCATCTCCTGCTCATCGGCAATGTCCTACGTGATGGCCTTCTCGGGGATCCCGGCGGCAATTTCCCAGTACATCCTGGGGCTTACCGACAACCCGATCCTCATCCTGCTGCTCATCAACGTGATCCTGCTGGTGGTGGGCACCTTCATGGACATCACCCCGGCCATCCTGATCTTCACCCCGATCTTCCTGCCGATTGCCACCTCCCTCGGCATGACCCCGGTCCAGTTTGGCGTGGTGCTGATCTTCAACATGTGCCTCGGGTGCATGACCCCGCCCGTGGGATCGGTGCTGTTCGTCTCCTGCGGCGTGACCGGCATCTCGATCGAGAAGGTGATTAGGCCGCTGCTGCCCTACGTGGCGATGCTGTTCCTCATCCTGCTGCTGGTGACCTACGTCCCGTGGATCTCCATCGGCATCCCCACCATGATGGGGCTGATGTAAGGGTTGATCCTTAGTGACATGGGGGCCTTGGCGAAAGCGAGGGCCCCCTTCTTGTTTCGCGCGCGCCGCCCCGTGTGGCACAATGCCCTGGGCATAGGCAGCATGGAGGGAAGATGGGCAGGGCAATCGAGCATGACGCCACCCTGGTTGGGGAGGTGGATCCCAGCGGGGACAACCCCATCCTCGCCGTGGCCTCGGGCCGCATCGAGGCCGGCCCGCCCCGGGACAATGACTGCTACGCCGCGGGCCGCGTCGACCTGGCCCGCCTGGTGATGGGCGGCAGGCGCCCGCCCTCCACCACCTTCGTCTACCGCATCGGCGGCGACTCCATGTCAGGCGCGGGCATCAACGACGGCGACTTCGTGATCGCCGACACCTCGGTCACCCCCGAGGAGGGGGACACGGTCATCGCGCGCGTGGACGGCGGCTTCACCATCAAGGAGCTGCGGCTGCGCCCCCGCCCCCTCCTGCTCCCCCACAACCCCGCCTACCAGGCCATCGAGCTCACGCCTGAGCAGGACATCAGCATCGTCGGCAAGGTGATTGCCGTGGTCAGGCGCTGCTAGGCGCCCCCCTCCCCCGCCGGCAAAGGCACCTGGGACTTAATCCTGGGCGGGGCAGGGATGGGCAGGATCAGCGCCACGGATCCCGGGCGCCGCGAGAGCGCCGATCACCTCAATGTGGGACTGGCCAGGCACGCCAATGGCCTTAGGATCCAAGACAGGCGACCCGGCCCGGGGCCGGGCGCCCCTAGGGTCTAGGCGCGGGTGCCGCGGCTGAGGATGGCGTTGACCCGGTCGAGATCCTCGCGGGTGTCCACCCCCGCCTCGGGCGGGGTCTCGGTGACGCCCACCACGATGCTGTAGCCGTTGTACATGAGGCGCAGCTGCTCGAGCGACTCGCTGCGCTCGATGGGCGCCTGGGGCAGCGCGGCGAACTCAATCACGGTGCGCGCCCGGTAGCCGTAGATGCCGATGTGGTGGTAGTGCGGGAAGTCGCAGTGCCTGGGCACCCGGTCGCGGAAGTTCTCGCGCTCGTAGGGGATGGGGTTGCGGCTGAAGTACAGGGCGCGCCCGCGCTTGTCAAAGACCACCTTCACGCAGTTGGGGTCAAAGACGTCGCGCACGTTCTCGATCTTGGCGCAGAGGGTGGACATGTCGGCATTGCCCGAGGCCAGGAGCCCGGCCACGGTGTCGATGTGGGAGGCGTCGATGAGCGGCTCGTCGCCCTGCACGTTGACGATGATGGTCTCAGGGTCCAGCCTGAGGATCCTGGCCATCTCGGCGATGCGGTCGGTGCCGCTCTTGCACTCCTGCGAGGTCAGGCACACCCGCACCCCCACCCCGTCGAGGGCCGCCGCCACCCGCTCGTCGTCCACGCAGGCGATGACCTCGCTTGCCGAGGAGGTGAGCGCCTGCAGGCACACCTTCCTGATCATGGGCATGCCCCCCACCGAGGCCAGCGGCTTGCCGGGCAGCCTCGTCGAGGCGTAGCGGGCGGGGATCGCAACAACGTATCCAGTCATGTTATTCGCTCCTGTCAAGCTTCCTTGCGTGCCGCCGCGCGGGCCATCGCCCCGCCCAGCAGCAGGTCGAGGCGGTCATAGAAGATCCTGGGCAGCGCCGCCTCCACCCCCAGCGCGTAGGCGCGCCCCAGGCTGTGGGGATTATATTTCACCTCATCCTTTTCTGTCATCACCACCGGCAGCCCCGCGGCGCGGCGCAAAATTGCCTGTGGGCTGAGCGTGCCGTGGTCCGGGACCCCGATCACCGCCCCCACCCTGAGCCCCAGGCCCTCAAGGGTGCGGTAAAAGCGCCCCGGGTTGCCGATGCCCGCGAGCGCGGCCACGGCCTCCCCGCGCCTG
>JAILEI010000020.1 GCA_024688225.1 Succinivibrionaceae bacterium
CGGCCTCGGCGGGGGGCTGCGCCGCGACCCCCTTGCGCTGGCGCTTGCGCCGCCCGTTGAGCAGGTCGCGCGCCTCCTTTAGGATCTCCAGCGGCAGCCCGGCCAGGGTCGCCACCTCGATGGCGTACGAATAGCTCTGGATCCCCTCCTTGGCCTCGTAGAGGAAGACAATCTTGCCCATGAACTCATCGGCGGCGAAGCAGACGTTGCGCACGGTCTGCTGGTGCTCGGCGAGGGCGGTGATCCCCGCGTAGTGGGTGGAGAACAGGGACATGGCGCGGCTCTGGGTGACCAGGTGGTGGGCGATGGCGGTGGCGATGGCCTCGCCCTCCTGGGTGCTGGTGCCGCGCCCAATCTCGTCCATGAGGATGAGGCTGTGGGCGGTGGCGTTGTTGAGGATCGCCGCCGCCTCCTCCATCTCCACCATGAAGGTGGAGCGGCCCGCCGCGAGATCGTCAGAGGATCCGATGCGGGTGAAGATGCGGTCGATGTCGCCCACCTCGGCGCGCTCCGCGGGCACCAGGGAGCCAATGCGCGCCATGATGGCGATGAGCGCGTTCTGGCGCATGAAGGTCGACTTGCCGCCCATGTTCGGCCCGGTGATGAGGTACATGCGCGTGTCGCCGAGCTCAAGGTCGTTGGGGATGAAGGGCGCGCGCCCGAGGCACTCGACCACGGGGTGGCGGCCCTTGGTGATGTGAAGGCTGCTGCCGGTGGTGAAGGTGGGGCGGCAGTAGCCGCGCTCCTTGCCCACCCGGGCCAGCGACAGCGCCACATCGAGGTGGCTGAGCTGCGAGGAGAGCGTGCCCAGCGGCTCCAGCTGCCCCTGCAGCCTTGAGATGAGTCCCTCGTAGAGCTCGCGCTCGAGGTCGAGTGCCTGCTCCTTGGCGCTGAGGGTGCGCTCCTCGAGCTCCTTGAGCTCGGGGGTGATGAAGCGCTCGGTGTTCTTCATGGTCTGCCGCCGGATGTAGTCGGCGGGCACCTGGTCTCCCTTCTGGCGGGAGGTCTCGATGTAGTAGCCGTGGATGGAGTTGAAGCCGACCTTGAGGGTGGCGATGCCGGTGCGCTCACGCTCGCGGGACTCGATCTCGCGCAGCAGCCCCTCCGAGCCGTTCATGAGGTCGCGCAGCGCATCGAGTTCCTTGCTGTAGCCGTCGGCGATGACATTCCCGTCGCGCAGCAGGGTGGAGGGGTTGTCCTGCAGCGCCCCCAGGAGCAGCTGGTGCGCGTTCCCGAGATCTGGGAACTGCGTGGCGCGGGCCACCAGGGCGGGGCTGCCGGATTTTTGCAGCGTGGCCGCCACCTCGGGAAGCAGGGTGAGCGCGTCGCGCAGCGCCGCCAGATCCTTGGGGCGCGCCGAGCCCAGGGCGATGCGCGCGGTGATGCGCTCGAGGTCCGCGACCTGCTCGAGCAGCGCCCCGAGATCGCCGCAGCCCTCGCCCATCAGTGCCTCCACCACGTCGAGGCGCTCGTTGAGGGCGGCGTTGTCCCGGAGCGGGGTGGTGACCATGCGCCTGAGGCAGCGGTGGCCCATGGCGGTGCGGGTGCGGTCGAGCACGCTCACCAGGGTGCCGCTCTCCTCGCCGCGCAGGTTGGTCACCAGCTCAAGGTTGCGCACCGCGGCGCTGTCCATCACCACGTAGGCGACCGGGTTGTCGAGGCTGAGGCGCCGCACGTGGTGGAGCGGGGCCTTCTGGGTCTCGCTCACGTAGGCAAGCAGGGCGCCCGCGGCGCAGATCCCGGCGGTCACCCCGTCCAGCCCAAAGCCGCTCAGGCGCGTGGTGCCAAAGTGCTTGCACAGCGCGGCCGTGCAGTTGTCCTGGTCGAAGTACCAGGGGGCGAGGCGCTTGCGGCTGCGGATCTCGGGGGCGATGCCCTCCTGCTCGAGATCCTCGGGGAACGCCAGCTCGGCGGGGGTGGCGCGGTCGATGGCGAGGCGCAGCTCCTTGCCCTCGCGGGTCTCGTAGCAGCGGAACTCGCCGCTGGTGACGGACATCACGGCCAGCCCGAAGAGGCGCCCCTTGCGGCAGACGCAGGCGATGTTGTTGTCGCTGCGGTCGGGGATGATGCCGTCATCGGTGGCGGTGCCCGGGGTCACGACCCGGGAGATTTTGCGCTCCAGCATGCCCTTGTGGGTGCGAGGGTCGCCCACCTGCTCGCACAGCACCGCCGACTCGCCCTGGCGGATGAGCCGCGAGAGGTAGTTGTCGAGGGCGTGGTAGGGGATCCCGCACATCGGGATGGGATCGCCGTTGTTGGTGCCGCGGCGGGTCAGGGTGAGGTCCAGCAGCTCCGAGGCCCGGCGCGCGTCATCGAAGAACATCTCGTAGAAGTCCCCGAGGCGGTACAGCACCAGGGTGTCAGGGTATTGCCGCTTGATCTCAAGGTACTGGCGCATCATGGGGGTGGTGGCGCTGTCCGTGCCGGCGCTGTCTTCCTGCCGCTTGCTCTCGTCGCTCATGTCCTGCCCTGGGGTCTGGTTGGTCCTGGGGCGCCACGGCCCCGCTGTCACTGATCATACAACAGCGGGCGCCCCCTTTTTGCACCAAAATGGTGCAAAAAGGGGGCGTTTCATGCAAACCACGACATAACTCAGGGATTCACGGCATATTTGGGCCGCCCCGTGGAAAAGGGGGGGACAATGCGACTATCGACACACTGCAATGAGGAGACTCAATATGATTGGCAACACCCTGAGGGCCTCGGCCCTCGCCCTGGCGCTGGCCGCCACCCCCGCCCTGGCCGCGGTCCAGACCTTCGGGCCGGACTCCGGGAAGTTCTCGGTTGACGTCCCCAGCGGCTGGAGCGCCACTCCGCTTGCCGATGGGGTCCAGCTGGCCTCTGCCGACGGCAATAACTCCGTGGCGGTGACCATCAGCAAGACCCAGGGTGCCACCATGGAGCAGATTGCCCAGGCCGTCTCCAAGAACTCTGGACTCAAGGAGGTGAGCGGCGAGGGCGAAAACTGGACGGTTGCGGGGGAGATTGACGGTGTCAAGGTGGCCGTGATCCTGAGCGGGGCCGGCGACCAGTACGTGGGCATCACCATGAGTGGCAACGATGCTGACGCCCTGACCAAGGTCATTGATTCGCTTGAGATGAAGTAGGTTTCCGGGGCGCGGTTTTTTGATCCGCGCCCCAAACGGCGCCTTTTGCGAGGCGTAAAATCGGCTTGTCCTGCGCAGCAGGAGTCAACCACACAAACCAAGAGGTTTTTCCATATGAAACTTGTCAAGTTTGCCGCCCTTGCCGCGGCCGCCGTCTTCTCCCTGAGCGCCCTTGCCCAGGATGTGGTTATCGTCAACAACTGTGGCTTCAAGCTCTCCCAGCTGGCCCTGTTTGACGAGGCCGCCAACAGCGGCAATGACCTGACTGAGGGTGCCGGCCTGGGCGCTGGCGAGGCCCTGCAGGTCAGCCTGTCCGGCGACACCAAGGGCTGGCGCCTGATTGCCGTCGATGATGAGGGCACCCAGGTCGACTTCCCCAACTTCGACTTCACCGGCGTGAGCAAGGTTACCCTCAACGCCGACGGCACCGCCAACTACGAGTAGTGCCCACCACCCGTCCCCAGGGGATCGCCCCTGGGGACTTCCCCATCCTCGCACCGGGGGAGCAACCAGGGAGGCGCATTGGCTCCGGACACTGAGCAGACGCTGATCCTCAACCTGGTGATGCTCATCTTCACGGTGCCGTTCCATTACCTCAGGTACCGCATCTTCTCCGACAGCCTGCGCATCGGCAAGGGCTGGCTCTTGCTTTGCTACCTCCTGGTGCTGCTGGGCAAGACCTTTTTCTTCAACCTGGAGCTGCAGGACGGCGCGCCGCCGAGCTGGAATGAGCGCAACCGCTTCTACCTGCTGTCCATGCTGGCCTTCAACCTGCTGTTCTTTGTGGCCATCAGGCCGTTCTGGCACCACGTTTTCGTGCTCGGGCTGTTCCTTGGGCTGAGCGCCCCCTACATCCTGGTGCCTTCCTACGTGTGCACCTCGCTGCTCTCCGGCAATTACCTGCTGGGCAACCTGATGATCGGGATCATGGCGCTGCTGCTGATGCTGGCCAGCTTCCGCCCCCTGGAGCGGTGGATCAAGGGCTGCCTGGCCACCTTCGACCTCGATGAGCGGCCCAGGTTCTGGCGGGTGTTCTCCATCCTGCCCTTTTGCTTCCTGGCCTTTGAGGTGTGCCTGGTCCTGGGCACCACCAGCGATGACAGCGGCCACAGCCTGATCTCCGCCCTGTCAAGCCTGGCCGGGGCACTGGGGCTGATCTCGGCGGTGGAGTTCCTCAAGGGGCAGATGCGGGTGCTGCGCGCCAACCGCCTGCTGCGGGACAACCTGGCGCTGGCGGATCAGATCTTCCACCTGCGGCTGCGCCAGTTCTCCGAGATTAGGCGCCAGCAGCGGGTCACCAGGAAGCTGCGCCACGACTTCAAGCACTTCAGCATGATCGTGGCGCACCACCTGGCGCGGCTGGACTGGGCGGCGCTTGCCGAGGACTGCCGGGAGTACCGCGCGGGCATTGCCAGGCAGGACGGGCCGCCCCTCGATATCGAGGATCAGGCCATTGCCCACTACCACGCGGCCCAGGCCGCCCGCAGGCCGGGCAGGAGGGATGGCCGTGCCTGAGCCCCTGCTCCATTTCTACGTGCTGTCAGCCTGCCTGGTGCCCGTCTTTGCCCTGCAGATCTACCTGCTCCGCCACTACCTCAGGGTGACGATGCTGGTGATGGCGGCGTGCTTTTGCCTGCTCCTCGGGGTGGAGGTCATATGCTTTACCATCCTCGATGTGCCCCTGCTCGTGGAGTTGCTGCGGGTGGCGCCCCAGTACAAGGCGCTTTACCTGCTCTTCATGTGTGCCTATTTCATGCTGGCGGTGATGCAGGAGCGGGTGCCCTGGCTGTACCAGCTTTACCTGTTTTTCCCCCTGGCCATCCAGAACATCACGGTCATCGAGATTTCCTTCATGGGCGCCCAGTGGATGCGCGGGCAGTGGGGTACGCCCCTCACAGGGGGATTCGTGGCGGTGATTTTGCTGCTGTACCTGGTCTTGGTGCCCCTGTCGGTGCGGCAGGCCCGGACCTTCAAGGGTTTCTTTGACTTCGACCTTAGCGCCTGGAACTGGGGCTGGGTGCCGTGCCTGGCCATCCTCTGCTTTGACCTGCTCTGCATCTTCTCCCCGGATCTTGACCAGGGGCGGCTGCTGTTCAATGTCCTGCTCAACTACTTTGTGCTGCAGCTGTACTTCCGTTTCATCGCCTGGTTTTTCCGGGACCAGCACGACTGCCAGATCCTCAGGCAAAAGCTGCTGCTCACCGAGGAGCTGGCGGGGCGGGAGTCGGAGCTTATCAGCCTCGGGCCCCGCCTCGCCCAGGGGGATCGCATCATCAGGGAGCATTTGGGGGAGTTTATTGATCGCCTGGAGCGGGACATCGAGGCGCGGGACGCCCCGGCCATTGCCAAGGCGCTGGAGTCCGAGCAGGTGGAGATCATGGGCAGCCTCGACTCGGAATTCCATTCCGAGCATGAGCTGCTGAACAGCATCCTCACCTATGAGCGCTCCCGGGCCATGGCCAAGGGGGTCAATCCCATGATCAAGGTGAAGGTGCCCCGGGACCTGGGCATACGCGATCTCGATCTTGCCACCATGCTGGGCAACCTGTTTGACAATGCCTTCGAGGCCTGCGAGAAGCTGCCTGCCAACCAGCGCTGGCTGACCTTCAACGCCGAGCGGGTGGGGTCAATGCTGGCGGTGGTGATTGACAACAGCTGTGACAGCGGCGCCATCCGCTGCGTGGATGGCACCTATCTCTCGCAAAAGCAGGATCGCCTCAACCATGGCATTGGGCTGGCAAGCGTGCGTGAGATTGTCGCGGCCTACCAGGGCACCATCAAGATTGAGCATGGCCAGAACCAGTTCCGGGTCTCCATACTCATGGGCATGCGGCCCAGCAATGGCTAGCCCGCGGCCTGGGCCGCGGGCCGGGCGCTAGCGGTCCTCACCTTGATCTGGGCGGTGCCGGGGCTCACCATCTGGCGCCCCCCTGCCATCCTGTGACCCGGGGCGGTTCGCGCCGGGTCCGCCCTTGCCATCCTGTGGCCCGGGGCGGTTCGCGCCGGGTCCGCCCTTGCCATCCTGGTGCCCGGGGCGGTTCGCACCCGGTCCGCCCCTGCCGTCCTGGGGACCGTTACGATCCGCACCCGGTCCGCCCTTGCCGTCCTGTGGCCCGGGGCGGTTCGCGCCAGGGCCGCCCCTGCCGTCCTGGGGACCATTACGATCCGCACCCGGGCCATCCTTGCCGTCCTGGGGACCATGGCGATCCGCCCCGGGGGCGGGCTCTGTGGTGGGAGTGGCGCCGCGGTCAGGGTAATTGCCATCCGGGGCGCTGGCCAGCGCCGGGACGCTCAGGGAGATCAGGGCGGCGAGCGCCAGGGAAAGGGTCGACTTTTTCATGGTGGTTTCCTCCGAACTGAATGCCGATGGAAACCATCATAGCCACCAAAACTTAGCGCCCCGTGAGGAAGCCCCTGGCGGCTACTCGTCTACCCGCATCTTGCCGAACAGGTAGTTGTGGTAATGCTCGCGCAGCGCCGCGCGGTCCTGGCGGCGCATGGGGATCTGCACATCCCCCTGGAGCAGGAACTCGTTCTGGCCAATGCTCTCCACAAAGTCCATATTGATGAAAAAGCTGCGGTTGGCACGCAGGAAGCGCTTGTCGGAGAGCAGTTCCGTGGCCTCCGCCATGCTTAGGCGGGCGATGATCGGGGTGTCGCGGCCAGTGAGGAAGAACTCGAGGTAGTGATCATCGCAGTGGACGTAGACGATGGAGTCGAGGCGCAGCTCGCACAATTCCCGGCCGGCACGGACCGTGATGGTGCGGTGCTCGAGGTCGAGGCGCTCCAGGCAGCGCCTGAAGCACTCATCGATCATCTGCTCCGTGATGGGCTTGACGCAGTAATGGAGGGCATTGACCTGGAATCCCTCCAGGGCAAACTCGCGGCTGGAGGTGGTGAACACCAGGGCGCACTGGGGGTTTTGCTGGTAGATGGCCTGAGCCACCTTGACCCCCTCCTCCGCGCCGGAGAGGAAGATGTCGATGAAGGCGAGGTCCGGGTTGATGCGGGGAAAGTCGGTGAGAAAGCTGTAGCTGTCGGAAAAGGCGAAGACATGGAAATTGTTGTGGTGGTGCTCAATGAGGTAGTTCTCCACCATGAACCGCAAATCGGTGAGCTCATGCTCATTGTCCTCGAGGATCATGATGTTCATGCCTGCCTCCTATGCCGCGGCCCTGAGATCCAGAATCACCGACACACTGAACTTGCTGTCACCTGGGGTCAGGTCGATGGTGCCATGGCGCTGGTTGACTATGTATACCACGTTCAGCAGTGGCACGCCTAGGTGCTGGGGGGGCCGCGGGGCGCCAGGCGGGGATCCGGGCCTGACGCTGTGGTCAATCACCAGGGCCAGGGAGGATCCCAGGGACTCGGCGCAGAAGGTGATCCAGCGCTGGTTGGCCGGCAGCTGCCCACAGTCCTCGAGGGCATGGTCAAACAGCCCGGACAGCAGGGCGCAGAGGTCCGGCTGGTCAAGATCCATGCCCCGGGGCAGGCGCAGGCGGATGATGGGGGTGAACCCCATGACCTGGGCCCTGAGGAAGGCGTTGCAGAGGATGGTGTTGAGCAACTCCCCGTCACAGAAGTGGCGCTGGGCAATTTCCGCCATCTGTTCCTTGCGGCACTCGGAGGCCACACTGAGCGCCAGTTCCCGGTCCCGGCGGGTGACTGCCTCCCCCAGGCGCGCGGTAAGGTCCAGCAGGTGGTCATTGGCGATCCGCTCGGAGCGGGCAGCCAGCGAGCCCATGCGGCGCAGCTCTTCCTTGCGCTGGCGCAGGAGGCGGCCGATTTGGCGCTTCTGCCGGATGGCAATGAGTTGCCTGGCAGAGGACTGGAACCAGAGGATGAACCACAGGTAGAGGGCCATGGCCAGGGCCAGCAGCACGGAGATGGCGAGCGGCGCGAGGACTGCCCCGGGACTGAGCCCGAGTCCCAGCACCATGGCCAGGGCCAGGCAGAGCATGCAGAGGCAGGGCACGGTGCAGTGGGGGGTGGTCCCGGTGGCCTGCCCGAGGCTTATCAGTCTCTGGGGCATGAGTATCCTGCCCAGCACCAAGGCCAGGGGGGTGAGGGCGGCGAGCGCGGCGTCCAGCCCCAGGCAGGAATCCCCGGCAGGGGTGCCGGGCAGCATCCGGTGGATGCTCCAGGCCGCGCCGAAGGCGCAGAGGCTCAGGGTGCCCAGTGCGGAAAGCAGCAGCAACCGCAGGGGTGGCTCAAGGCGCAGCCAGGGATAGGTGGCCAGCAGCGAGGCGATGGTGAGGCCGCAGTACCACAGGGGCAGCTCCCCCGACTCTGCGTGCAGCCCGTGGGGTGAGGCAATGGCGATGGCCGCCCCGGTCACGGCGGCGGCAGTCAGCAAGGCGGCCGCGTTGGCCCAGGCGGTACGGCCCAGCTGGGCGCGCAAGGGCCACAGGATCCCGGCAAGGAGCCCCAGGATGCCCAGGGGCAAGGGCAGGGCGCAGCCGAGTGACGTCATTTGCAGGCTTGCTCCCCACTGCCCAGGGCCGCGGCGGCGCGCCCCTGAATCTCCCGCTCCAGATCCTGCCACTGGCCTTGCTCGACCTTGCTCGCCAGGGCGTTGCCCAGGGCCTGCAGCCGCAAGCCGCGCTCCCGGGACATGGCGAAGAGGCGCTGGCGGATCTTGACGTGCTGGAACTCCACCTTGCTGAGCTCATCGAGGAGGGCCTTGCTCTCCTGGGGGATGGGCCCATCATGGTCTGGGGTGAGCATCCGCCTGAGCATCGCCAGGGTCGAGAGCAGCGCCGCGGCCCAGAGCAGGGCGGCCAGCGCGGCATAGGCCGGGACCTGCACCGCCATGGAGAGCGCGGACTCCATGGCAAACCCGCACAGGGGCAGCAGGCACAGCACCTTCCACAGCGGCTTGCAGGAGCGCTGGCGCAACTCCCGGCGGTGGGCGGTGATGAGGCGCAGCGCCGGCATGAACCAGAGGCTCAGGACCAGTCCCCCCATGGTGGTGATGAGCAGGTGGCGGATGAGTTGCTCCGAGGGGAAGAGGGTCCGCATGGCCCAGATGGTGGGCAGGGCAATGGCGCACCACAGGGAGAGCAGGATCCCGAGGACCAGGAGGTGTGACCACAGGGGGCGGATGGCGGCAAAGAGGAGCAGGTTGGTGCAGACGAGCAGCACCGCCTTGGCCACGCCCAGATCCCCCGTCAGCGGCCAGGGGCTGCCGTAGTTGCCCAGCGCGCTGGCCGCCAGCATCAGGGCCACCAGCAGCGCGTACGCGCCAGCGAGCAGGGCGGGGCGGCAGCGCAGCTCATCGCGGAACAGCAGGTAGCGCGCCAGGTCAAGGGGTATGGTGAAAACCAGGAGCTCGATCCCGAGCACCAGCTGCAATCCCATGTCCATGCGGATACCTCCCTAGCTGAGGGCTCTCAATGCTCCCATGCTAGGCCAGGCTAAGCAAAAAAGGATCGAATATGTCGCGAACGGTATCCAGAAGTCGTGGATTGCATTTTTTGCCTCCTAGGCGTGCGGCCGCAGGGCCCGGGAGCGGGCCAGGGCGGCGATCAGCGCCCGCCTGGCCCTGGGGGTGAGCGAGGCGAGATCGGTGGTGATGTTGCCGTCCTTGATCTCAAAGGATCCAAACTTTGAGTAGGCCTTGTTGCCCTTGAGATCGGTCATGCGGTAGCGGAACAGGAAGGTGCCGTCGCCGGTGTCATAGTCCTCGACGGCAAACCCCTCCCCGAGGCGGAAGGTCTCAAACTCAATCTCCCGGAGCTCGTCATCGCCGGTGATGGTGGCCGCCGGCATCAGGGTGGTCAGCTCGTCGCCGGGCCGCAGGTGGCGCAGGATCTTGTCCGCCGCGCCCCCCTCAAGGTGCTCGCGGGCGCCGAGGAGCAGGTACTTTTGCTGCCCGTAGTCATAGATGATGTCGAGGTAGTGGCGCTTGCCGTCAATCTTGACCGGGACGTGGTAGCGGGTGGTGTCCTCGTCGCTGTGGGCCACGTCGAGGTAGAGGTAGTGGTCGCCGATGGCGGCCCAGGTGCCCTGGAAGTTGTCGCGGTAGGTGCAGCCCTGCTCATCCACGTTGAAGTCGATGTCCGTCCCGAGGGCCAGCATGACGTCCTCCCCCTCGTCCATGTAGTAGAGCTCAAAGGCGACCTCGCGCAGCTGCTTGGCGGCCTCGGGATCCAGGGCCATCTCAATCTCGCCATCGTCGGTGACGGTGATTTCGTGCTCATCGAGGGTCTTGATGTCAAACGCGGGCGGGGGCTTGATGCCCAGCCCACCCTGGACAAAGGCGGACAGGTCGCTGATGGCCTGGCCAATCGAGCCGCTGCCCGTGGTGGCGCCCTCTTCCTCGCCCTGCTGGGCGCTGGCCTGCTGCTGGGCGCTGGCGAAGCCCGTGGGGGCGTGCTGCCCCTCCGCGGTGGGCGCAGGG
>JAILEI010000034.1 GCA_024688225.1 Succinivibrionaceae bacterium
CCGCAGCCCCGAGGCCAGCGCCCAGCCCGGCCCGGCCCCCCAGGCCCAGCCCCAGGCGCTGGATCCGCGCGAGTCCCTCGCCAGCATGGGCGGGCAGCCCCAGCGCGACCTCCAGAAACTCAACCAGGAGCTCGACCAGCGGCTGAGCAACGCCAGCGAGCGCTCCCAGGGGAAGCAGGCACTGGCGAACAACCCGGAGAACGTGCCCAACATCAAAGACCAGATGAACCACATCCTCGATGATGAGGATGAGGAAGTGGATGAGGGCCAGGCCGTCCCGCAGGCCCGGGTGGGGGCGGAGGACCGCGCCCAGTCCCATAATGACCAGTCGTCCATCAAGTTTGGCGACCCTGAGGGCAACCAGGCCATCAAGGCCCGGATCCGCACGCTTTACTCAAACTACCCTGGCAACAGCGCGTATGACGCCGACAGACTCAGGGACATCCTCAGCTGCGTCGATCCGGGCACTGACCTGCCGGTGCTCAATGACGGCAAGCTCAATGCCGAGGACTGCTGCGCCTTTGTCCGCAACACCCTGGAGAACTGCGGCATCGAGACCTTTGAGCACAATGAGCGCAACGTCCTGATGGTCCGGCTGGCGATCAGCGAGTTCCTCCACGACAACCGGGAGGAGCAGCAGGCAAACGCCCAGGCCCTGAACAACACCTCGCTGAGGAACCAGTTCTTCTCCTACCTTGAGGAGCAGATGAACGAGCTCGATTCCGCCGGCCGTGGGGACAGCGATGAGTACAAGCAGCTGATGATCCTCTCCTCCGCCATCAGCGAGGAGAATACCCGGGCATTGTCGTAGCCCCGGCCCCCCAGGATCAGCAGCGGCCCCCGCCACCTGTGGCGGGGGCTTTTTTTGGCCCCGGGGCAGGACGGGCGAAACCCCTGGCATTTGCCGCGGCACGCCTTGACGGGACGGCAATCTGTGCTATTTTTTGTCCAGGGCAGCCGCACGCGGCAGCCCCACCCACACAAGGAGGATCGCCCTGATGCCATCCCTTTTCCCGGCCCGCTGGCTGCTGGCCGCCCTGGCGGCGCTCACCCTCTGCGGCGCGCCCCTCGCGCAGCCGGCCCCGCACTTGCCGGATCAAGGTGCCGCCGCCCGGCCCACAGGCTGCGCGCTGGGCCAGCGCCTGCGGGTTGCCGTTGCCGAGGACGGCCCCTACGGGCACTACGACGCCATCTTCCGTTACACCCTCTCCGCCCTGGACCGCTACGGCCTGGCGCGCATCCCCAGGGTGCCGAGCAACGTCAGCATCGATGACCGGGACATCGTGCTCTGGCTGACCAGCAAGCTCTCCGAGCGGGGCCCGGGCTGCGTCACCTTCGCGCCGGACCGCTTCTACAACGCCGGCTGGCGCGAGGAGGGCTACCGCGCGGTGCGCGACGCCATCTACGAGCGGGCCAACAAGCGCGGCGACCTCGACCTGGTGCTGGTCTTCGGCGACCGCCTCGCCAGGGAGCTCGCCCACGACGATCTCAGCGCCAAGGTGCTGGTGCTGACCAGCTTCAACCCCGAGCAGACCGGGCTGGTCGGCCCCGGGGAGTTCTCCGACCGGCGCAACGTGCTGGTGCGCAAGAACCCCGACAATGTCGAGACCGCGCTCAAAATCTACCAGCGCCTCACCAGGTTCGAGCGGCTCGGGGTCATCCTCGACTCCCACGAGCGCAACCAGGCCATGGTGGGCGCCGACAAGATCCGCCACTTCGCCGCGGGCGCCGGGGTGAGGCTCGAGGAGTGCCCCGCCAACTACATGACCGGCGACACCAAGGCCAACCTCGCCGAGTTTCGGCGCTGCGTCGGCATCCTCGCCCAGTCCGGGGTGGACGCGGTCTACCTGACCGCCAACTCCAGCCTGCCGCAGCCGCGCTACTGGACCGATGAGCTCAACCCCCTGGTGCAGGGCAACATCCCCTTCTTCTCCCAGGGCGGGCTGCGCGACGTGCGCCACGGCATGCTCATGGGGGTGGGCTATGACACCGAGTCCGACCTGATGGGGGACTTCGTGGCGCGGACGGTGCGCGCGATCATCGCCGGGGTGCCGGTGGGGCAAATCAGCCAGTACTTCCACTCCCCAATGCTGCTGGCGCTCAACCTGCAGACCGCGGCCCTGCTCAACTACCAGCCGAGCTTTGAGTCGCTCGGCGCCAGCGACCGCATTTACTACGTGACCGAGCGAGGCGACCAGTAGGGCCCCATGGCAGACGAGAAGACCGAGCAACCCACCCCGAAACGGCTGCGCGACGCCCGCGAGAAGGGCGAGGTCGCGAAGTCCCAGGAGATCCCCATCGCCGCGGTGGTGCTGGGGGTGAGCGCCTACTTCATCGTCCTCGGCCCTGAGCTGATGGCCCTGCTCTCGGGATACATCTCAAGCACCATCTCCACCGCGGTCAGCCTGCCCTTCGAGGCGGCCTGGAGCACGGTGGCCGCCTCCACCGGCGCGGTGCTGCTGCGGATCATCGCCCCCATCGTCTGCATCGTGATCGTGTGCGCGGCCCTCGCGGTGATCCTGCAGATTGGGCTGCTCTTCTCCTTCAAGGCCGCCGCCCCCAAGCTCTCCAACCTCAACCCCAAGAAGTGGTTCACCCAGGTCTTCTCCAAGAAGAACGCCTTCGACCTTTTGAAGAACCTCACCAAGATCCTGGTGCTCACCATCGCGGTCAAGCAGGCGGTGACCGCCAACTTCCGCGACCTGCTCACCATCCCCCAGGCCGATCTGGGCGCCATGTGGAAGGTGATGGGCAAGATGATGTACGATCTCATCATCTACGCCATCGCCGCCTTCTGCGTGATCGCCGTGATCGACTTCATCTACACCAAGATGAAGTTCACCAAGGATCACATGATGTCCCATGACGAGGTCAAGCGCGAGTTCAAGGACTCCGAGGGCGACCCGATGATTAAGTCCAAGCGCAAGCAGCTCCACCAGGAGATGCTGAGCCACAACGCCGTTGAGAACACCCGCAAGGCCAAGGTACTGATTGTGAACCCCACCCACTACGCAGTCGCGCTCGACTACGATCCCGAGCGCACCCCCCTCCCGGTGATCCTCGCCAAGGGTGAGGGCGAGCTCGCCAGGCGCATGATTGCCGCCGCCAAGGAGGAGGGCATCCCGGTGATGCGCGAGCCGCCGCTGGCGCGCGCCCTGTTCAGCGACGGCACCGAGAACGCCTTCATCCCCAAGGATCTGCTGGGGCCGGTCGCCGAGGTGCTGCGCTTCGTCATGCAGATGCAGCAACAGCCCTAGCCCATGCCCGGATACCCCCTCGCCAGCCTCCTCGACCTCAGGCAGCACCGCGCCGAGGAGGCCGAGCATGCCCAGGGCCTGGCCAGGCAGCGCCATGAGCAGAGCGTGCGGGAGGTGGCCTCAAGGCGCGAGGAGCTTGAGAAGTACAAGTCCTGGCGGGAGGAGGAGATCGAGCGCAGCTACCAGGGCATCTTCGGCAAGGCCATGGGCGAGCGCGAGCTCGAGAAGTTCAAGGCCTACCTCGCCTCGCTGGCCATGAAGCAGCTCACCTACGAGGAGCGGGTCGAGGAGGCGCGGCGCCAGGAGCGCCAGGATCAGGAGGCCCTCGACGCCGCCTGCGAGGAAACCCGCCGCGCCAAGGCCGCCAAGACCAAGCTCGACGAGCACTTTGAGATCTGGTCCCAGGCGCAGCGCCTCGAGCAGGAGCGCGCCGAGGAAAAGGAGCTCGAGGACTTCCGCTCCCGCACCCCCGAGGGCCAGGAACCGTCCTAGCCCCCCGCACCAAAAAAATCCCCGCCAAAAAAATATTGATCTCAGATCAAAAGATGTGGCCTAATCAGAACTGTGGCGGGGGCGCAGGGTTGCGCCCCCGCCTTCCCAAGGGATTCTGAGGATGCAATTCATGAGCGAGACTGAAGTCAATGAGGCCAGCCTGAGGGATGCCCTCGCGGAACTGGCGAAGGTGTCGGTTGGCAACCTGCAGCGCGTCTTTGACCGCGCGCCCGGCGGCCTTGGCTGGGAGGAGATTGAGCAGGGCCTGGCCGAGGGCCGGCCGCTCAAGGAGATCTGCGGCCTGCCCGAGGACGACCTCAGCGCCGCCTACGGGGAGGCCAAGCGCCTGATGGGCGAGGGCGACCTTGGG
>JAILEI010000040.1 GCA_024688225.1 Succinivibrionaceae bacterium
AGTGGGCGGCGCGGCCTCTGGCTGGGGCGCGGCGGGGCGGGCGCGGTTTGACTGCCACTCAGGCGCCGGCTGCGCGGCGGGGCGATCCCAGGGATCAGCCGCCAGGGCGGGGGCCGGCAGTAGCGCCATCGCATAGGCCACGGCAAGCGCGGCAAGCGGGAAACGGGGGATGTGCATAGCTACAGAGTCCTTCATAAAAGCCCAAGGCCTGCGCATTCTACCACACCGCAACTGGCCCTTAAACTCTGGCGCCCGGGGCGCCTGCCCAGCCGGCGCGCCATTTTTGGGCGTGCCGCGGCCGATGATGGTAAGATTGGCCCATGGTTAGGGGGGCGCCCCCATCGCGCCCCGGCAGCATCAGGGAGTGGCCATGGACAACGTTGAGGTGGAGCTGAAGTTTGGGGTGCTGGGGGAGGTGGATCGCCTCTTCGCCGCGCTGGGCAAGCTGGGGGAGACCAAGAACCCCCAGCGCGAGGATCTGCGCAATGTCTACTTTGACACTGAGGACAAGCGCCTCTTTGCCATGAACGCGGGGCTGCGCATCAGGCGCGGCCCGGACTGCTGCGAGCAGACCCTCAAGATCAGGGGCAACAACGTGGGCGGCCTCCATGAGCGCGAGGAGTACAGCGTGCCGCTGGAGCGCACCCGCCGCAAGCCCGACCTCTCGCTGTTCCCCAGGGACGCCTTCCCCCGCGGCACCGACCTCAAGGATCTCGAGCGCAGGCTGCGCGGGGTGTGCGAGATCAACTTCAACCGCGAGCGCTGCGACCTGTACTACAAGGACTGCGTCTTTGAGGTGTCATGGGACCGCGGCGTGATCAAGGGCGGCAGCCAGACCTTCCCCATCAATGAGGTGGAGATTGAGCTCAAGGATCTGAACAAGACCCGCGAGGAGGCGCTGCTGGTCATGAGCTCGCTGGTGACCTCGCTTGCCCAGCACCGCCTGGCCCTGACCCTCGAGCCCTTCTCCAAGATGCACCGCGCCAGCCTGCTGCTCGACAACGATCGCAACACCCAGCAGTTCATTGGCATCAAGCCGTTCCTGGACCTCCACAGTTACATCATTGAGCTGCTGTCGGTCTTCGACAACATGTACGGCCTCCTGCTCGTCAAGCGCGAGCCGCTGATGCTCGGCTGCCTCAACGCCAGCGTCAAGATCCTCATCCGCGCGCTCAAGGAGCTGCGGCTCAAGGGCGAAGTGGCGCTGCTGGGGCGCACCAGGGAGCCCATTGACTACCGTGAGGATCTCGATCACATCATCAAGCGCCTCAAGCAGTTCCATGGGTTGTGCCGCAAGCTCGAGAAGAAGTTCATCGCCCATGCCCTCGAGGGTGACACCTACAAGCTCGAGCAGTACGTGGATGAGATCAAGACCTATGCCAACGTGACCCAGGCCTTCATCGTCCCGCTCAAGATCAGGGTGCTGCTCTCGCTGCTCATCAAGTCCGATGACTGAGCAGGCGCCCGGGGTGGGGGCGATGGGGCAGCCCTGGGAGCTGCCGCCCCTGCTCCGGCAGGACAGCGACAACCACCTGGGGCGGCTCAGGCAGCGCCTCGCGCAGGATCAGGAGACGCTCGGCGCCCTGCTGGCCGAGCCGTCATTTCCCTATGTGCTCGGCATCTCAGACTTCATCGCGCGCACGGCCTTCCAGTACCCACGCGAGGTGGCGGCGCTGCTCGCGGAGGGGGCGCTCAGCCGCGATGACTTCCCCTCCACCTACGCGCAGCGGGTCCAGAATGCCCTGCCCGGGGGCCTGCCGGAGCCGGAGCTCAAGCGGCGCCTCAGGGTGCTGCGGCGCACCCTCATGGTGTTCATTGCCTGGCGGGACCTCACCGGCCGCGAGGGCATGGATGGCACTTTCCACGCGCTGACCCTCCTCGCGGAGCTCATCCTCAACCGCACCGTGGCGCTGGTGCGCTCCGAGCTCTCGCGCACCCTGGGCGACGCCCAGGATGGGGATGGCAACCCGCTGCCCCTGCTCATCTACGGCATGGGCAAGCTGGGGGGCGAGGAGCTCAACTTCTCGTCGGACATCGACCTCATTTTCTTCTACCCGCATGACGGCACCACCATGTGGGGCAGCCGGCCCTGCTCCCACCAGCAGTTCTTCAGCCGGATTGTGCAGCGGGTGAGCAACCTGCTCTCCGACCAGACCGCCGATGGGTTCTGCTACCGCATCGACCTGCGCCTGCGCCCCTTTGGCGATGCCGGCCCGCTGGTCTCGTCCTTTGAGGCGGCCGGCACTTACTATGAGACCCAGGGGCGCACCTGGGAGCGCTACGCGCTGGTCAAGTCGCGGCTCCTGGGCGACTATGGCGCCTACGGCCAGGAGCTGACCGAGACGCTGCGCCCCTTTGTCTACCGCCGCTACCTCGACTACGGCGCCATTGAGTCGCTCCGCAAGCTAAAGCACACCATCGAGGCCGAGGTCAGGCGCCGCCGGCTCGATGACAACTTCAAGCTGGGCATGGGCGGGATCCGGGAAATTGAGTTCATCACCCAGGTCTTTGAGCTGATGCGCGGGGGGCGGATCACCCGCCTGCAGGAGCGCAACCTGCGCAAGACCCTGAGGAGCCTCACGGAGCTGGACCTGCTGCCGGCCGGGGTGACCGCGATGCTGGATCGCCACTACCTGTTCCTGCGCCACCTCGAGAACGTGGTGCAGGAACTCTCCGACCAGCAGTTGCAGACCATCCCCTCAACCGAGCGCGACCAGGCCAAGGTGGCCCTGGGGATGCGCATGGGTCCCTGGGAGGAGGTGGCCGCCCACCTGGGGCGGGTGCGATCCGAGGTGCACAGCGAATTCGTCAAGATCATGCGCGATGATGGCACGGCAGACCAGGTTGAGACCATCAAGGAGAGCGCCGAGTTCTGGGACACCAGCCTCAGCGCCGGGGAGCTGCAGTCCACCCTGGAGCCGCTGATGCGCCGCCCCGCGGAGGCCCATGGCCTGGCCACGCAGATCCTCGAGCTGCGCCAGACCCTGAGGCGGATGCCGGTGGGACCGCGCGGGTCAGAGACCCTGGTGCGGCTCATGCCGCGCCTCATCAAGCAGGTGGCGGCAGAGGACCAGCCCACCCAGATGTTCGGCAAGCTCTCGCGGCTCATCGAGCGCATTGCCCTGCGGACCACCTACCTGCTGCTGCTTAATGACAACCACTCGGTGCTGGAGCGGGTGATCAACCTCGTCCGGGAGAACGAGTTTGCCGCGGCGCTCATCGCCCGGCACCCCATCCTGATGGATGAGCTGATTGCCCCCCACTATTACCAGGCCCCGCCCAGCACCCCGGAGTTCCTGGCCTCCATCCGGGAGACGCTGCTGAGGATCCCGCCCGATGATCTCGAGGCGGAGATGGAGGAGCTGCGGCTCTTCAAGCAGGTGCAGGTGCTGCGCATTGCCATGTCGGACCGGGCGGGCAGCCTGCCCCTGATGAAGATTAGCGACTCCCTGAGCTTCCTCGCCGAGGCCCTGGTCAGGGAGCTGCTGCTGCTCTCCTGGCAGGAGACGGAGTCCCGCTATGGCCATCCCCCGGGGTGCAGCGCCGAGGATCCAGGCATGGCGGTCATTGCCTACGGCAAGCTGGGGGGCCTGGAGCTTGGGTACCGCTCAGACCTCGACATGGTGATCATCCGCGAGAATGGCGAGGGCATGACCGAGGGCGCGCGCAGCGTGCCATGCTCGATGTTCTACCAGCGCCTGGTGCAGCGCATGCTGCACCTGTGCACCACCCCCATGAGCAGCGGGGTGCTTTATGACCTCGACATGCGCCTGCGCCCGGACGGGGACTCGGGCATGCTCATCACCGACGTGGAGGGCTTTGAGGGCTACCAGCGCACCCGGGCCTGGACCTGGGAGCACCAGGCCCTGGTGCGGGCCCGCCCGATTGCGGGATCGCCCCGGGTCATGGAGGCCTTCAGCGCCATCCGCGAGCGGGTGCTGAGGATGGGGCGCGATCCTGCCAAGCTGCGGTCCGATGTCCTCGACATGCGCGCCAAGATGAGGCAGCGCCTGGATCGCAGCAACGAGAGCCGCTTTGACCTCAAGCAGGGGCAGGGGGGCATGGTGGACGTGGAGTTCATCGCCCAGTACCTGATGCTCAGGGAGGCGCCGCGCCACCCTGACCTGGTGCTGTGGTCAGACAACGTGCGCATCTTCGATGAGTGCGCCCGGCTGAGGATCCTGCCTGAGGATCAGGCCGTCACCCTCAAGGATGCCTACCTGGCGCTGCGCGGGGTCTACCACCGGGTCTCGCTGGCAGGCCAGCCGCGGGTGGTGCACTACAGTGATCGCCCCGGGGCCTGCGCCACGGTGGAGCGGATCTGGGGGGAGATCCTGGGGGACCTGCCCCAGGGGGGCTAGCGCGGGCGGAAGCGTATCATCTCGCTGTCCACGTCATCAGGGCTGGGGCTGGGCAGGTAGTCAGGGGCCTCCAGCCTGGCGCTGTCGCTCTCAAGCAGCGGCCCCTTGCCAGCCGGGCAGCGGTAGGCGCGCCCCGTGAGGGCCACCCCAAAGAAATTGCCGATGAGCTGCACGGGGTAGGCGTGCACCTCCACCACGTGGGTGGCCCCGGCCTTGGCGGCCTCGCGCCGCAGCAGGAACCGGGATGACTCGATGGTGGCGCAGCCCGCGGCGTCCACGTCCCTGATGAAGGTGCAACCCTCGATTTCGGTGGGCAGGGCGGTGATGATCCGATCTGCCGCCGCATGCTCAGTTTCGCTGATGCACCCGCCCAGCATGATTGCTCCAACTGCCATGGCCAATGCCACTGTCTTTTTTGCCATTGTCATTTTGCCTCATTCAATCTCAGGGTAGCGCGACGGCTCCCCTGGCGGAGCGGTCTTGAAGCGCCGATGCACCCACAGGTACTGCTCGGGGGCCATCAAAATCATTTTCTCTATGGCCCGGTTGCAGCGGATCGTGTCGGCGCGGGCATCGGCACTGGGGAAACCCTCAAGCGGGGCGCCGATGTGGAGATGGTACTTGCTGTGGCTGCGGATGATCCAATACGGCTGCACCACGGTGTTCTTGATGCGGGCAAGGTCATGGGGGCCGGTGATGGTTGCGGCGTTTTCGACTCCGAAGAACGGAGCGAAGATCGAGACCCGGGGACCGTAATCCTGATCCGGCGGGTACCAGGTGGGGTGGCCGCTCATCAATGCCTTGACGATGGAGCGCGGGTCGTTGCGGTCCACCAGCGCCAGGTTGGATCTGAGGCGACCCTTGACCTGCAGGTACTCCCAAAGGGGGTGGTCCGAGGAGCGGTAGATGCCTATGCCCGGTGCCACATGGAGGGCGTAGAGCCTGGCCATGATTTCAAGGGTGACGAAGTGGGCGGTCATCACCAAAACTCGCTTGTGCTGGACTTCAATCAGCTCACGGGCACGCTTGATCTCCTCTTCGTCTACGGCACTGTGCCTGAGCAGCCGGCGGTCCGACCAGAACCAGGCGATGCCAGTCTCAAAGACAGCCTGCCCTGAGTTGATGAAGATTTTGCGGGCCAGGCGATCCCTCTCCTCCTGGGGCATGTCAGGGAAGGCCAGCCTCAGGTTGCAGTCGGTCACGTACTTGCGGTTCTTGATTAAGCGCACCAGGGTCAGGCCGAGCATGCGCCCCAGCCACATGATGATGGTGTAAGGAAGCAAGGTGACGATCAGCCAGAGCAGGCCGATCATCAGCCAGATGCCGAGGTAGGAGGGCCGCAGCAGCGAGATTTGGAACCTCGGCCTGCCCGTCCAGCCCTTGCCCCATCCCGACTCGCGATCCATCTTGCGGTGCTCGCGCTTGCGGGTTTCCCAGTCAGTGTGAAGTTTTCTCTTCTTATCGCCCATGCCGCAATCTTAGCAGATTTGGGCAATCTCCGCCGACGTGCCTGGCCGCGGCCAAAAACATGAAACCGCGCACAGTTTTGACAAAAGCCCCCTTTCCCAGGCAACGATGCACTATGATTCCCCCAATTGGTTTGATTTGCTGCGGCGATGCCGCATACCTGTGGAGGGAAAATGGCAACGGTTCTGGTTACGGGTGGTGCAGGCTACATCGGCAGCCACACTGTGGTTGAGCTGGTCAAGGCCGGCTTTGAGGCGGTCATCCTCGACAATTTCTGCAACTCCAGTCCCGCGGTCCTTGGTCGCATCAATCGTATTTGCGGCCGCCGCATCCCGCTGGTGGTGGGGGACGTGCGCGTCCGCGAGCAGGTGGAGGCGGCCCTTGCGGGGCGCCACATCGACGCCGTAATCCACTTTGCCGGCCTCAAGGCGGTGGGGGAGTCCATCAGCAAGCCCCTTGAGTACTATGACAACAACGTGGGCGGGTCGCGCACCCTGCTGTGCGCCATGCGTGACCACGGGATCAAGAACTTCATCTTCTCCTCCTCGGCCACGGTCTACGGGGAGCCTGACACGGTGCCGCTCACCGAGCTCTCGCCGGTGAAGCGCGCCAACTGCCCCTATGGCCAGACCAAGATCGACGTGGAGTACATGGCCGAGGAGCTGCAGGCCGCCGACCCGGGTTTCTCGGTCACGCTGCTGCGCTACTTCAACCCCGTAGGGGCCCATGAGTCCGGGACGCTGGGCGAGGATCCCAAGGGCATCCCCAACAACCTCATGCCCTACCTCACCCAGGTGGCGGTGGGGCGCCTGCCGCACCTGAACATCTTTGGCAACGACTACCCCACCCCTGACGGCACTTGCGTCCGCGACTACATCCACGTGGTGGATCTCGCGCTGGGCCATGTGGCGGCGCTGCGCCACTGCATGGGCAACCCGGGGGTGCATGTCTACAACCTGGGCACCGGCATTGGCTACAGCGTGCTCGACATGGTCAGGGCCTTCTCGCGCGCCATCGGCCGCGACCTGCCCTACAAGTTTGCCCCCCGCCGCCCTGGCGACGTGGTGCAGTGCTATGCCGATCCCAGCAAGGCCGCGCGCGAGCTGGGATGGCGTGCCGAGCGCACCCTCGATGACATGACCGCCGACGCCTACCGCTGGCAGGAGCGCAACCCCAATGGATATGCGGAATAGGGAGGAGATGAGCATGGAAAGGTTTGACCCGGCGGCCCATCCCCACCGCCGCCTGAACGCTCTGACCGGTGAGTGGATCCTGGTTTCCCCGCACCGTGCCCGGCGCCCCTGGCAGGGGCAGGTGGAGAAACTGCCGCCCGAGGGGCGCCCGGCCTACGATCCCTCCTGCTACCTCTGTCCCGGCAACCCCCGGGTGTCGGGGGACCGCAACCCTGCCTATGGGCAGAACTTCGTGTTCACCAATGACTTTGCCGCGCTTACCCCGGACACCCCCATGGAGGGGGCGGGCGAGGGTGACGACCTGTTCCGCGCCGAGCCGGCGCGCGGCACGGCACGGGTGATTTGCTTCTCCCCGGACCACTCCAAGACCATGCCGCTGCTCTCCGTCCCTGAGATCCGCGGGGTGGTGGACCTGTGGGCGGGGCAGTACGAGGAGCTGGGCCGGGACTATAGCTGGGTGCAGCTCTTCGAGAACAAGGGGGCGGTGATGGGGTGCTCCAACCCCCACCCGCACGGGCAGGTCTGGGCCTGCTCCTACCTGCCCGAGGAGATCACCCGGGAGCTGTCCCGCCAGGAGGAGTACCAGGCCCGCCACGGCTCGCCGCTCCTGCTCGATTATGCCCTGCGGGAACTCGATCTCGGGGAGCGGGTGGTCCTCGAGACCGAGCACTTCGTGGCGGTGGTGCCCTACTGGGCCTTCTGGCCGTTCGAGACGCTGCTGCTGCCCAAGTTCAGGGTGGGGGCGCTGACTGGGCTCGACGGTGCGCAGCGGGACGATCTTGCCCTGGCCATCAAGCGCCTGACCACCCGCTACGACAACCTCTTTGAGTGCTCGTTCCCCTACTCGATGGGCTGGCATGGCGCCCCCACCGATGGGCGGCCCCATGAGGGCTGGCAGCTGCACGCGCACTACTACCCGCCGCTGCTGCGCTCGGCCACGGTCAAGAAGTTTGTGGCCGGCTTTGAGCTGCTGGCCGAGCGGCAGCGTGACCTGACCGCCGAGCAGGCCGCGGCGCGGCTGCGTGGCCTTGGGGACACCCACTACACGCAGGGGCGGCAGGGATAGGCACACGGGGAGGCAGGAGCGATGGAAAGGGTTGAGGATCGGGCCAGGCGGGAGTTCACCGCCCACTTTGGGCGGGAGCCCTCCCTGCTGGCCTATGCGCCGGGGCGCGTGAACATCATCGGCGAGCACACCGACTACAATGACGGCTTTGTGATGCCGTGCGCCATCCGCCACGGGACTGCCATCTGCGCCGCGCCCGGCGACACTGAGCTGGTGCGGGTCCTGGCCTGCGACATCCATGGCGGGGAGTGCGATGAGTTCACCCCGGCGGCGGGCCTGGGGCCCCACCCTGACAAGCTCTGGGCCAACTACCTGAGGGCGGTCGCCGCCATCCTGGCCGGGCGCGGCCTGGCGCTTGGCGGCCTGGACCTTGCCATTGCGGGTGACATCCCGCTGGGCGCCGGGCTGTCCTCCTCGGCGGCCCTTGAGGTGGCCTTTGGCACCCTGCTCAACGGGGCCTTCGGCCTGGGCCTCTCCCCCATGGACATTGCGCTTGTCGGCCAGGAGAGCGAGGCGCGCTGCGGCATGCCGTGCGGGATCATGGACCAGGCGGTGAGCGCGCTGGCGCAGGCGGGGCACCTGATGCTCCTTGACTGCCGCTCGCGCGAGACCAGGCAGGTGCGGGTCCCCGGGGACCTGCGGATCCTCATCATGAACTCCAACGTCAAGCACCAGCTGGTGGGGTCGGAATACGCGGATCGCCGCGCCCAGTGCGAGGCCGCGGCCCGGATCCTGGGGGTCAGGGCCCTGCGCGACGCCTCGCTGGGGATGCTTGAGTCGCACCGCGGGGCGATGGACGAGGGGACCTTCCGCCGCGCCCGCCACGTGATCACCGAGGACCAGCGGGTGGAGGAGGCCGCGTCGGCCCTCGAGTCAGGCGACCTCCAGGGGCTGGGGCGGCTGATGTATGAGTCCCACTGCTCGATGCGCGATGACTTTGAGATCTGCGTGCCAGAGACCAATGCCCTGGTGGAGATTGCCCGCGAGGCCCTGGAGTCGCGCGGCGAGCCCGGAGCGGTGCGCCAGACCGGGGGCGGGTTTGGCGGATCGTGCGTGGCCCTGGTGCGCCCGCACCTGGTGCCGGTGGTGGCCGGGGCGGTGGCGGCCCGCTACCGCAACATCGCCATGCGCGAGGCCAGCGTGTTTGACACCGCGGCGGAGGCCGGGGCGAGGCT
>JAILEI010000042.1 GCA_024688225.1 Succinivibrionaceae bacterium
CTCGCGCAGCAGCTCGTCGTGGAGGCGGGTGAACTCCAGCTCGCCGTAAAGCGCCAGCAGCTCCTCGCGGTGGGGACTGGCCGGGCGCAGGTCGGGAAGGGCGATCGGCAGCGGCACCTTGGTGTTGATGGTGGCCAGGCGCAGCGAGAGCCGCACCGACTCGATCGCCTCCTCAAGGCGCGCCGCAAACTTGCCCGCCCCGCGGAACTTGAGCCCCGCGATCTCATCACGGCGCGCGTAGATGTCCTCCACCCCGCCCAGGGCGTTGATGAGCGCCAGCGCGGTGACGTCCCCCACCTTGCCCATCCCCGGGATGTTGTCCGAGGTGTCGCCCTTGAGGGCCAGCCAGTCCACGATGTGGCAGGGATCCACCCCGTAGCGCTCGCGCACCGCCTGCTCGTCGTAGGTGACATCCTTCATGGTGTCGCAGAGGGTGACCCCCTCCCCGACCAGCTGGGCGAGATCCTTGTCCCCGGTGTAGATGACGCACTCCATGCCCGCCGCCCTGGCGGCCCGCGAGTAGGAGCCAAGCACGTCATCGGCCTCCACGCCCGCCACCTCGGTGCGCGCGATGCCCAGCGCGTCCACCAGGCGGTGCACGTACCCCACCTGGGTGATGAGATCTGCGGGCATCGGCGGGCGGTTGGCCTTGTACTCGGGGTAGAGCTCATGGCGGAAATTGCGCCCATGGGCGTCAAAGACGCAGAGCATGGGATCCCCCTGGTGCTTGCGGATGAGGCCGCGCAGCATGTTGGCCATGATCACCACCGCCCCGGTGGGGATGCCCGCCGCGGTGGTGAGCCGCTGGCGCGAGGAGGCGTAATGGGCGCGGTAGATGTAGGAGGAGCCGTCAATCAGCGCCAGTTTTTGGCTTGCCATGGGAATGTACCTTGCTTGGGGCCCCGGGCAGGGCGGTAGTGGTTACGCATGGGGGATCCCCGCCAGGATCCCCATCCAGGTTTTCAAGGGGTTTTCCAGTGGCGGCCCCCTCCAGCGAATTTTTACTGGCGACCCCCATTTTACCCCCCAGGGGGGGGCGACTGCACCGGCAGCGGCGCCCCTCAGCCCACCTTTCCCGCCTTCGCGGCGGCCCCCTTCAGGGTTCCCCTCATGTTCTCCTTGAGCAGTGTTGACAGGCACTGCCCCTTAAGTAGCGGCACCAGCTGCGACAGCAGGTCCTCCGGGCACTCCTCAAACCTCAGCCGGGTCTCCGCCATGCAGGAGCCGTGGAAGTTGGCCGCGGCCACGCGGTACAGGGCGCAGGCAATGTTGTTGAGCGTCGCCATCACCTTGGTGGCGTCCTTGTCCATGGGCGCGCCCCCGTCCCCGTCGCAGAAGTCGTCACCGGGCCAGTGCCGGCCGCCCGCCACGGCGTGGCGGCTGTCCAGTGCCTCCACAATGAGGCGCGGGCTGTCGGAGGAGGAGATGAAAAGGTGGGAGGTGGCTGTATCGCCGCCCTGGGCGTCCCGCTGGTGGCAGGACATGCGCACGTAGGCGCGGGTCCCCGGGAGGCCCTCCTGCGGCGCCTTGGGATCGAGCATGAGGATCTCGTAGCCGCACTGGTTGTGGGAGATCCTGGATGCCCGGTCGCAGGCGGCGTCCAGGGCGGCCTCCAGGCGCTGCCTGGGCGCCCGCTCGCTGTCATGGACGGTGAGCGTGTACATGCCACCCCCTCCCGGTAATGGTGGCCGCGGTCCGGGGTGGGCAGTGCCGGGCGTCGGCGGTGACCATGGTGTTGGCGAGGGCCATCCTGCGCAGGCAGTCCTGGAAGGACTCAGTCTCATCCGTCTTGCCATCCAGGGGGGATGGGGGCGAGGCAGACGCAGGAGGAGGCGTCATATATGCCCATGGCGCTGGTGCTGCCCTTGCCGCCCTTCGTGCGGCCCGTGATTTTCGCGATCATCTCCTGGATGCGGCCGAGGACCGTGTCGCGCAGGCTGCTGGCGTCGAGGCACATGAACACGCTCCTTAGGGTGTCGTGGGAGGGGATGGCGTCGCCCTCGATGAGCCCCAGCCCGCGGAAGTAGTCCGCCCTGAACTTGATGAACATCGCGGCGGAGGGGAAGGAGGTGAGCTTGCCGCGCATGGCGAGGAGCAGGCAGATGCAGGGGATGTTCTCGAGGCTGTGGCGGACACGCATTGGCTGCCTGAAGTCCTCCACCCCGGAGAGGATGTGGAGCAGCATGCCCACGAACTTGCGGTTG
>JAILEI010000063.1 GCA_024688225.1 Succinivibrionaceae bacterium
GGCGGCGGCGGCGATGCCCGAGCGGTACTTGCGGTAGTGCGCGCGCAGCCGCTCAATCTCGGGGTATTCCTCGTTGAAGGGCTGGAGGTAGGGGCTGGCGGCGGCGATGGCCGCGAGGCACTCGCAGACGCGCTCGGTGAGATCCTCCTTGAGCGGCCGGAAGCAGTGGCCCGCGGTGAAGTCGCAGTGGCAGTTGCGCTGCTCGGAGGCAAAGGAGTAGCAGGCGCGCAGGTAGCGCAGGCCGTCAGCGGGCAGGCGCAGGCTGCCGAGCAGGTCGGCGAGCACCGAGCGCTGGTGGGAGCCGAGCTTGCCCGAGGAGATGACGAACAGGGCCTCGAACACCCGGAGCATCACGTTGTAGTTGGCCATCTTCTCGTTCATGCGCGTGATGCGGGGCATGTCGGACAGCGCGGGGGTGCGCCCCGACTCCATGAGCTGCTTGACGAAGAAGCAGTCCTCGTCCTGGTAGAGGTCGGGGGCGGTGACCGCGTAGATGGAGTCGGTGACGGCGAGGTCGCAGGGGATCGAGCAGGGCACCAGGGCCATGCCAAAGCGCTGCAGCAGCGCGCGCACCTGCATGAACAGCCCCTGCGTGCCCGAGGCGCCGGCCTGGCACGCGATGCCCAGGATCCCGCACAGCCCCTGCAGCGAGGTGTCGAGGATGCGCTGCGAGGCCACGCGCTCGGCCAGGGCCAGGGCGGCGCGGCGGAATGCCGCGGGCAGGTCGCCCTGGCGCTCGAGGTAGTGGGAGGCCGTCCGGGGTGCGCTCATGTGCTCTGGGGTGCAGCCGCTAGCGCTGCTCCCTGACCATGGAGCGGGCCTGCATGATCTTGATGGGGCGGGTGTCCACGTAGAAGATGGGGTACTCACTGCTCATGGTCACCCCCTTCATCTCGTCCGTCACCAGGTCCCGGCCCTCGTCCAGCGCCTTGGCGAGGGTCATCGCCACCTTGACGTTGAGCGGCAGGTTGAAGTCCACCGTCATCAGCATCTCCCCCGCGGCCACCGCCCGCACCGCCTCGTCGATGGCGTCCACGCCCACGATGGGCAGGCGCTCGTAGCCGTGCCGCGGGCCCTGCTCGCGCACCGCGCTGGCCGCGCCGAGCGCCATGGCGTCGTTGTTGGCGATGATCGCCTCGAGGTCGTCGCCCCGCTCATCGAGCGCCCTGAGGGTCTCCTGGAAGGCGCATCCGCCGTCCCAGTCACAGCCGACCATCTTCTCCACCTTGACCTTGTACTGCGAGGTCGCCATGGCGTCCATGAAGCCCTTGGTGCGCTGCACGGTGTGGATGTTGCCCTCGGTGCCCTTGAGGATCATCACCGAGAGCTGCCGGTCATGGTTGCGGTCCACCTGGTCGTCCTGGGCCAGCAGCTCGAGGATGGCCTTGGCCTGCTCGGTGCCGGCGCGCTTGGGGTCGCTGTCCACGTACCAGGCGTTGTCGAACTGCTCGAGCACGGCGAGTCCCGGGCTGTGGTTGAAGAAGATCACGTTGGTGTCGTACTTCTTGGCGACCTCGATGACCTGCCGCGCCACCTCGCCGTCCTTGGCCTTGATGATGATGGTGTGCCCCGGGTGCTCGCGCAGGGCCTTCACGCACTGCTCGACCTGCAGCACCGCCTCGTTGTGCGCGTCGTAGATCTCGATTTCCACGCCCTCGGCGCTGGCGTAGTCCTCAAAGGCGCGGGCACTGAGCCCGGTGAAGGTGTCGTCCATGTGGTGGAGGAACACCATGGTGGGATCGGCAAGCGCCGCGGCGGGCAGGGCCAGCGCCGCGAGCGCCGCAAGGCAGCGGCGGCTCATGGCCTCATCCCTCCCTCAACCTGGGCGCGCACGGCGTCGCCCATGAGATCCCCGAGGATCTCGAGGGCGAACTCCAGCGCGTACCAGGGGCCCTTGCCGGTGATGATGTGGTGCTCGCGGTCGTTGACCACCCCCTCGGGGCAGAGTCCCGGGATGAGGCTGTCCTTGCAGCCGGGGTAGCAGGTGGCGCGCGCGTTGCCGATCAGGCCGTGCTCGGCGAGCACGAAGCCCGGGGCGGCGCAGATGGCGGCCACCAGGGCGCCGCGCTGGCGCTGGGCGGAAAGCAGGCGGGTGAGCGCCGCGCTGTCATGGCAGTGCTGGGCGCCAGGGAGCCCGCCCGGGACGATGATGGCGTCATAGGGCCCCTGGCAGTCCTCGATGTTGGCGTCCAGGCGCACCCGGGTGCCATGGGCGAGGGTCACCTCGGTGGCGCCGCCCGCGGCCACCGCCGCGCGCACCACCTCAACTCCGCCGCGGCTGAGGACGTCGGCCACCGCGGTGGCCTCCAGATCCTCGGTGCCGTTGGCGTAGGCTACCAATGCCTTCATATGCTTCTCCTAGCCCCCAAGGGCGGTCACTACCCGGATTGAGGAGGCCCTGGCGGCTGGGTAGGCTGATGCCGCCAGGCTCATGGTTACTGCCACCGCAGCGACCAGCAGGGCGTCAGTGGCCCTAAGCTGCGAGGGAATGAAGTCGATGAAGTAGATTTCCGGGTTCAAAAAGCGCGTGCCCAGCAGCGCCTCGAGGGCGCGCATGATTGGGGTCAGCCAGTGGGCCAGCGCGCAGCCGATGGCGAGCCCGGGCACGATGCCGCGCAGCCCCGACCACAGCCCCATGGTGGCGAAGGCGAGCGCGATGGTGCGCCGCCTGGCGCCCATGGTGAGCAGGATGGCGATCTCGCGCCCCTTGCCGGCGGCGCGCATGGTGAGGTTGCCGATGATGTTGAAGCAGGCCACGCCCATCACCGCGATCATGGCCAGGTACATCACCGAGCGCACCATCTCGATGTCCCGGCGCAGCTTGCCCTGCGAGGAGTACCAGCTGTCCACGTAGAGCCGCTCGGGCAGCCCCTGGGCCGCGGCGAAGGCGTCCTCGAGGGCATGGTCGAGATCCGGGGTGAGCAGGTGGATGGTGTTGGGGGCGCGGCCGGTGGCCGCGGCGAGGGCGCCAAGGTCGCAAAAGCCCAGGGCGGAGTCGAGCTGCCCGCCGATGGTGAGGGTGCCCACCACGCGGAAGGTGGCGTCATGGGGGCGGGAGAGCGCCTCACCGGCCTCGCCCTTGGCCACGGCGATGAAGTCGACCAGGTCCCCGGGGCCCACC
>JAILEI010000103.1 GCA_024688225.1 Succinivibrionaceae bacterium
GCGGTTGTTGAGCAGCTTGTTGTAGATGGTGTCATACAGCAGCACGTTCTGCACGTACTTGCGGGTCTCGGCAAAGGGGATGTTCTCCACGTACATGGCCGCGTCGCGCTTGACACTGTCATTGGAGGCCCACTGGTAGACTCGCTGCGGCCCTGCGTTGTAGGCCGCGGCCGCCAGCACCCGGTTGTTGCCGAACTTGCCCAGCATGTCACGCAGGTAGGCAGTGCCTAGGCGTACATTGACACTGGGATCAGTCAGCTGCGAGGTGCCCTGGTACTTCCACCCGTTCTGGCGCGACACCAGCTTTGCCGTGCCCGGCATCAGCTGCATCAGGCCCACGGCGCCCACCGGCGAGCGCACCACTGGGTTCATCATGCTTTCCTGGCGGGAGATGCCGTAGAGGAAGGACAGCGGCACGTTCTGGTTCTTGGAGTTGCGCCGGTAAATGTCCATGTAGGGCGCGGGAAAGCGGTAGGCCAGGGCATCCCAGCGCTGGGACGCCACCACGCTGTCAATGGCGTAGCGGGTCAGGCCGTTGCGCAGCGCCCACTCCGACATGACGAGGGCATCCTCATCCGACGAGGTCTTGGCCACCTCGCGCCACTCCAATGAGGCATTGCGATCATCCAGGGCATAGAGCTCAAAGAAGCGGTGCACGGCGCTGTTGCGCGACAGGGCCACATTCAGGTCGGCATGGCGGGGCAGGCGCATCTCGTTGAACGGCATGGGCTGGCCCAGGGTCTGGGCGGCCAGGAAGCCAAAGAAACTGCGATCCTTGGCCACCTCGGCGAGGATCCGCTGGCCCTCGGCCTTGCGGCCATTCTCAAGGGCCACGCGCCCCTCCCAGTAACGCCAGTTGGTGTCAGACTTGAACTCAGGACCCATGCGGGAGAGGATCTGGTCAGCGCGCTTCCACTCCGCAAACCAGATGGCGCGGCGCAGGCGCTGCTCAAGCAACTCCTCGGTCCAGCCCGCCATGGGCAGGTTCCGGTCCGCCCAGCGCACCTCCTCAAGCGAGCGGGTGCGCCCAGTGAGGCGCTGCGCAATCGCCTGGCGCACCTCGATGGACTCGGTGGCCGTGGGCCTGAAGCGTGCCTCAAAGTCCCCAAGGTCGCGCGCCGCCCCCGTCGGGTCAACCACCGCATAGCGCTTGAAGACCAGCACCGCCAGGTCATGGCTCGAGGCGGGCATACCAGCAAGTGCCTTGCCCGGGTTGGCAAAGTGGCGCATCGCGGCCTCAGTGAGGCTGCCCAGGGGCGTGCCCTTGAGCGCCGCCGCCTCACGCCTCGCCTGCGCCTCACCCTTCACGCGCATGTAGGCGGAGGTGAACTTGTCCATGCGCACCTGCGGGGTCAGGTATCCCTTGCGCGTCCAGGTGGAAATCAGTCCCTGGCATCCCTGCGGGACCCCTGAGGATGACTTGTACAGCGAGGTGGCATAGGCGATCGCCGCGGGCGAGCCGTGGCCAATGTTCCAGTTGGCCTCGTAGAAGCGGCACAGCAACCCCTTGCGGGACTTGGTGGTGGCCTGCGCCTCGCTCATGGGTTGCGGGCCGATGAGCTCGCTGACCTTCTGGTACTGGCCCAGATCCGCGAGGTAGTCCGCGTACCTCATGCGCAGGAGGTCCGACAGCTCGCCGTGGCGGCCGGACTTGATGAAGCGCATCACCGAGGGGAACTTGCCGACGCTGGGATCCTCCGCGAGGAGGTAGTAATCGATGTAGACGCTGAGGGGATATCCCTTCAGTGCGCTGGACTGGATGGCGCGGGCGCGCTCAGTGTCGCCTGACTTGATGGCGCTCACCGCGGCGCGGTAGGCCTCGCGCTGCTCGAGCACGCGACTATGGTTGGAAAGGCCGCCCTGGTGCTTGCCGGCCTCATAGGTCATGGCCAGGCGATCGATGCCTGCAGCATTGGCCCCGCACACGAGGGCAAAAGCAACCGCCGTGCACATTAACTTCTTGATGTGACGCATTGTATCTGGAATTCCGTGGGCAGAAGGGGAACAGGTTATGACTTATTTATTTGCTGTAGGTGCGCCGATTATAGCACCAGCATTGGAAATGGGTGGCAAATGTGCGCATTTTTGCGCCCATTTTGCCACCCAGATCAAAAGATTGCCCCCGCAACAACTCACCTGGGGGCAAGTTAGGTGCGCCTAGAGCAGGACCTTGGCAATGCCCACCGCCCACAGCACCAGGATGATGCAGGGCAGCACATAGCGCAGGTAAGGGTAGATCCAGGCCGGCACCTTGAGCCCCTCGCCGGAGTTGGACTCCTCAAGGTAGCGCTGAAAGCCCATGCCCGTCCTGGCGGTGATGAAGCAGACAAAGAAGAACGAGCCCAGCACCAGGATGTTGTTCGAGATGATGAAGTCCTGCAGGTCCATGATGCAGGATCCCTCGCCCATCGGCTGCACGAAGGAGAGCACGTTGAAGCCCAGCAGCGCCGGGATGGAAAGCAGCATGATGGCAATGAAGTTGGCCACCACCGCCCGCTTCCTCGTGATGCCAAACAGCTCCATCGACATGGCGATGATCGCCTCGAAGACCCCCACCAGGGTCGAGAGCGCGGCAAAGAGCATGAAGAGGAAGAACAATCCGCCCCACATCGCCCCCCACTCCATGTTGGAGAAGACGGTGTTCAGGGTGACGAACAGCAGCCCGGGCCCCGCCGTCGGCTCCACGCCGTAGCTAAAGCAGGCAGGGAAAATCACGAAGCCCGCCAGCAGCGCCACCACCGTGTCCAGGGCGCAAATCAGCACGCCCTCGGAGAGCAGGGAGTGATCACGGTTGATGTAGGAGCCGAAGATCTCAATGGAGCCCTGGCCAACGCTCAGGGTAAAGAAGGCCTGGCCCATCGCCGCCCACAGCGCGTTGATGAGCAGATCCTTGTCCGAGAAGATCGAGAAGTCAGGGCGCAGGTAGAAGGCCACGCCCTCGGCAAACCCTGGCATGGTGAAGCTGCGCACTGCCATGAACACCAGCAGCGCCAGCAGGGCGAGCATCATCGGCTTGGTGATGCGCTCAATGCCCCTCACCACCCCAAAGGCCACAATGGCGAATGCCACCACCACCACCGTGGTCATGGCGACAAACATCGACAGGGGGCTGGCAAGCAATTCCCCGAAGGCGGCGCTGGCTGCCTCCTCGGTGATGTTGGTGGGCACCTGCCCGGTGATGAAGCGCACGCAGTAGTAAAGCATCCACCCGGTGAGCAGGCCATAGAACGACATCAGGATGTAGCTGCCGGGGATCATCCAGTACTTGTTGAGGTGCCACTTGCTCCCCGGGGTCTCCAGCACGTTGAAGGCCTGGGCAATGGAGCGCCGCGAGGCGCGACCCACGGCGAGCTCCGCGGTGAGCAGCGGCACGCCGAGGATCAGCAGGAAGAAGAGGTAGATGATCACGAACACCGCCCCGCCGTTCTGGCCGGTGATGTAGGGGAAGCGCCAGACATTGCCAAGCCCAATCGCGCACCCGGCCGCAATCAGGAGGAAGCCAAGACGCGATCTGAACTGTTCACGCTTTTCCATTTTCAAGTCCCATCAAAGTCAATTGCCAAAAAAGGTCAGGTAACCCTGCAGGAACAGCAGGATCACCACCACGGGCAGCGCCACCTGGTAGTAGCGCTGCGCCCAGGCGGGGATTTTCAGCCCCTCGCCCGTATTCGCCTCATGGAGGTAGGCGCCAAATCCCCAGCCGCGGCCCATGGCCACATAGGCAATGTAGCAGAGGGCCCCCAGGGGCAGGATGTTGTTTGAGAGCACAAAGTCATAGGCATCGAGGATGGTGCTCTCGCCCCCGAGCGGGTGCACCCAGGAAAGCAGGTTGTAGCCCAGCAGGCAGGGCATGCCCAGCGCCACCACGGCCGCAAAGTTCAAGAGCACGGACTTGGTGCGCGAGATCCCGAACAGCTCCATGCAGATGGCGATGATGTTCTCAAACACCGTGATGAGGGTAGAGACCGCAGCGCAGAGCATAAAGAGGAAGAACAGTCCGCCCCAGAGAAAGCCGCTCTCCATGTTGGAGAAGACCGAGACCAGGGTGACAAACACCAGCCCAGGGCCGGATCCCGGCTCCACCCCATAGCTAAAGCAGGCGGGAAAGACGATGAACCCGGCAAGCAGCGCCACCGCAGTGTCAAGGCCGGTGATGAGCAGCGCCTCGGACAGCAGGGTATGGCGGCGGTCCATGTAGGAGCCAAAAATCTGGATGGAGCCCACGCCCAGGCCCAGGGTAAAGAAGGCCTGGCCCATGGCCGCCGACACGGCGTCGAGCACGCCGCGCCCGTCAGAGAGGCTGGATAGGCTGGGACTCAGGTAGTAGCTGATGCCCTCGGAGAAGCCGGGCAGCAGGAAACTGTGCGCGGCCAGGAACAGCATGAGCGCGAAGAGCGCCAGCATCATCGGCTTGGTGATCCGCTCCACCCCGCGCCGCACCCCCGCGGCGCAGATGGAAAAGGCCAGGACCGTAACCGCCAGCGCGCAGATAAACATCGCGCCCGGCGAGGCCAAAAGGCCGGAGAAGAACTCCCCCGCCGCACGCTCGTCAATGCCCTTGCCCGGCTGGCCGGAGAACACCTCCACCGTGTAGTAGAGCATCCAGCCCGTGACCAGCGAGTAGAAGGCCATCAGCACGTAGTTGCCCGCAATCATCCAGTACTTGTGGCGCCGCCACCCGCTGCGCGGGGTGAGGCGCTCAAAGGACTGCCCCAGGCTCTGCCTCGAGGCCCGCCCCACCGCAAGCTCAACGGTGAGAAGCGGCACCCCAACCAAAAGCAGGAAGGCCACGTACACCAGGACAAACACCGCGCCGCCAAACTCCCCGGCAATGTAGGGAAAGCGCCACACGTTGCCCAGGCCAATCGCGCAACCTGCGGCAATGAGCAGGAAACCGAGGCGGGAGGAGAACAGCTCACGCTTTTCCATCTCAGCCCCCGAACGCCACAAAGTAGCAGTTTGCCACCAGCAGGAAGATCACCACCGGGAGGAACACCCGGTAATAAGCCAGCCCGCGGGCGGGGATCTTGATCCCCTGCCCCACGTTGGCCTCATCGACATAGCGCCTGAAGCCCATGCCGGTGCGTGAGGTGACAAACAGCGCGTAGCAAAGCGCGCCCAGCGGCAGGATGTTGCTGCTCACCAGGAAGTCCTCAAGGTCGAGGATGGTGCTGCCCCCGCCCAGGGGGTGGAAGTCCGAGAGCACATTGAAGCCCAGCACGCAGGGCACCGAGATGACGGAAATGGCCAGGAGGTTCCACAGCACCGCCCGCCCGCGGGTCACGCCGCAGATCTCCATGCTAGTGGCAATGATGTTCTCAAACACCGCAATCAGGGTCGAGAGCGCCGCGAACAGCATGAACAGGAAGAAGAAACCGCCCCAGAAGGCCCCATACTCCATGTGGGAGAACACCGACACCATGGTCACGAACACCAGTCCCGGTCCCTGGCCGGGCTCAATGCCATAGCTAAAGCAGGCGGGGAAGATCACGATTCCCGAGAGCAGCGCCACCGTAGTGTCAAGCAGGGTGATGCGCAGCGCCTCAGAGGTCAGGGTGTGCTCCGAGGACATGTAGGTGCCGAAGATCTGGATGGCCCCCACGCCAATGGAGAGGGTGAAGAAGGCCTGGGCCATGGCCGCCGACACGATTTCGATTAGCCCGTGCTGGCGCATCGCCTCCACATTGGGGGCCAGGTAATAGGACATGCCCTCGGCAAAGCCGTCTAGGGTGAAGGAGCGGGCGGCCAGGAAGACCAGCAGCGCCAGCAGGATGAGCATCATCGGCTTGCTCACCCGCTCCACGCCGCGGCGCAGGCCCAGGGCGCACACCGCAAAGCCAAAGCCGATGACCACGAACATGCTCACCAGCATCCCCGACGGGGAGGAGAGCATGCTGGAGAAGGCGGCCCCGGCCTGCTCGGTGGTGGTGTTGGTGCCAAAATCGCCCATGAAGCCGCGCACGCAGTACCAGAGCATCCAGCCGGTCACCGCGCAGTAGAAGGACATCAGCACGTAGTTGCCGGCAATCATCCAGTACTTGTTTAGGTGCCAGCGCGATCCCTTGGCCTCGAGCCCCTCAAAGGACTGGGCCAGGCTGCGCCTCGAGGC
>JAILEI010000117.1 GCA_024688225.1 Succinivibrionaceae bacterium
ACCCGCCGTGCCTGTGCCGGCCCCGGCGGCGCCTGAGGCGCCCCGGCGCTATGAGCAGATCTCCCCTGCGGGCAGCGCGACCGGCACTGGGGGGGATGGCGACTCCAATGCCCCCTCGACCATGATCATCGACACGCGCACCGATCCGCGCCCCCCGCGGCGCAATGACGGGATCAGCACGGTCATTACCCGCGGCCCCGCGCCGGTGCCCGCCGCGCCCAGTGAGCGCGATGACGAGCCGCATACCTTCATCACCCGCACCGAGCCGCCGCAGTCGAGCTTTGAGGTGCCCGCCAGCCCGGAGGGGGATGTCGACCCGCAGAGCTTTGCCGGCCACACCATCCCCGCACCCGGCCCCGAGCCAGAGGATCCGCTGGGCAGTGACATCATCAACCTCGATGACTACAAGCACCCTGAGGTGGCGACCCCGCTTGACCAGCGCGGCTCCTTCCTGCCGGGTGGCGACCCGCCGCCCCCGCCGCGCCGTGACGATCTGGAGGGCGCCCGCCTGACCCCGCAGGAACCGCCCATCTCCGAGCATGACCGCGCCTTCTCCTCCTACCTTGACGCGGGGCGGGGGGTCTACCAGGCCCCGCCCGCCCCGGCCGAGGAGGCGCCGGCGGTGCCCCCGCTCACCCCGGGCCTTGATGATGACTTTCCCTCCTATCCCACCGTGGAGGAGCCGCCGCGCCCGTCCGCGCCGGCGGTGCCGCCCCGTGAGGCCGCCCCTGCCCAGGAGCGGCCCGCGCCCAGCGAGGCGGAACCGGCCCAGGATGATCCTGTGGCCCCCTCGGGGGATGATTTCGCCCCCCAGGGCGGCGGCGCCTTCCAGCCGGACCTTTCCGCAGGCGCCTATGTGCCCGGCAGTGACCAGGTGACCTTCCCCACCAAGGCGCCCTCGAAGAGCATGGTCACCGCCCCCCATCACCAGTATGGCCCCTGGCGACCGGATCTGGGCTTCCTCGCCGACAGCCCCCCGGCCCAGAACATCAGCGATGACCAGATCGAGCAGATGATCAGCGACATCAACCGCTTCATGGTCAACTTCAACGTCAAGGCCCAGGTCGCGGACTTCCAGATTGGCCCGGTGGTGGTGGTCTTCCACCTCCAGCTGGACTCCGGGGTGCGCTGGAACGCCATTGCCAACCTCTCGCAGGATCTGGCCCGGGAGCTGCGGCTCAACTCGAGCTCGGTGCGGGTCATCAGCATGATCCCGGGCACGCCCTTCGTCGGCCTGGAGGTGCCCAACCCCTGCCGCCGCGTCATCGCGCTCAAGGAGCTTGCCGAGAGCAGGGAGTTCCAGGAGTCGGACGCCACGCTGCCCTTCTGCCTGGGCTGTGACCAGTCCGGCCAGCCCATCATCGAGGATCTCGCCAAGGCCCCGCACCTCCTGGTGGCGGGCGCCACCGGCGCCGGCAAGTCCTCGGGGGTGAACGCCATCCTGATTTCGCTCTTGCTCAAGCGCTCCCCCGAGGAGCTGCGGCTGGTGCTCATCGATCCCAAGACCGTGGAGTTCACCCGCTATGAGGGCCTGCCCCACCTCATCACCCCCATCATCACCGACGTGGTCGACCAGTCGCCGGCCGCGCTGCAGTGGCTAATCGACGAACAGGAGCGCCGCTATGCGCTCATCAGCCGCTTCAAGGTCAACCAGGTCAAGACCCTGAACCAGATGATCCGTGAGGCCAATGCCCGCGGCGAGCAGCTCTACGACCCGATGTGGGACGCCTCAATGGGCGGCCGCCCCGAGGTGCTGCGCCCGCTGCCCTCCATCGTGCTGGTGGTGGACGAGTGGGCTGACCTGGTGATGGCCTCCTCGGCGCGCAAGCGCGGCTCCATGCCCATTGACACCTACATCCAGCGCCTGGCCGCCAAGGCCCGCGCCGCCGGCATCCACATCGTGCTGGCCACCCAGACCCCGCGCGCCGAGGTGGTGACCGGCCTCATCAAGGCCAACCTGCCCTCGCGCATTGCCTTCACCGTGGCCCAGGGCCTGGACTCGCGCGTCATCCTCGATGAGAGTGGTGCCGAGAGCCTGCTCGGGCGCGGTGACATGCTGGTCAAGTACAACAACGCCCCGACCTTCCGCGCCCAGGCGCCGCTGGTGACCGACGAGGATGTGGGGCACTGCGTGGAGCTGTGGCGCCAGCGCGGCGAGCCCGAGTACATCGAGGACGTGACTACCCCGGAGCAGGAGCTTGATGAGGTGCCTGAGGCGGACAACGGCCAAAAGCGCCTCGACCCTGACTTTGACAAGGTGGCGGCCTACGCGCGCGAGTACTATGACCGGGAAAACAAGTACCCCTCGGTGACGGGCATCGAGATCCAGTTTGGCTATGGCTGGACCAGGGCCAAGCGCCTGTTTGAGCAGCTGCGCAGCGAGGGTGTGTTCAGGGAGTGATCCAAGGGGAGGGCCAGGCGATGTCCAAGGCAAGAACTCTGGTGGCGCTGCTTATGGCGGGGGCGCTGTCCATGTCCACGGCGGCCCGGGCGGACGCCAAGCTCGATCTCAAGGGGATCTTCTCTGGGATGACCGGCTTCTCGGCCGCCTTCTCGCAGAAGGTCAGGAAGCCTGACGGGACCCTGCTTGCCGAGTCCTGGGGCAGCGTGGCGCTGCGCCGGCCGCAGGACTTCATGCTCAGGACTCGCGAGCCGGACGAGCAGTATGTCTTCACCAGGAATGGCAAGGTCCGCTCCTATGATCCCTTTGTCAACCAGGTGACCTCCATCCCCCGCGAGGATCTCGCCAACTCCCCCTTTTACCTGCTCATTGCCGGCGACGATCCGGCGGTCTGGGACCGCTACACGGTCTCGGGCTCGGTGCGCGACTACTACCTTGAGAACCAGTCCGGCAGCGACATCAAGGCCTTCTCGCTGCACTTCAACGATGAGAACTACCTGGAGGTGGTGAAGCTCACGATGCGCGACGGCAACTTCAACGAGTACCACCTCTCCCAGCAGACCTTCTACGTTACCGACCGGGACTTTGAGCTGGAGATTCCCAAGGACGCCAAGCTTGACGACCGCTGAGACTGCCGGCAGCTTTGAGCCGCTGGCGGCGCGGCTGCGCCCCACCTGCCTTGATGAGTTCATCGGCCAGGAGCACCTCCTCGGGGAGGGGCGGGCGCTGCGCCTGGCCATTGAGCGCCGGCAGTGCCCCTCGATGATCCTCTGGGGCCCGCCCGGGGTGGGCAAGACCACCCTGGCGCTGCTCATCGCCGGGGCGGCGAATGCCCACCTGCAGCGCCTGAGCGCGGTCACCTCGGGGGTCAAGGACATCCGCGCCGCCATCGACGAGGCCCGCCAGCGCCGCTTCATGGGCGAGCGCACCGTGCTCTTCGTCGACGAGGTGCACCGCTTCAACAAGTCCCAGCAGGATGCCTTCCTGCCCCATATCGAGGACGGCACCGTGACCTTCATCGGCGCCACCACCGAGAACCCTTCCTTTGAGCTCAACCAGGCCCTGCTCTCAAGGGCCAGGGTCTATGTGCTCAAGCCGCTCTCCGCAGGGGATCTGGGGCGGCTCCTCGACCTCGCGCTGACCTCCGGGCGCGGCCTTGCCAAGGAGTGCCTTGCCCTGGACCCGCGCGCGCGTGAGGCCATCATCGACCTTGCGGGCGGGGACGCGCGGCGCCTTCTCAACCTCCTGGAGATGCTGCTCGACCTCGCCGCGCCAAACCCCGACGGGAGCAAGCAGGTCACGCTCAGCATGGTCGGGGCGGTGGCGGGGCGGCGCCTCATTGCCTATGACAAGGGCGGCGACGCCTTTTATGACCTAATCTCCGCCTTCCACAAGTCGGTGCGCGGCTCCGATCCCAACGCCGCGCTCTACTGGTACTCGCGCATCCTGGTGGCAGGGGGGGATCCGCTCTACGTGGCGCGGCGGCTGCTGGCCATCGCCACCGAGGACGTGGGCCTTGCCGATCCTAGGGCCATGGAGGTGGCGCTCAACGCCTGGGACATCTTCGAGCGGGTGGGCGCCGCCGAGGGTGAGCGGGCCATCGCTGAGGCGGCGGTCTACCTGGCCCTGGCGCCCAAGAGCAACGCGCTCTACCGCGCCTTTGCCGCCGCGCGCGAGGACGCCGAGCGCACCGGTGAGCTGGAGGTGCCGCTGTACCTGCGCAATGCCCCCACCCGGCTCATGGACAGCCTGGGCTACCACAAGGGCTACCGCTACGCCCATGACTTCCCCAATGCCTATGCCGCGGGGGAGTGCTTCTTCCCCGCTGAGCTTTTGGGGTCGAGCTACTATTCCCCCAGCGCCCGCGGCGCGGAGATCCGCCTCAGGGAGAAGCTGGAATGGCTGCGCTCCCAGGATGCGGCCGAGCAAAATCCCAGGTTCCCCCAGGGGCAGGTGGGCAGCAAGGCCCGCAAGCCCACTGGGGGCGGGTGATCCCCCGTCCCGCCAAATTCTGCGCCCCACCGGCGCTTTTGGGGTAAACTGTTTCGGTTTCACACCCAAGAGCGGAGGATGACCCCCCGGGCGCCCCAGGCAAACCCATGAACCCATTCACCTCAACATACCGCCCTGTGGGCAGCAAAAGCGGCCTGTGGTGCCTTGCGCTCGCCCTGGTGGCGCTGCTGCTGGGCGGCTGTGCGCACCTGCCGGGCGGGGATCCTGCCGCCAATCCCCTGAGCGGGCCCTTCAGCGTCCCGCGCGAGGACATCCTCATTCCCGAGCCCGCCGTGGACAGCAGCGACCGCGACCAGGCCCTCATCATGCAGCTCTCGCAGATGCTCGACAAGAGCTCGCACAACGCCTCGGACCGGGCCGAGCTCTTCTATGAGCTGGGGATCGTCTATGACCGCCTGGGCATGGATGCCTCGGCGCGCACCATGTTCATGAACGCGCTGGTGGAGCGCCCGGACTTTGGCCCGGTGTACAACTTCGTGGGGATTTACCTGACCCTGGCCGATCGCTTCCAGGAGGCCAACGAGGCCTTCCAGAGCGCCCTGGAGCTCAACCCCAAGGACACCTACGCCAACCTGAACCGGGGCATATCCCTTTATTACGCGCACCGCCCGCAGGTGGCCATCGCCGACTTTGAGGCATTTTTTGATGCCGCCCCCCATGAGCCCTACCGCATGCTCTGGCTGTACTTTGCCGAGCGCGAGACCATGGATCCCGGCGCGGCCCAGGGGCGCCTTCGGGAGCGCTTCCTCAAGGTCCCAGAGGCCGAGCGCGGCAAGGAATGGGGTTTCAACCTGGTGCGCATGCTGCTCGGGGATCTCTCCCCCCATGGGCTCATAGCCTCCATCAACGCCCCCAGCATCTCGCAGCGCCTCCTCGCCGAGCATCTCTGCGAGGCCTATTTCTACCTCGGCAAGCGCAGCCTCATCCTTGGGGATGACAAGCTGGCCTATGACTACTTCCACCTGGCGCTGGCCACGCGCAAGCATGATTTCCTCGAGTACCGCTACGCCTTCAAGGAGGTGGAGCAGCTGCGCCGCAGCTATGGGCTGCCACTGGTGCCAGATCAGGATGGCGCGGGATTTCTGGAGGGCGATGGGCATGATGGATCCTGAAGGGTCCCCTGGAGGGGAGGTGGATCCGCAGGCAATTGCCGCCAGCCTGCTCTCCGAGGATGACGTGGAGGTCATCTCCGAGTTCTTCAAGGCGCTCGCCGATCCCACCCGGGTCAACATCGTCAATGCCCTGCAGGAGCGTGAGTGGCTGTGCGTCACCGATCTTGCCGCGGTGCTGGGCCTGACGGTCTCGGCCATCTCCCACCAGCTTTGCTACCTGAGGATGAACAAGCTCGTCAAGGTGCGCCGCGAGGGCAAGCGCATGCTCTATGCCCTCTGCGACGATCACGTGCGCCAGGTCTTCGCCATGGCGGTCTCCCACGTCAAGGAGCCCTAGGTGGGCGCCCCGATCTACCTTGACTATGCCGCCGCCACCCCCTGTGACCCTCGGGTGGTGGAGCGCATGGCAGAGTGCCTGGGACCAGGCGGCGCCTTTGGCAACCCCTCCTCCCGCGACCATGCCTTTGGCTGGGCGGCGACCGAGGCCGTGGAGGAGGCAAGGGCCGAGGTCGCCGAGGCCGTGGGCGCTGACATCCTCGGGCTGACCTTCACCTCGGGCGCCACGGAGGCCAATTGCCTGGCCCTCTGGGGCCTCGCCCATTCCCGGCTGGGCCGGGAGCGCCGCCACCTCATCACCTCGCGCATTGAGCACCGCTCGGTGCTGGAGTGCTGCGAGCGCCTTGCCAGCGAGGGCTTTGAGGTCACTTACCTTACCCCCACCCCCGAGGGGGTGGTGGAGCCCGGGCAGGTGGAGGCGGCGCTGCGCAAGGATACCCTGCTGGTCTCCATCTGCCATGGCAACAGCGTGCTGGGATCCCTGAGCGACATTGGCGCCATTGCCAGGATCTGCGCGGAGCAGGGGGTGGCCTTCCACACCGATGCCGCCCAGAGCGCCGTCCACGAGGATCTGGGCCTGGGGATGGGCAATGTCGCCCTTGCCACCCTGACCCCCGAGAAGATTTGCGGTCCCAAGGGGGTGGGGGCGCTGTACGTGAGGCAGGATCTGCGCCCCCTGCTTGAGCCCCTCATCGTGGGGGGCGGGCAGGAGCGCGGCCTGAGGGGCGGCACGGTGCCCACCCACCAGGTGGCGGGCATGGGCAGGGCCTTTGCCCTGATGTCCATGGAGCGCGAGCGTGAGGATCCCCGGGTGCGCTCCCTGCGCGGGAGGCTTGAGCAGTCCCTCCTGGCGCTGGGCGGGGCCAGGGTCAATGGGGCGGGGGTAAGGCGCCTGCCCGGGATCCTCTCCGTGACCTTTTCGGGCATTGACGGCAAGTCGCTGCTGCCGCGGCTCGCGCCTGATGTGGCCTGCTCCACGGGCTCGGCCTGCTCGAGCAAGAGCCGCGAGCCCTCTTACGTGCTTAGGGCCATTGGCCTTGGGGATGATCTGGCGCTCTCCTCACTGCGCCTCTCCATGGGGCGCTTTACCACTGCGGGGGAGGTGGATGCCGCCGCCGCGGCCATCTCCAGGGTGGTGCAGCGCCTGCGCTTGACCGGGGAAACACCATGAAAGCTGAGTTTTATGAGTCTGTGGGCGCCAGTGGCCTGCCCCAGGCGGTCCTTGAAGTGGGCCGACCGGCCCTGGGCAAGGGGCGGGTTGAGAAGGATGGGGCCCGGGTGCGCGCCTTTGTGGATCATGGCGAGCCACGCCCCTGGCAGCGCCTGGGGCGCCTGCTGGGCGAGGAGGGGATTTTCTCCTTTGCCCTTGATGCCCCAAAGGGCATGGCATTTGGCAAGGATCAGGCACTCTGCCTCCTGCAGGGCATGAGGGTGGCCAAGGCCCCCAAGGAGACCTGCCGGATTGCCCTGCCACTTGGGGAGGGGGAACTCTCCGCCGTTGCCCAGGAATGGGCGATCCTCGACTGGGCGAGGGATCTTGCCAACCGTGGTGCCAGCGCCTGCCGTCCCCAGGATCTTGCCAGGGCAGTCGCCTCAGCGCTGGGGGCGATCGCCGAGGGCTATGGCCTTGCGGCAAGGTCTGAAATCATCATGGGCGATGATCTAAGGCTTAAGGGGCTCACCGGCCTGTGCGCTGTGGGCGGCGGCAGCGCCCACGGCCCCTGCATGCTGGTCATGGAGGTGGCGGCGGGGCAGGATCTCCTGGGCACGCCCCCGGAGGTGGCCCTGGTGGGCAAGGGCATCACCTTTGACAGTGGCGGCTATGACCTCAAGACCGCGGCGTTCATGGACACCATGCGCACCGACAAGTGCGGGGCGGTCTACCTGGCGGCGGTGGCGATGCTGCTTGCCAGCCGCCAGGGGTGCCCGCACCTGCTGCTCTGCCTGCCCTGCGCCGAGAACCTGGCGGGCCCTATGGCCATGCTCCCTGGTGACATCCTCAACTATCCCAACGGGCTGGCGGTTGAGGTGGGGAACACCGATGCCGAGGGACGGCTGGTGCTTGCCGACGCGCTGCTCCTCGATGACGTAGAGACCATGAATGCCATCCGTAAGGCGGTGGACGAGATAGACCCCACCATATTTATATA
>JAILEI010000145.1 GCA_024688225.1 Succinivibrionaceae bacterium
TTTAGGGGGTTCTATGTTCAACATGGGCAACATGGGCAACATGATGAAGCAGGCGCAGATGATGCAGGAGCGCCTGCAGAAGATCCAGGAGGAGATTGCCGCCTCCGAGGTGACCGGCGAGGCCGGCGCCGGCCTGGTCAAGGTCACCATGAACGGCACCCACGAGGTGCGCAAGGTTTCCATCGACGACAGCCTCATGGGCGATGACAAGGATATGCTCGAGGATCTGATCGCCGCCGCCGTGAATGACGCCAACCGCCGCGTGGACGAGAGCTCCAAGTCCAAGATGGAGGCCCTCACCGCCGGGGTCAAGCTGCCCCCCGGGTTCAAGATGCCCTTCTAGGATGTCCTCCTGCCAGTGCCTGGACCGCCTGGTCGGGGCGCTGCGGCTGATGCCCGGCATCGGCCAGCGCTCGGCCTCGCGGATTGCCTTCTACCTGCTGGCCCAGCGCCGCGAGGACGGGGTCGAGATGGCGAGGACCATCGGCGAGTGCCTCACCTCGATCCGCGAGTGCAAGGTGTGCCGCAACTACAGCGATGGCGAGGTGTGCGCGATCTGCGCCACCCCCGCGCGCCTTGGGAGCGGGGTGGTCTGCGTGGTGGAGACCCCCGCGGACGTGCAGGCGGTGGAGGACTCGGGCGAGTTCCACGGCCGCTACTTCGTGCTCCATGGCCACCTCTCCCCGCTGGACGGCATCGGCCCTGAGGATCTGGGCCTGGGAGAGCTCGAGGAGCAGCTGCGGTCGGGCGGGATCCGGGAGCTGGTGCTCGCCACCAACCCCACGGTCGAGGGCGACGCCACCGCCGCCTTCATCGCCCAGGTGGCGCGCCGCCACCAGGTCGCGGTCTCCAAGATTGCCGCCGGGGTGCCCATTGGCGGTGAGCTCGACACGGTCGACGGCGGCACCCTCGGCGCCTCGCTGCGCTACCGCCGCCCCTTCGCGGGCTGATGCGGATGCACCAAAATATTGTGATCTAGATCTCGTTTTTGCATTTTGAAATACAAGGCAAAAGCAAAAAATCGTAACATTTGCAGAGTGGTTGGCATGGTTTCCGCTCCCCCTGGCGTTTTCAGGCGCCCGGGGAGCGGGTCCATCCCGGGCGGTTGACGGCGCCCGCCACCGTTTTTCCTTAGCGCAAGGTCGGATCCCCATGAGGGGATCCGATTTTTTTTGGGCCGGTCTTGAATTGCCCTCCCCAGATCCCTATGTGTTAGTTCAGTTGCGGGCGCCCCGGGCGCCCAATGCCTTTCAACACGGAACGGATAGATAAAAAGGAGAAACAAGACATGGCCGGAACAGTGCATGGATTCCAGACCGAGGTCACCAAGCTGCTTGACCTGCTGGCCAACTCGCTTTACTCAAACAAGGAGGTCTTCCTCAGGGAGCTCATCTCCAACGCCTCCGACGCCATCGACAAGCTGCACTTCCTCTCCCTGACCAATCCCGACCTCATCAAGGACGACGGCGACTTCCGGATCAGGATCCGCGCCGACAAGGACAAGCAGACCCTGACCATCTCCGACAATGGCGTGGGCATGACCCTTGAGGAGGCCAACGAGCACCTCGGCACCATCGCCAAGTCCGGCACCGAGGCCTTCATGAAGAGCCTCTCGGGCGACGCCGCCCGCGACTCGCAGCTCATCGGCCAGTTCGGCGTGGGCTTCTACTCGGCCTTCATCGTCGCCGACCGGGTGACCGTGCTCTCGCGCGCCGCCACCGCGGCCGAGGGCGAGGGCGTGCGCTGGGAGTCCACCGGCTCCGGCACCTTTGAGTCCGAGCAGGTCAGCCGTGACCACCGCGGCACCGACGTCATCCTCCACCTCAAGGACTCGGAGAAGGACTTCCTCGAGACCTGGACGCTGCGCCAGGCCATCACCAAGTACTCCGACCACATCTCCACCCCGGTGATGCTCTGGGAGGAGAAGTTCGAGGCCCCCAAGGACGGCGAGAAGCAGGACGAGAAGAAGGAGCCCAAGTTTGAGTACACCCAGGTCAACGACGCCAAGGCGCTGTGGACCCGCACCCCCAAGGACATCAAGGACGAGGAGTACAAGGAGTTCTACAAGCACCTGACCTCCGACTACGAGGATCCGCTCAACTGGGCGCACAACAAGGTCGAGGGCGAGCTCGAGTACACCTCGCTTCTCTACGTGCCGCGCCGCGCGCCCTGGGACCTCTTCCACAACGACCGCAAGCACGGGCTCAAGCTCTACGTGCAGCGCGTGTTCATCATGGACGAGGCTGAGTCCTTCCTGCCCAACTACCTGCGCTTCATCAAGGGCCTCATCGACACCAACGCGCTGCCGCTCAACGTCTCCCGCGAGCTGCTGCAGGACAGCGCGGTGACCCGCAAGCTCAAGAAGGCGCTCACCAAGCGCAGCCTGTCGCTCATCGAGCGCCTCGCCAAGGATCCCGAGCAGTACGCCACCTTCTGGAAGGAGTTCGGCAACGTGCTCAAGGAGGGCCCGGTCGAGGACTACGACAACCGCGAGCAGGTGCTCAAGCTGCTGCGCTTCGCCTCCACCCACAACAGCTCGGACGCGCAGGACGTGAGCCTTGAGGACTACGTCAAGCGCATGAGCGAGAAGCAGACCAAGATCTACTACCTCACCGCCGACTCCTACCAGGCCGCGGCGTCCTCGCCCTACCTCGAGCGCCTCAAGAGCAAGGGCGTCGAGGTGCTGCTGATGTGGCAGCGCGTGGACGAGTGGCTGATGGGCAACCTCAACGAGTTCGACGGCAAGGAGTTCGTGCCGGTCACCTCCTCAGACCTCAAGCTCGGCGACCTCGCCGACAAGCAGGAGGAGCAGGAGCAGAAGGAGTCCTCGGAGAAGCACAAGGACATCATCGAGCGCCTCAAGAAGGCCCTCGGCGACAAGGTCTCCGACGTCAAGGTCAGCACCCGCCTCATCGACTCCCCGTCCTGCGTGGTGGGGGAGCACGGGCAGATGTACACCTCCCAGATGAAGCGCATGCTCGAGGCCGCCGGCCAGTCGCTGCCCGAGGAGAAGTTCATCCTCGAGATCAACCCGACCCACCGCCTGGTGGAGAAGGCCGCCGCGGAGGCCGACGAGAGCCGCTTCGCGATGTGGGCGGAGGTCATCTACCAGCAGGCGCTGCTCGCCGACCAGGGCTCGCTCAAGGATCCCGCCGCGTTTGTGAGGACCCTCAACACCCTGCTCACCCAGCAGTAGCCGCCACTGATGTATAATGGTGGCGGGGTGGCGCCCTCGGGCGCCGCCCCGCCACTTTTCTTTTCACGGGGCGCCGCGCGCGCCAGGACAGGAGCCTCCACCATGCGCATCATTCTCCTCGGCCCGCCGGGCGCCGGCAAGGGCACCCAGGCCCAGCGACTCACCAAGGCCTACGGCATTCCCCAGATCTCCACCGGCGACATGCTGCGCGCCGCGATCAGCGCCGGCACCGAGCTGGGGCTGAGGGCCAAGGCGGTGATGGACCAGGGCAAGCTGGTCTCCGATGACATCATCCTGGGCCTCGTCAAGGAGCGCATCGCCGCCCCGGACTGCGCGCGCGGCTTCCTCTTCGACGGCTTCCCGCGCACCATCCCCCAGGCGCAGGCGCTGGTGGACGGCAACATCGCGATTGACGCGGTGGTCGAGCTCAAGGTCCCGGACGAGAAGATCGTCAAGCGCATGTCCGGGCGCCGGGTCCACCTGGCCTCGGGCCGCACCTACCACGTGGTCTACAACCCGCCCAAGGTCGAGGGGCGCGACGACGTCACCGGCGAGCCGCTGGTGATCCGCCCCGACGATGAGGAGGCGACGGTGCGCTCGCGCCTGGCGGTCTACCACGAGCAGACCGAGCCGCTGGTGGCCTTCTACAAGGCGCTGGGCGGCGCCACCCGCTACCTCGAGCTGGACGGCAACCGCGACGTTGAGGTGATTGCCAGTGAGATTGTGGAGCGCCTGGGCGCCCCCAAGGAGTGATGATGAGCCCCACGCGCGCCGCGCTGCCGCTGCTGCTGTCCCTCTGCCTCCCGGCCCTGGCCGCGGAGCAGGCGACCTTTGGTCCGGTGCCGGGAGACAGCTCGGCCTCCGAGACCGCCGAGTTCGACCTTGAGCAGCAGGAGGCGCTGGACTTCCACGAGAGCTTCTCGAACCTGCCCTGCCCGCAGGACTGGAAGGTGGAGCCCAACCCCAGCATGGCCGACTCGCTCAGCTACCTGCACGAGAGCGGCCGCATCGCGGTGAGCGTGACCAACGTCACCGATCGCGCCGGCCGCGGCACCAGTCCCGAGGCCTATGCCCGGGTGGCCTCGGCGCAGATGCGCTGCGACGTCCCCACGCACTCCAACCTCATCGAGGACGCCTGGTCCTTTTCCTGCCCCCGCCATGAGGTGGAGGCCACGGTCTATGGCGGCCAGGGCGAGCTGGTGCTGCTGGTGATCTCCGGCCGTGACAGCACCACCGAGCGCTACCTCGAGGGCTTTGTCCGCTTCCTCGCGGCCCACGCCCTCTAGCCCCTTCCCGGGCATGCTCATTGCATTTCTGTCCCTGGGCATTGCCGCCTTTTTGGCGGCAATGGCGCCCAGGGCGGGGCGCATTCCAAGATCCCCATGTTTTATATTGTTTTTATAAGTGCTAATATAATTAAGTCATTGCTGCCCCAGTTTGGGGCAGGCAGGGACTGCAGGACAAAGTGAGGCACCAAGATGGGTAATGGCAAGCCACGGGGCATGTGGGCGCGGGCGGCGGCTTTACTGGCCACGGCCGTGGCCGCGCTGGCCCTGAGCGGCTGCGATCCCTACCCTGAGGACTACCTCGGCACCTGGGTGGGCCTTGACGAGCGGCGCTCCACCACGGTCATGTACACCTACCGCATCGTGCAGAAGAACGGCGGCTCCAACTACTCAGTGCGCATCACCCAGAGCTACTACGCGCTCGACAACGGCATGATGCTGGTCTGGAAGAGCTCCAAGCCCCGCTACTTCAGCGCCGTCTACGACAGTTCCAGCGACGGTTGCCTCAAGGGCTCCTTCGGCCTGCTCTGCTATGACATCCACACCGCGCAGATGAAGGCGGGCACCATGCTCATGGTCAAGCGCGCCAAGAACACGGTGATGAAGCTCAAGGCCGTGGCCCTCGAGTCGGCCAAGGAAATCTACCCCAACATCCCCGTGGTGGACTAGCATGGGCGCCCGGCACCTGCTCCTTGGGATCGCGCTCCTCCCGCTCTGCGTGACGGCACTCGCCGCGCCGCGCCTGACCGCCGAGGAGGCGCGCAAGGCCTGCGACGCGGGGGAGGCGGTGATGTGCCTGCACGCCGCGCTGCTCATGAGCGAGCCCTCCGACCTTGACCAGTTTGACCTTGCCCTCGCCTACGAGTATGCCGACCGCGCCTGCGACCTCAGGGTCCCGGACGGCTGCAACGCCAAGATCTTCATCAAGGCCCAGCGCCGCGAGGAGCGCGAGCTGCGCCGCATGGGCCGCTCCCGCTAGCCATTTTCCCTCCCCAGGTTTTCCCTAACCCATGCACCCCCAGGGGCGGCCGGGGGTTTATTTTTGCCAGTCGCGCTGTTTTTTTGCATATAAGCCTTTTTGCGCCCTCCCAATTACCCTGGGCAGAACTTCCCATACGCCATCTCAATTATCCTGGGCAGAATTTTCCATAAATGACAGTGGGTAAAAAAAGTTATACGGCAAATAACTGCCGTGGTGCAGGGGGGGAATTAGCGGAAAATGCGGCGCTGATTATCTGTAAAACCAAAAAAGTTGACTGCGGGTATTTAAATCAAAAATAATATCGATTAGAATAATTTCAAATAAAGTCTACAGCACATTAATAGGAGATGATTGATGAAGACATTTGTCAAGAACTTGCTTACCCTTCGGATCCTCAAGTCAAACCTCAAGGGCGTTTCCCTTGATGACCTGCGCGACATCATGAAAAACCTCGAGGAGGTGATGGCCGACGCAGAGCGTTATGAGGAGGAGAACCGGCAGGAGATTGAGCGCCGCAACCAGGAGCTCCAGGAACTGCAGGATCGCCTCAATGACCTGAACCTCTCCGCCGATGAGAAGCGCAAGTTCTTCAGCGTGGGCGCCCCGCGCCGCCCCCGCGGCACTGTCGAGCCCAAGTTCCGCTTCCCCAAGGAGAATGGCGAGGAGGGGACCTGGACCGGCCGCGGCCGCGCCCCCCGCGAGCTCAAGGCGCTGCTTGACCAGGGCCACTCCCTCGATGAGTACCGCATCCAGCAGGAAGGCGGGCAGCAGTAATATCGCCACTCCCGCCATGGCGGGGAATTAATATAAAAAGGGGCGGCCGGGAATTAATTCCCGGCCGCCCCGCTTTTTGCCCCGGGCTATTTTCCCGGGGCGCGGTTCCCGTCCATTGCCGAAAGCAGCTGCCGGAGAATGGCGAGGCGGGGGCGGCTTTCCGACTCGGCAATCTGGTAGCGCAGGGTGCTTTGCGAGGCAAGGCGGTACTCGCCATGCCGGCTGCCCGCGACCAGCGACACCAGGTAGCCGGTGTCCACGGCGTTCCCCTCCCCAAACTCGATGAGCGCGCCGCGCCCGTCACCCGAGACGCGGGTGATGCCCAGCGAGGAGGCAAGGAGGCGCAGCGAGCTGACCTCCATCAGGTTGGCCGCCCCCTGGGGCAGGGTGCCATAGCGGTCGATGAGCTCCTCGCGGAACTCCCGGAGGGCATTGTCGTCGGCGCAGCCGGCGAGGCGCTTGTACAGCGAGAGCCGCGCCGCGGGATCGGGGATGTAGTCGGGGGGCAGCAGCGCCGGCAGGCGCAGGTCGATCTCGCACTCATCGAGGCTGAGGTCGTGCAGCGAGGGCTCGCGCCCCTCGCGCAGCGCCTTGACCGCCGCGGCAAGCATCTCGGTGTAGAGCGAGAAGCCCACCGCCTCAATCTGCCCGGACTGCTCCTCGCCCAGCAGCTCGCCGGCGCCGCGGATCTCCATGTCGTGGGTGGCGAGCACGAAGCCCGCGCCCAGCTCCTCCATGGTGGCGATGGCCTCAAGGCGCAGCTGCGCGTCGCGCCCGAGCAGGTCCCTAGGCGGGGTGAAGAGGTAGGCGTAGGCCTGGTGGTGGGAGCGCCCGACGCGGCCGCGCAGCTGGTGGAGCTGGGCGAGGCCGAGGCAGTCGGCGCGGTCGATGATGATGGTGTTGGCGGTCGCGATGTCGAGCCCGTTCTCGATGATGGTCGAGCACAGCAGCAGGTTGAAGCGCTGGTGGTAGAAGTCGCGCATCACCTGCTGGAGCTCGCGCTCCGACATCTGCCCGTGGCCGATGCAGATCTTCGCCTCGGGCACCAGCCGCTGCAGCTCCTCGCCGCGCTGGGCGATGGTGGAGACGTCGTTGTGCAGGTAGTAGACCTGCCCGCCGCGGCGCAGCTCGCGCATCACCGCCTCGCGGCATACCTGGTCCGAGGCCTCGGAGACGAAGGTCTTCACCGCGAGGCGGTGCTCGGGCGGGGTGGCGATGATCGAGAGCTCGCGCATCCCCTCCATGGCCATGTTGAGGGTGCGGGGGATGGGGGTGGCGGTGAGGGTCAGCAGGTCGACCTCGGCGCGCAGCTCCTTGAGGCGCTCCTTCTGGCGCACCCCGAAGCGGTGCTCCTCGTCGACGATGATGAGCCCGAGGTTCTGGAAGCGGACCGTCTTGCTCAGCAGGCGGTGGGTGCCGATGATGATGTCGATCTTGCCCTCGGCGAGGGCGGAGATGATCCCCGCCTGCTCGCGGGCGGTCTTGAAGCGGCTGAGCGCCTCGACGATCACCGCGGTGCCGGCGAAGCGCTCCTTGAAGCTCTCGTAGTGCTGCTCGGCAAGGATGGTGGTCGGCACCAGCACCGCCACCTGCGCCCCGGCGTGGGCGGCGACGAAGGCGGCGCGCAGCGCCACCTCGGTCTTGCCAAAGCCCACGTCCCCGCACACCAGGCGGTCCATGGGGCGCCCCTGCCTGAGGTCGGCGATGGTGGCGTCGATGGCGGCGCGCTGGTCGGGGGTCTCCTCGTAGCGGAAGCCCGAGGCGAACTCCTCGAGGGCGCGGTCGTCCACCGCAAAGGCGCGCCCCGGGCGGGCCTCGCGCCGCGCGTAGAGGTCGAGCAGCTCGGCGGCCACGTCATGGGCCTTCTGCTGGGCCTTCTGCTTGCGCCGCCCCCAGGTCTCGTTGCCGAGGCTCGAGAGGGGCGGGTTCTCCTGGCCGCTGTAGCGGGCGATCTTGCCGAGCGCGGTGATGGGGATGTTGAGGAGGTCGCCGCGGGCGTACTCGATGCACAGGTACTCGCCGGCGACCCCGTTGGTGGTGAGGGTGCGCAGGCCGCGGTAGCGGCCGATGCCATGGTCGATGTGCACCACCAGCTGCCCCTCAACGAGCTGCGCGAGGTTCTTGATGATCGCGTCCTGGCTGACGCTGGACTTGCGGCTGCGCTCGCGGCGGCGCACCACCTCGGTGCCCAGCAGCTCAGACTCGGTGAGCACCGCCAGGCGCGGCTTGCCAAGCACGGTCCCGCTGGTGAAGGGGGCTACCGCCAGGGTCAGGGGGGCGCTGGAGCCAAGGAAGCCCTCGAGGCTGTCGAGGGTCTCCAGCCCCAGCTCATTGGCCAGGATCTCCGGCAAAATCTCGCGCAGCGACTCGCGCCGCCCCGGGCTCTGGGCGGTGATGAGCACCCGGCCGCCCTGGTGGCAGAACTCGCGGGCGAAGGCGATGAGCCGCCCCGCCGAGCCCTTCTCGCGGTAGTCGATGGCGAGCGGGGGCGGCGCCGAGGCGCCGAGGTTGTTGACCCCGCGGCGCTCCACCTCCTCGTCGCTGTAGGGATCCTGGCGCAGGATGAGGTGGGGCAGCGCGGCGAGGCGCGACTCGAGCTCCACCGGATCGAGGAACAGCCGCCCGGGGGGGAGCGGGGGGTGGTCGGCGTTGCCCACGAACAGCCGCGAGCGCTTCTCCACGTCCGCGTGGTACTCGCGCGCCGCCCGGGTCACGTTGCCCAGCACGATTGCCCCCGCGCCCTCTGGCAGGTAGTCAAAGAGGGTGTCCACGCGCGGGAAGAACAGCGGCAGGTAGAACTCGATGCCGGCGGGCACCGCCCCGCGGGAGATGGCCTGGTAGATGGTGTGGCGGGTCAGGCTGCCCCCCGGGAAGCCCTCGCGGTAGGCGCTGCGGAAGGCGGAGATGCCCTCCTCGTCGAGCGGGAACTCGTGCGCGGGGAGGAGGGACACCTCCTGGATGGGGGTGCCGGAGCGCTGGGTCTCGGGATCGAAGGCGCGGATGCTGTCCACCTCGTCGTCGAGGAAGTCGATGCGGTAGGGGCTCTCACTGCCCATCGGGAAGATGTCGAGGATCGATCCGCGCAGCGCGAACTCGCCGTGGCCCACCACCTGCTCGACCCGCAGGTAGCCGTGCGCGGTGAGCGAGGCGGCGATGCCGCCAAAGGGGATCACCTGGCCCACCCGGACGCTCAGCGAGTGCCGCGCCACGAAGTCCACCGGGCACAGGCGCGACATGATCGCGGCGATGGGGGCGATCACGATGCCGCTTTGCAGGGTGGGCAGGCGCGCGAGCAGGGCGAGGCGCGAGGAGGTGATGTCCTGGTGGGGCGAGAGCTGGTCGTAGGGCAGGATCTCCCAGTCCTCGAAGATGAGGCAGGGCAGGCCCGGGAGCAGGGCCTGCACCTCGTCGCGCACCGCCACCGCCTCGTGGGCGTCGGCGCAGACCACGAGCAGCGGCCGGCCGTTG
>JAILEI010000125.1 GCA_024688225.1 Succinivibrionaceae bacterium
TGGGGGCAGGCGGCCAGCACCCCGGGGATGAGGACCGCCTCGGCGGCCCGCTCCACGGGGATGGCGGCGATGAGGTGCGGCACGTCGGAGAGGATGGCCCCGCGCAGCCGCCCCTCGAGGCCGTCCATCACCGAGGAGACCACGATCAGCGCCGCGACCCCGATGGCGATGCCCACCGTGGAGATGAGCCCCACCAGCGCGGCAAATCCCTGGGCGCGCCGGGAGGCGCTGCCGTAGCGCAGGGCGATGGCCAGGGGCAGGGGGTGGGTGATTCTCATCGTGGGGCACTTTTCCTTACACCATAGATTTTAGTCCCATTGTCAGGGCTTGCAAAGGGCGGCGGGCGGCGCCGCGGGCCGCGGGCGGGGGGAGCGGGTTGAAATTTGCCCAAAATGTGGCCAGGATCAAGCCTGGCGTGGCGCAGTTGCCGCGGGGAGGTGAGGATGGAAATTTCGCTGGTGCCGCTGGGCGGCGTCGATCGGGAGCGCTTCGTCAGGGACAACCAGGCGGCCTTCAACCATGGGGCGCTGGTGGAGTTTGGCGCCCGTGACGATCACTTTGAGGAGGAGGGGCAGATCATCTCCGCCGCCACCATCAATGCCGCCATCGACCATGGAATGGCCTTTCGCATCCTCGAGGGCCGGGAAATCGCTGGTGGGATGGTGCTGAGGGTGGAGGGGGAGCGGGGCAGCCTCGACCTGCTGTTCGTCGATCCCTCCCGCCATGGGCGGGGCATCGGGCAGGCGGCGTGGCGCAAGGCCGAGCAGATGTTCCCCACGGTGAGGATCTGGGAGACGGTGACGCCCTACTTTGAGCGGCGCAACCTGCACTTCTACATCAACTGCCTGGGCTTCCACGCCGTGGAGTTCTTCAACCTGCACCACCCCGATCCCCACGATCCCTCCAGCCTTGAGGACTCACCCAGCGCGGGGGCCTTCCGCTTTGAGAAGGTGATCGCGCCCTAGTCGAGGGTGCGGCGGAGGATGCCGCGCACGGTCAGGGCCAGCGTGGCGGCCGCGGACCACAAAAATGGGGCGCTGCCGGTGCCCCCGTGCGCCTGCGCGAGCGCCGCGCGCAGGGTGGGCAGCGCGGGCAAAAGCGCCGAGAGCAGGAACAGGCTGATGGGGATGCCCGCGAGGAAGTTGAGCTTCACCGGGTGGCGGTACCCGGCGCGCACCTCGGGGAAGGCCAGCGCCGCCTTGAGCGTATAGGCCACCAGCAGCAGCGAGAGGATCGCCGCATCCAGTGCGGTGATGGCCGCAAGCGGCCAGGCGGGCAGCCCCAGCGAAGCCCCTAGGGCATCCCGAGGCCGCCGATGCCCATGGTGGAGGCAAAGAGGGTCACGGGCACCCCAAGGCGGGGCGCCCCCTGGCCCAGGAGGGGCTAGGCCTTCTCGGCAAAGGCCTCCTTGCCCTTGTGGCAGATCGGGCACACGTAATCATCGGGCTCATCGTCAAGGTTGCCCACGTACTCATAGCCGCAGACCTTGCACACGTAGACCTTCTCCCCGGCCGGGGCGGCCGCGGGCTCCGGGGCGGGGGCGGCGGAACCCTCCATGGGCCGGCCCTCGTGCCTTGCGATGAGCATGCCCATGATCTTGGCGTGGTAGGCCTCCTGGGCCTTGATGAGCTCCATGCCCTCGGCAGCCCGCTGGGCCTCATCCGTGCCCAGGGCGCGCACCCTCTCGATGGTGGCCGCCATCTTGGCGTCGGCCTTCTCCTCGAGGGCGCAGATGTCCTTGGCCATCTGCCAGAAGTCCCGCTGGTACTTGCCGTTCATGACGGCGTAGAAGGCCGCGTGCATCGCCTCCATGTGGGCGATCTCGGTGAAGGTCTCGGCCTCCTCGGCAAAACCGCCCTCGCGGGCCAGCAGCGCCAGCGCCTGGTAGATGACGGCCCCGTTGGCCTCGCCCTGCTCGGCGGCGGTGATGGCTTCCTCAAGCGCGGTGCCCTTGGTGGCGGCATAAATGGACATGGTTGCTCCCTCCCTGGGATAAAAAATGAATCGACTAAATGTTAGGTGTGATTCTTTCAGGGGTCAATTTGCAAAATGACGAATTTTTATCATTGTCCCGCCCCTGCCTTGCCAGCCAGCGCTTTTGCCCCCATAATCTAGCGTCCACTTCACTTGGGGGGCACTTTCCATGGCACGGCACCGCGCCCTCACCGGGCACCTTTGCGCAATTGCGGTCATCCTCATGTGGGGGCTGACCTTTGTCAGCAGCAAGGTCCTGCTTGCGGACTTCACCCCCGTGGAGATCCTCTTTGACCGCTTCGTGGTGGCGCTGCTGGCGCTGCTTGCCATCGCCCCCAAGGCGCTGCGCTTCCATGGCTGGCGCGCCGAGGGCTACGCGGCGCTCGCGGGCCTCTTTGGCATCACCATCTACTTTGTCTGCGAGAACACCGCCCTCATCTACTCCTCAAGCGCCAACGTCAGCCTCATCGTCTCCATGGCGCCGCTGTTCGTGGCGCTGCTCAACCTCATCATCGATCGCTCAACCCACCTGGGCTGGCCCTTTGCCCTGGGGTTCTTGCTGGCGATGTCGGGGGTGGGGGTGCTTACCCTGGGCTCGCTGGAGCTGAGCCTCAACCCGCTGGGTGACGCGCTGGCGCTCGCCGCGGCCGTGGAGTGGGGCCTCTACAGCCTCTGTTTGGTCAAGCTGCAGCGCCTGGGCCTGGGCAGCGTGGAGATCACCGCCAAGACCTTCCTCTACTCGCTGATCCTCACCGTGCCGCTGATGGGGGGATACGAGCTCAAGTGGGAGCGGCTGTGCGATCCCACCAATGCCTTAAACCTCCTCTTCCTCGGGGTGCTCGCCTCCTCGCTGTGCTTCTTTGCCTGGTCGCATGCCGTGGCGCTGATTGGCTCGGTGCGCACCAACATCTACATCTACGCCATCCCGGTCATCACTGCCGCCGGGGCGACGCTGCTCATCGCAGAGCCCATCACCATGCACCTCATCCTTGGCGCGGCGCTGGCGCTGGGGGGCCTGGCGCTCTCGCAGGCCGGCACCAGGCGCAAGGCAGGATAGGGGCTTTCAGGCCTCACTTGCCTGCCTGCTGCCTGGCGCCAAAAGCGCGGGGGATCGGCATGCCGATCCCCCGCAGCTCACCGGCAGGGTGATTCTAGAAGGCGTAGGCGACCCTGAGGGTGCCGGTGGCGCCGCGCACGTCGCCCACGCGCCCCGAGACCCCGAGGCTCAGCGAGAGTCCCTTGGCCGCCTGCGGAGTGATGGCCACGCCCAGGTCCACGATGCCCGAGGTGCCGGAGAGCGAGGGCGCCTTAAGGTCGATGCCGCCCAGCTGCGACTCGGCGCGGCCCTTCCAGGTCTTCTCCACGGCAAGGCCGCAGGTGAGCGCGGCGGTGCTGCTCAGGCGCCACTTGGCGTCCACCCCCGCGCGCAGGGTGTGCGCGGTGACGGAGCCAAGGCGCAGCCTGCTGGTGAGCCCCTTGAGCGAGACCGTGTCGGAGCCAAGGTGGGTGAGGGTGTAGCGGGCGTACGGGGTGAGCGCCAGGGCGTCATTCACCCCGAGCCTGTAGCCCCCGCCGAGGGAGAGGCCATAGTAGGTGGCCCTCGAGTCGTACTTGGTCTCAAGCCCGGTGCGGGTGTACCTGCCGTCAAACTCGGCCCGGGCGCGGCCCAGCCTTGCCGAGGCATCGAGGAAGGCGCCGCCCTTAAGGGAGTACCTCGCCCCCAGGCCCGCGCCGTACAGGGTGTTGTCCGCGGAGGCGGAGGAGTTGCCCACGTGGGGCTTGGAGGTGCCGGTGCCAAGGTCGAGGAAGGCCGCCACGGTGAGGGCGTCGCCATCGTTGACGCTGAGCATTTTCGCCGCGCCCACCGTGGCGTTGAATGAGGTCACGCTCACGTGCGAGCCGACCTCGTAGCGCAGCCTCCCGCCGCCCAGGGCGCCGAAGGCCGCGACGCCGTCCGCCTGGCCCGCCGACTCAGCCGCCGCGTCAAGGCCGTCGGCTGAGGAGAAGGAGTTGAGGG
>JAILEI010000146.1 GCA_024688225.1 Succinivibrionaceae bacterium
CGTCCATCACGCTGAATGAAAGCATGTCCTGCTCCTTATTGCCCGTCATCAACCATGGGCTTGCCGGCCCTGATCTTGCGTCCCTCGTTGAGGCGCTGCACCCACTCGTCATACTCTTGCCGGTTGGCCCTTTGCATGCCCTGGAACAACTCTGCCCCCAGGATGTCATGGGCCTTTTGCTCATGTTGCTTTGCAAGGCGCCGCTTGAATTCCTTCTTGTCATCCCCCTCATTGAGGACAATCCTTTGCATGTCGTACTCATCCCCCCATGCTGATCCCGCGATGGAGGAACCATCCTCTCCTTTTCTTATCTCATGGGTCTGGGCAAGGCTGATTAGGGTGTCCACATGCCGGGCGTGGGAGAGCTGATCCACCGCCATGCTGGGCAGCCTCAGTCCCTGGGGCCTTGACCAGCGGGCAGTGGGGGCAGCCCTCACCACCTGGGCGGCGGCGGTGAACTCGAGGCTGCGCTGCCCCCCGGTCATCGCGAGGTAGACCTCACCCAGGAGCTGGGCGTCAAGCAGTGCCCCATGCAGGGTGCGCCTTGACCGGTCCACCTTGTAGCGGTTGCACAGGTGGTCAAGGCTGACCATCTTGCCTGGGTGCAGGCGCCTGGCCATGCCCAGGGTGTCAGTGATCTTGCACAGTGAGCCCAGGCGCAGCTCGGATCCCATCAGCATGAACTCATGGTCGAGGAAGCGGGTGTCAAATGCCGCATTGTGGATCAGCAGCTCACTGCCCCTGATGAAATCGACAAACTCCGCGGCGATGTCGCGAAACCGGGGCTTTCCCTTGAGCATCTCCCAGGTGAAGCCGTGAACCTTGGTGGCCTCGTAGTCCACCTCGCGCTCGGGGTCAAGGTAGATCTGCAGTTCCCGGCCCGTGAAGTTGCGATCCACAATCTCCACGCATCCAATCTCATTGACCCGGTGCTCGCCGGGGGTGCCATTTTGCTCCTTGCCCGTGGTTTCGGTGTCAAGGGCAATTTGTCTTGCCTGTGCCATGTCTGCTCCCCTCCCACAGGCATTATATGTCATGGGAAAAAATCAATTATTAGCATAAAAAATATAACTGATATAAGACGTGAAAGTTACTTTCAGAAAAAGCGGTGATCAAATTTTGGGGCAAGCGGCGCCCCAGGGCAGGGCATTGTTCACCAACATGGGGATTTCCTGAGTAATTCCTTATAAATCAGCACGGCGAACCAGAATATTAAGTATATTTATTTTTAAAATGTGAAATTCTTTTTCACCCGCCTTGGTTCCTGGGGGCCATTTTTTTTGAAAAAACGGAAACTTACAAAACATTTTGTTGTTTTTAAAAGAAAAAGACCAAAATAATTTTATGCTAGAATGCGCCGCAACTGAGAACTGACAGGGCATTGGGGTTTGCATGGCCGGGGATTTACCAGAGGTGGCAATGTTCACGGATGGCTCCTGCCTCTCCAACCCTGGGCCTGGTGGCTATGCCTGCGTGCTGCGCTCGGGCCCCCATGAGCGGGAACTCTCTGGCGGGTTCGTGAGGACCACCAACAACCGCATGGAGTTGCGGGCGGTGATTGAGGGGCTTGGGGCGCTGCGCCGCCGCTGCCGGGTGACCATCACCACGGACAGTGAGTATGTGCGCCGGGGCATGACCGAATGGCTGCCGCGCTGGAAGAAGAAGGGCTGGCGCACTGCAGGCGGGGCCAGGGGCCGCAACCAGGACCTGTGGATGCTGCTTGATGGGGCGTGCAATGCCCACGAGGTTTCCTGGCAATGGGTCAAGGGACACTCGGGGCACCCTGAGAATGAGCGCTGCGACGCCCTGGCCCGGGCCGCTGCGAAGGAGGGCTCGGGCATTGACGATGGTTTTTCTGAATGATGACGATGGAGTGACAGCATGCCGTTGAAGGATTTTGGAAAGTTTTCGCTGCTGGGGATGTTGTCCCTGCTGTTTATAACCGCCTGCGCCGCCAACCATGGCAAGGCCGCGGATCCAGGGTTGATGACTGCCCAGGTTGCCGAGGCAGAGGAGGTTGCGGGCGGATCGCTCTGGCACAGTGATCTCTACAATGATGCCCGCTTTACCCTGAACATCAGGCTCAGCGAGGGGGAGCGGCGCGAGGCGCGGCAGCTGGCGCGCAGTTTCTCCTCCCATCTCAATGATGGGCGCTTTTTCATGCACCACCTGCTCAGCGAGCTCAAGGCGCATAACCTGCCCATTGAGCTGGCGGTCATCCCCTTGCTTGAGAGCGGCTTTAACATGCGGGCCCGCTCGCCTAATGGTGCCCTGGGCGCCTGGCAGTTCATCCGCTCCACGGGTCGCATTTACGGGCTGGAACGCAATGCCTCCTACGATGAGTTCTATGATTTCATTGAGTCCACCAAGGCCTCGATGAAATATTTCACCAAGCTCTACAAGGATTGCGCGCAAAACTGGGAACTTGCCGTGGCGGCCTACAACCAGGGCGAGTACGGGGTGATGCGCCAGATCCGGGCGGCAAGGGCGCGCGGTGCCACCAAGCTGACCCCGGCGACGGTGCCCCTGTCGCGCGGCGCCAGGGCCTACATCAAGCGCTTCAGGGTGTTTGCCGAGTTGCTGCGCCACCCGGGGCGCTACGGCGTGACCCTGCCTGAGGTCAACAACCGACCGGCCTTTAAGCGGGTGCAGGTGGCAGGACGCCTCAACTCGATGCGCAAGGCCGCACAGTTAAGCGGGGTGCAGATTGGCCTGCTCAAGCACTTGAACGCAGGGTTCCTTTCTGACTCGTTGCGTACCAACAAGAACCGCCCCTTGCTGGTGCCAGTGGAGTCGGCCCCGAAACTTGAGGAGGCGATTGGCCTTGCGGCAAGCATGCCCCATGAGAGCGACGGCCCCAAGGAGGCCAGCAACTAGCAAGAGGCGGTTGCCGAGTCTTGGTCCTTGAACCGGCCCCACCCAGGCACCTGGGTGGGGCCGGGCGCGTAAATGCCCACAAAAAACTGCCTTGCTGACCTTTGCATGCTAAGATCCACCCTGTTTTTCTCCATGGGGGGCGTGTTCCATGTCCATGAATGACTCAAGCGCAATCATTCTCATTGTTGGTGCGGCAGTGGCACTGGCACTGGTCATCCATGGGCTGTGGTTCTCGGGTCGCAGCTCCAGTCGCCGCCTCGTCAAGGGCAACAAGCAGGATCAGGAGTTGCTTGCCTCAGGCGAGGTGGGCAAGGTGCGCATTGTCTCTGAGGAGCAGTCCGCAAGTGAGGGCGGGGAGTCCACACCTGGGGAGGATCCCCGGCGGCAACCCCCCCCGTCCCAGGTTCCTGACGAGTCATTGCTTGCCAGGGTGCAGACCAGCTATGAGCTTAATGTGGTGGCGCCGCATGACTCACCATTCAAGGGCGAGGAGATTAGGGAGTTTTGCGATCGCTATGGGTTTACCCGGGGCACCCATAACATTTTCCATGTCTATGAGTACCCTGAGCAGCGCCAGAATGAGGTGTTCAGGGTATGCAGCCTCAAGCCGCCCTTCTATTTCCCTGAGGATCTGAATGGCTACACCACCCCGGCGATTGCGCTGTACATGAACCTCCCCGATCGGGGCAAGGCCGCCCCTTATTTCAGCGCGATGCGCCGTGCCGCGGACTTCATGGTTGACGCCTTTGGCTGCGGGCGGGTTGAGGATAATTTCCACCAGGAGATGACCCCCGCCCGGCTCGATGAGATCGCCCTCATCCTTCGCCAGTTTGATGAGGGCGGGGATCACGAGGCATAAGGGGATGCAGGATCAATTAAGGGCTGAGGCGGGACTCCTTAGGGAGGCGCTCGAGCGCTACAGCAGGGCGTACTATGTGGATGACACCCCCCTGGTCCCGGATGCCGAGTATGATCGCCTTTTCAGGCAATTGCAGGCCCTCGAGGCGGAGCACCCTGAACTCGTCGATCCGACCTCGCCTACCCAGCGGGTGGGCGGGGAGATCCTGTCCGGCTTTGCTGAGGTGGAGCACGAGGTGCCGCTGCTCTCCATTGGCGACATCTTCGATGATGATGAGTTAGCCGCGTTCGACAGTCGCTGCCGGGAGTTTACCGGGGATGCGGTGATGGAGTACTGCGCTGAGCCCAAGCTTGATGGCCTGGCGGTTTCCCTGATCTATGAGGATGGGGTGCTGGTGCGCGGTGCCACCCGGGGCGATGGGCGCCACGGCGAGGACATTACCGGGAATGTGCGTACCATCAGCGCCATTCCCTTGCGCCTGAGGGGGGAGGTCATCCCCAGGCGCCTTGACGTGCGCGGGGAGATCTTCATGCCGCGCCATGGCTTTGAGGCCTGGAATGAGCGGGCCCGGGCGGAGGGGCGCAAGCCCTTTGTGAACCCCCGCAACGCGGCAGCCGGCAGCCTGCGCCAGCTTGACCCCCGGGTGACCGCCAGCCGTCCCCTGACCTTCAATGCCTATTACATTGGGGCCTGCGAGGGGGTGGATCTGCCCAGTACCCAGTATGCCCGGCTGCAATTCCTAAGGGGGTTGGGCCTGCCCGTAAACCCCTTGGTGGAAGTGGAGCACGGGCTTGAGGGCCTGTCCGCATTCTACAAGCGGGTGCTGGGGGCGCGCCCGGGACTTGACTATGACATTGACGGGGTGGTGCTCAAGGTCAACTCCATTGCCTGCCAGGAGGCCCTGGGCTTCACGGCGCGGGTGCCGCGCTGGGCGGTGGCCTATAAGTTCCCCCCCGAGGAGATGATGACCCGCCTTTGGGGCGTGGAGTTCCAGATTGGCCGCACCGGGGCGGTGACCCCAGTGGCGCGCCTCGAGCCGGTGCTGGTGGGCGGGGCGACGGTGTCCAACGCCACCTTGCACAATGAGGCGGAGATTAGGCGCCTGGGACTGATGGTTGGCGACACTGTGGTGGTGCGCCGCGCGGGCGATGTGATCCCCCAGGTCTCAGGCGTGGTTTTGGAGCGCCGCCCCGGCACGGCGCGCATGATTGAGTTTCCCCGGGTGTGCCCGGTGTGCGGCAGCGCCATCGAGCGCGTTGCGGGCGAGGCCGTGGCGCGCTGTACGGGCGGCTTGTTCTGCAAGGCGCAGCTGCGCGAGGCGGTTTTGCACTTTGTCTCCCGGGATGCCCTTGACATCGAGGGCTTTGGGGAGCGCATCGTCGAGTCACTGGTTGCCTCCGGGATGATTGCCAGGGTAAGTGACCTCTATCGCCTCGAGCCCGGGTCGCTTGCGGCATTGCCCCTTGGTGAGCCCGAGGGGGGGCGCGGCCCGCGGTTGCTGGGCAAGGTGGTGGCCGGCAAATTGCTGGCGCGGCTTGCCAGTAAGCGCCAGGTGCCCCTTGAGCGCTTCATCTATGCCCTGGGGATCCGCGAGGTGGGCAGCGCCACTGCCAAGGTGCTGGCTGCGCACTTTTTGGATCTTGGTAAGTTGCGGGATGCCACCCTCGAGGAACTTATGTCCCTGCAGGACATTGGGGCAGTGGTGGCGCAGCATGTGGTGGATTTCTTCAGGGAACCCCATAACCTGGAGGTGATTGAGGCGCTTACGGGCGGGGAGAGTCCCTGCCTGGAGATTGAGCCACCCCCATTAACTGGCGCCAAGGAACTTGCCGGTGAGACCTGGGTGCTGACTGGCACATTGTCCCTCATGGGGCGCAAGCGTGCCCAAGAGATATTGGAGAGCCTGGGCGCCAAGGTCTCGGGATCGGTATCCTCGCGCACCTCCACGGTGCTTTGTGGCGCGGATCCCGGTTCCAAGCTCCAGAGGGCACGGGAGCTGGGCATCAGGGTTTTGGACGAGGAGGGGTGGAAATCCTTCCTTGATGAGCGCGGAATTGTGCCCTAGGGGCAATTGGACAGCAAATAGCGGAGAGCAAAATGGCAGGCAACCTAACCTATCGTGACGCCGGGGTGGACATTGACGCTGGCGAGGCACTGGTTGAGCGCATCAAGGAACCGGTCCGGCGCACCAACCGCCCGGAGGTCATTGGCGGCCTGGGCGGCTTTGGGGCGCTTACCAGGATCCCCAAAGGATACCAGGAACCAGTGCTGGTGACTGGCACGGATGGGGTGGGCACCAAGCTGCGCCTGGCAATAGATCTCAACCGCCATGCCACGGTGGGACAGGATCTGGTGGCCATGTGCGTCAATGATCTGGTGGTGCAGGGTGCGGAGCCGTTGCTCTTCCTCGACTATTACGCCACGGGCAAGCTCAATGTCGACGAGGCAGCCACGGTGGTCACTGGCATCGCCAGGGGTTGCGAGCTGGCGGGTTGTGCGCTGGTGGGCGGCGAGACTGCCGAGATGCCGGGCATGTACCAGGTGGGTGACTACGATCTTGCCGGCTTTGCGGTGGGGGTGGTCGAGGCTCGCAAGATCATCGATGGCTCCCAGGTCAGGGAGGGGGATGCGCTCATCGGGGTGGCCTCCTCGGGCCCGCACTCCAATGGCTTCTCGCTCATTCGCCGGGTGCTCAAGGATGCCAGGGTGGATCTCGCCACGGCAAGGTTGCCCTCAGGGCAGTTGATTGCCGATGCGCTGCTTGAGCCCACCCGTATCTATGTCAAGAGCATGCTCTCCCTCATCTCCAAGGTGGGGGTGCATGCCATGGCGCACATCACTGGCGGGGGGTTCTGGGAGAACATTCCGCGGGTGTTGCCCCAGGGACTGTGCGCGGCCTGTGAGAAGGATTCCTGGGCGTGGCCGGAGGTGTTCACCTTCCTGATGCACTCCGGCAACATTGATGAGCATGAGATGTACCGGACCTTCAACTGCGGGGTGGGCATGGTGGTGGCGGTGGAGGGCAGCGCTGCGGAGGCGGCGATTGCCTCCTTGCAGGCCTCAGGTGAGCGGGCCTGGCGCCTCGGGTCGGTGACCCGCTGCGGCGCGGATGGCGCCCAGGTGACAATTTCCTAGGGGAGGTGAAGATGGGCTTGATGCGTTTCCTGCACCTCTCATTGTGCCTGCTGGGGGCAGCGCAGGGAGTGGTTGCCGCTCAGGTGTCCTACGAGCAGGATCTCAGGCAGGGGGTGGACCGTGCCCTGAGCATGGCGCTTGCCGCGGCGGTGAGCGATCAGGCGCTGGAGGTGCCGCCGGCGCTGCGCCTTGACATGGTGGAGGGGATCCTGTCCGGGGTGTCCCTGGCGGAAAATGGCCTTGCGGCGCGCTTTGCCTTTGATGGCGAGCGCCTGAAGTCACTGGTTGAGGATTTGGGCGGGCATGCCTTCACGGGCCTGGAGCGCCCCATCCTGGTGTGGATGGTGGAGCACTCAGAAAGGGAGAGCGTGCTGGTGGGCAGCAACGCGCTCAGCATGTTTGCCTCCCACCTGGGCGCCGCGGCCGAGGGCCTTGGCTACAAGCTGATGTTCCCGCTCCTTGACCTTGAGGATGTGCAGAAGGTGAGCGTGGAGGGCGTGCTCTCCCACCAGGATGCCATCCTGGCCCTGGCCTCCCAGCGCTACGCCCCGGACTATTTCCTGGCCTGCGCCGTTGAGGAGGGCAGTGAGGGGGTCATCTTCAAGTGGAACCTCTATGACAAGGGCGGCAAAAGGCTGGGCGGCGCGGACCTGCGGGGCAACAGCGCGGAGATTGCCCGGGGCGGGGCGCAGGACATTGCCCGCAGCATCAATGCCGCTGAGGGACCGCGCCTTGAGGCGAACGCCGGTGGCGCCCAGGCGCTGGGGCCGGGGCAAGGCTGCCTGCGCCTTAAGTTTGCCAATGTCATGAGCCTTGATGATTTCCTGGGGCTGCGCGCGCAACTGGTGACCTATGGCTATGGGCGCAATGCGCGCATCGTGGGATATGCCCAGGATGGGGTGGTGGTGGAGATCCCTACCGAGGGGGACGCAGTCGGCCTGACCTCCACCCTGGAGCAATCCGCGGCCTTTGAGAAGGTGGGGGATTATTTCTTCTCCTGCAGGAAATCCTCAGGCCTGCCCAAGGATCAACTGCCTTCCATGGGACCGCGTGATCCACAAAGGGTGAGCTCGTCCCTTGCCATGCACAAGGCCGTGGCGGTGGCCGCGGAGTTTCAGCGCTAGATGGCCATCAAGGCGCTCCCCATAAGTGCCGCCGGTGTTTTGCCCTTTACCTTCGTGGAGAGCCTTGACTTCACCAGCCTGCACGAGGGGGGGAACGGCAAGGCCATAAAGGCGCTGCGGGACGCGCTGGCGGGCGGGGCGCACGCCCTGTTCCTAATCCATGGCCCGCAGGGCTCGGGCAAGTCCCATGTGTTGCAGGCCCTCCATGGACTGTTCACCCAGGATCACGGGGAGGGGGCATGCCTGCACCTGGACCTCGGCGGCAGGGCGCAGGGACTGCTCATGCCGGTGATGCTGGGCCTGGGACCGCTGCCCCTGACCTTGCTTGATGGGGTGGAGGCGGTTGCCGGGGATCCAGAGTGGGAGCAGGCCCTGTTCGCGCTCTTGAACCGCTGGCACGACGCAGGGCAGGGACTGGTGGTGGCAGCGTCGCGGCGCACCCCGGATCGGATGGGTTTTTGCCGCGCGGATCTGGCAAGCCGGCTCGCAGGTGGCGTGACGCTGCCCCTTGAACCCATCACCTGCCTTGGGGAGTGCGCGGAGATCCTCATCGAGCGGGCACGCCGCCGGGGGGTGGCGCTGCCGAGGAGAAGCGCCGCCTACCTAGTAAGGCAAAGCCATGATCTCAAGGAACTCTGCGCGCTGCTGCCCAAGCTTGCCGATGCCGCCCTCGCCTCCCGCCATGCGCTGACCCTGCCGTTTATCAAGGGGATGCTGGGACTGTGACTACAGTCCCTTTTGCAGTTCCTCATCCTGCTTGCGCAATTCCATGAGGCGCGCGGACTTGGCCCTGATCACCTCGCGGCTGTGCTGGTCGCGGCACACGCTGAGCGCCTCATTGTAGGAGCGCTGGGCGGTTTGGTAGCTGGTGGTAAGGGCGAGGGCATCGCCGCGGGCCTCGAGGGCATGGCAGCGATCCCCCCTTTGCAGGCTGGCCTCCTGGGTAAGTTCCAGGGCATTTTGATCCGCAGGGTGGGCAGTAAGGTAGGGTCGCAGCACCGCGAGTGCCTCCTGGGGGCGCTTGGCCTTGAGGTAGGCGTTGGCAAGGTTGAGCGCCACCGCGCCATTGCGCGGCATCTTGCGCTGCAGTGGCTGCAGGCGCCCAATGGCAGCGGCACTATGCCCGGACTCCAGGTCGAGATCGGTGAGCAAGTCCACCACGAAGATGTTGCCCCGCTCCTCGGCGCTGAGGCCCATCAGGTGTTCGCGGGCCTCGGCGGGGCGGTGCCGCTCATGGGCAATGAGCGCCAGGGCATAGAGGCGAAAAGCCCGGGATAGTTTCTCGGGGTTGGCCAGCAGGCGCTCCCTGAACCCTTCGAGCTTGCCCTTGCGAAAGTGCCTTACCTCCATGCGGGCGCGCGCAAAATCGTAGGTTGCGCCCTTGCCCATCGGCCTTTTGGGCAGTTGCGCGGCGCGCTGGGCCGCCTCGGAGAGCCGATCCTCTGAGAGCGGGTGGTCAATGAGCAGGGCAAACTGGCGGCTGACATTGCCCTGCACCGCCATCAGGCGCCTGAAGAGGCTGATCATGCCCTCGGCACTGTACCCTGCGCGCTGCAGGACCGTCAGGCCAATGCGATCGGCCTCGCGCTCATTGTCCCGGGTGAAGTTGATGCTGCCCTGCATCGAGGCGCCCATGGTGGTGGACATGGCGGCCATGCCGGCCATGGGGTTGAGCACCCCCAGCAGGATGGAGCCCAGCACCCCGCCGATGGTGAGGTTGCGCCGGTCCATCTCGCTCTCAATGAAGCGGGCGATATGGCGCTGGGTGACGTGGGTGATCTCATGGGCCAGCACTGAGGCAAACTCATCCTCAGTCTCGGCGTAGTGGAACAGCCCGGAGTTGACCTGGATTTTGCCGCCGAGGAAAGCCGAGGCGTTGAGGCTGTTGTCGCTTACAAGAAAGAACTCAAAGGGAAAGCGCACGTTCTCGGCACTGGAGATGAGGCGCCCGCCCACCGTGTTGAGGTACTCGGACATCACTGGATCATTGATGATGGGCAGTGCCGCGCGGGCGCTGCGCATGAAGAGTTCCCCGATTTCGCGCTCCTTGCTGACCGTGAGCCCGCGGATCCCCGCGGTGCCGAGATCGGGCAGCAGGAGATCCTGGGCCTGCGGTGCGGGCATAGCCATAATCCCCAGCGCG
>JAILEI010000166.1 GCA_024688225.1 Succinivibrionaceae bacterium
CCCAGGGCCGCGGACGCCGCCCCCGCCCCCTTCCCAGTGCTGCTGCCCCTCTCCCCGCCCCCGCCGCCGCGCACCGAGCGGGTCACCCCCTGCACCAAAAGGGAGCAGCGCGAGGGCCAGGGGCAGCGGCGCAGGGGGCGCGGCGATCCACGCGGGGAGCGCGGCCAGGAAGGACTGGACAACCCTTTCCTCGGGCTCAGCATGCAGGCCCTGCTCTGCGAGGAGGGCTAGCCCGGGGCGCCCCTTCCACTTTATATATGGCGCCCGATGCGCTAGAATCCTCGTCTGGCGAGGTGCACAGGCGGCACCCATCAACTTTGGGAAACGGGGATCAAGATCATGAGAAAACCTCTTGTTATGGGCAACTGGAAGCTCAACGGCACCAAGGACTCCACCAAGGAGCTCGCCACGGCGTTCGCCGCCGCGGCCAACAAGGTCAAGGGCAAGGTTGAGGTCGCGGTCTGCGCCCCCGCCATCCTGATCGGCACCGTGGAGGCCAATGCCCAGGGCTCGGCGCTGCTGTGGGGCTCTGAGGACTGCGACGTCCACACCAAGGGCGCCTACACCGGCGAGAACTCCCCGGCCATGATCAAGGAGTTCGGCTCCACCTTCGCCATCGTTGGCCACTCCGAGCGCCGCGGCTACCACCACGAGTCCAGCGAGACCGTGGCCGCCAAGTTCAAGGCCGCCCAGGAGGGCGGGCTCATCCCGGTGCTGTGCATCGGCGAGTCTGAGGCTGAGTTTGACGCCGGCACCACCATGGCGGTGTGCGAGGCCGAGCTCAAGGCAGTCATCGACCTGGTGGGGATCAAGGCCTTCGAGAGCGCGGTCATCGCCTACGAGCCCATCTGGGCCATCGGCACCGGCAAGACCGCCACCCCGGAGATTGCCCAGGGCGTCCACCAGGCGATCCGCGCCTACCTTGCCAAGTTCGACGCGGAAGTTGCCGCCTCGGTGAGGATCCTCTACGGCGGGTCCTGCAACGCCAAGACCGCCCCGGAGCTGTTCGCCCAGCCGGACATCGACGGCGGCCTCATTGGCGGCGCCTCGCTCAAGGTGCCTGACTTTACCGCCATCATCGAGGCCGCCCTGCAGCGCGCCTGACCTGCCAAGGAGATCACCATGGCCATCAAGAAAATCGGGGTCCTGACCTCAGGCGGCGATGCCCCGGGCATGAACGCCGCCATCCGCGCGGTGGTGCGCACCGGGCTTGACTACGGCTACGAGGTGCTCGGGGTGCAGGACGGCTACCTCGGGCTCCACGAGGACCGCATGATCGAGCTCAACCGCCACAGCGTCTCCAACATGCTCAACCGCGGCGGCACCTTCCTCGGCACCGCGCGCTTCCCGGCCTTCAAGCAGGAGGAAGTGCGGCGCGAGTGCGTGGAGGTGATGCGCAAGCGCGGCATGGACGCCCTGGTGGTCATCGGCGGCGATGGCTCCTACATGGGCGCCAAGCTCCTCTCCGAGCTCGGCTACCCCTGCATCGGCGTGCCCGGCACCATTGACAACGACATCGCCGGCACCGTGACCACCATCGGCTTTGACACCGCCCTCTCGGTGGCGGTGGACTGCATCGACCGCCTCCGCGACACCTGCAACTCCCACAAGCGCATCGCCGTGGTCGAGGTCATGGGCCGCCACTGCGGCGACCTTGCGATCGCCGCCGCGCTCTCCTGCGGCGTGGAGGCGGTGCTGGTCCCTGAGGTGCCCTGGAACAAGGAGACGGTCTACCAGTTCATCCAGAAGAACGTTGACGCGGGCAAGCGCCACGCCATCCTGGTGGTGTGCGAGAACCAGACCGACGTCCACCAGATGGCCCACGAGCTCGAGCAGCGCACTGGCCTTGAGACCCGCGCCACGGTGCTCGGCCACATCCAGCGCGGCGGCGCGCCCTCGCCCCAGGACCGCGTGCTCGCCACGCGCATGGGCGCCTACGCGGTGCACCTGCTGCATGACGGCTTCTCCGGCCGCTGCATCGGCCTGCAGCGCGGCGAGCTGGTGCACAACGACATCATCGAGTGCCTCGAGACCATGAAGCACAAGTTCCACCGCGAGATGTACGACCTGGTGAACTCACTGGTCTAGCGGGTGGCCCAAATGCAAGGAGGGGAGGCCAAATGGCCTCCCCTCCCTTTTTGCGCCGCCCCGCCCTATCCCTGGGCGTCCCCGCCCACCTTGCGGTCGGCCATGAAGCGGGTCTCGAACTCATCCACCGGGATGGGCTTGCTGTAGTAGTAGCCCTGGGCCACGTCGCAGCCGATTTCCTTGAGGAAGGCCAGATCCTCGGCCGTCTCCACGCCCTCCGCCACCGAGACCTTGTCAAACTTCTTAAAGGCCGGGATGAGCAGCCCGAGGATCAGCTTGTTCTTCTCCTTCTTGGCCTGATCCTTCTCGAGGAGGAAGTGGTTGTCGAACTTGACCTCGTCCACGTCGAGGCTGGTGAAGAGGTTGAGCGAGGAGTAGGCGCTGCCGAAGTCATCGAGCGAGACCTTGATCCCGAGCTCATGGATCTTCTCAATGTGCGAGTTGAGCTCGTCCACGTTGCGCGCCGCGATGCTCTCGAGGATCTCCACCACCAGGTAGCGGGGATCAACGCCCTGGGTGGTCAGCATGCGCCTGAGGTTGTCCACGTAGCCGGTGGAGAAGAACAGCATCTTGCTCTGGTTGACCGAGATGGGGATCGGGTCATAGCCGGCGGTGGTCCAGGCCTTAATCTGGTTGCAGGCCTGCTGGAACATGTAGAGATCCAGCTCGACGCAGAAGCCGTTCTTGGTGAACACCGGCACGAAGTCGTTCGGCATCATCAGCTTGCCGTCCTTGATCCAGCGCACCAGGGCCTCGGCGGCGCAGACCTTGCCGGTGCGGATGTCCACCTTGGGCTGCAGGTACATCTTGAACTCGCCGTTCTCCAGGGAGGAGCGCATGTCGCTCTCGATGGTCTTGAGCTCGGAGTACTTGCGGTGCATGTTCTCGTTGTAGAACTGCACATAGTGGGTGAAGGGCTTGTTCGCAAAGCCATGGGCGAACTGCGCCTTCTGCACCAGGCGTGAGGGGTTGTCGCCCGGGGTGCTCATCGCCACGCCGGAGTAAACCAGGATCGGGTAGGTGCAGTTGAAGCGCAGGCCCGCGTTCGAGATCATGGTGGAGAGCTGGAGCATCACCCCGCGGATGCGCTCCTCATCATGGAGGTTGATGATGAAGTAGAACTGGTCGGCGTCGGTGCGGCACACCAGGGAGATGGCGCTGAAGCGCGCGCTCAGGCGCACCACCGCCTCGAGCAGGTGATCCCCGAGCTTGTCGCCAAACATCTCGGAGATGTAGCGGAAGTCGCGGATGTTGGTGGCAATGACCGAGAACTCCTGGTTGAGCTCGAGCTGGCGCTGCACCGTGTAGCGGAACTTGTTGTAGGTGGAGGCGTTGGTCAGGCTGTCGTAGTTGGCCATGCGCAGCTGCGCCTGGAAGCTCTTCTTGATGATGAACAGGAACACCACCCCGGCGCAGACCACCACCAGCACCGCGAACAGGATGAGGTAGATGAGCATCATGATCGAGTTGTAGATCGGGATGTCCTTCACCGACTCGGCGCTCAGGGAGAGGATGTACCAGTCGTTGAACCCGACCGGCACCATGTAGAGGGTGTAGTCCTTGTTGTAGATGGAGACCGAGAGCGACTCCGACTGCTGGTGGCGAATCGCCTCCTGCATGCGCTGGTTGAAGTCGTAGGAGAAGTCCTCGGCGCTGTAGATGGTGTCGCCAAAGCGCTTGATCGCCACGTTGCCCGCAGTGGCGAGGATGTTGCCGTTGCTGTCAACGAGGAAGACGCTGCCGCGGTAGAGCTGCCGGCCAAAGTGCTCGGAGAGCAGCAGCGAGAGCGTGGCGGCGACGCGCTGCGCGAAGTAGACGCTGCAGATCTTGCCCGAGTTGTCATAGACCGGGGTGGCGAAGGAGATCACCCGGTCCCCGGTGAACTTGCTCTCAAAGAGCCCGGAGGTAGTGTTGCGCCCCATCCACGCCTGGGTGACCACCTCAATGAGCGCCTCGTCGATCTCGGCGAAGGGCACAAAGAAGGTCTTGTCGCGGGAGGTCATGATCTCGCAGGTGGAGTCAAGCTTGCAGATGCCCACCGCATTGAAGTTGGAGCGATTGAAGGAGGCGACGTTGCTCTCGTTGGTGATGCCGTGGGGATCGATGAAGAAGGCGCCGTTCTCCAGCGACTCCTGGTCATTGAGCGCCTGGCGGCGGATGTCGATGGCGTAGCTGCGCGCCAGGTTCATCTTGTCGGTGGTGTCAAAGTCATCGACGATCTCATGCACCACATAGGAGGTGATAACCGAGAACAGGAACAGCATCACAAAGAGTGCCGTGACAATGACGGACACTTTCTGCAGCTTGCGGTTTACTGAACTGTCAGTGGCGAATTCCATGGGGCACGCGCTCAGTCCTAATGCCTTAGATTTTTGGCAATTTTAGCACACAAAAGCACCATCCCCCGCCCCACCATGGCGCAAGGGGGCGGGGCAATGCAGTACATTGCCCCGGAAAAGGGAAAGGGCCGCACGCCCGAAGGCATGCGGCCCTTGTGGGGTCCCCGGCAGTGACCTGCTCTCGCGCAGTCGTACGCTGCACTACCATCGGCGCAACCGCGTTTCACTTCTGTGTTCGGCATGGG
>JAILEI010000184.1 GCA_024688225.1 Succinivibrionaceae bacterium
CCCGCCGCCACCCCGGGCGCCGCGCAAATCACCCAGGGGCAGGATGCGCCGCTGCCTGACAAGAGCGTGGTCGAGGACATCAAGCCCGCCAAGGAAGGCGGGTTCCTGCGCCGCATCGCCTCCATCTTCTCCGGGCACGGCCAGGCCGCCGCCCCGGCGCAGGCTGCCCCCAGCACCGCGGCCGCCCCCGCCGATCCCCTCTCCCTGGCGCGGCAGAACCCGCTGGACGTGATGCTCTATGCCCTGCGCGCCCAGGCAGGGTCGGCAAACCTCCCGCCCGCAGTGCGCGAGCAGGCCCAGAATTTCCTTAAGCAGATTGAGCAGCCCCTCGATGGCCTCGAGAGCGTCAAGGGCTGGCTGAACTTTACCGCAGGACCGATGTCGGACACCTCCCCGCGTGCCATTGCCATGCACCAGTGGGCCTTCTCCATCCTCTGCATGCGCTTTGCCAACCTCGGCAAGGCCATCGACCGCCACCTCAGGAAGGCGGGGCGCATGGATCTCAAGGAGGCGCTCACCACCTCCGGCAAGTCCGCCGATGCCAAGGCGCTCTCCGACCTGGCGGAGGAGACCCTCGGCGAGATCGCCCGGATGCAGAAGCTGGCCCAGCCCGAGCCCGGGCAGGCATTCCCCCGCTACATCCCCCTGCCGCCCACCCATGACGGCGGGCGCGAGGGCAGCATGTCGGCCCAGCATGAGCGCGACGATCAGGGGCGCGATACCTGGCACCTCAACTTCACCTTCGACCCCCAGGGCCTCGGGCTCATCCAGATCAAGGCCGTGGCGCAGCTGCCGGAGATTAAGCTCTCCTGCGTCACCGAGACCCTCGCCGGGCTGCAGAAGGTGCAGGAGCTGATGCCGCAACTGCGCGAGAAGCTGCAGGATCTCGGGGTCACCACCCGCAGCGTGGCCACCCGCCTCGGGCACATCGCCCATGAGGAAAAGCCCCACGCCGAGGCCCCCAAGGGCCAGGGCGGCGACGGGCTGTCAATCAACATCTAGGAGCGTGGCATGGCCGAGTACACGGACAAGCCTGAGGAAGGGCACCGCGACCCGCCCACCAGCGCGGTGGGCATCAGCTATGACCAGGAGCGCGGCGGCAGCCCGGTCATCTCCGCCATTGGCGACGGGCAGCGCGCGGAGGCCATCTGCGACATGGCCAAGGAACTGGGGATCTACATCCACCGGGACGAGCAATTGCTCGAGGAGCTCAAGTCACTGCGCGAGGGCGAGAGCGTGCCCAAGCAGCTCTATGGGGTGATTGCGACCATCATCGCCTTCAGCTACCTGCTGCAGGGCAAGACCCCCGAGTACTGGACCCGCGAGGACGGCTCGCGCGCGGTCAACGTCGACGCCTAGGGCAGTTCCCCACCCCCATCAGTTCCCGAGCAGTTGCTGTTCCATTGCATCAGCGTTGCCAGTCGCCACCTGCGGCCGCGGCGCGGCCGGGGCGGAGTAGACCTGCACCCCCTCCCCCGCGCGGGGCAGGCCGCAGTTCTGGTCGACGAACATGATCTTGTCGGTGCGCGCCGGCAGGGCCAGCAGGCTGCCCTGGCAGCCATCCCCCACCACATTGCCCGCGGCGTTGAACTTCACGTACTTGATATGCTCCGGGCGCCGCAGCTGCAGCGAGTTCACCCCGCGATCCTTAAGATAGGCGCCATAGACGCGCATCGCCCCCGAGGAACCAAAGAGCCCGGTGGACTTGTTGTTGTCAAAGCCCACCCAGGTGGTGACGATCTCGTCGGCGTCGATGCCCACCGTCCAGGTGTCGCGGTTGTCATTGGTGGTGCCGGTCTTGGTGGCAATGGTGTCATTGGGGAACATCCTGCCGATGCGCCGCCCGGTGCCGCTGCGCGTGGCCTCGGTCATGCCGTAGAGCGCAAGGTAGGTGTCCTCGGGGTCGAGGGTGGCCGCGGTGCGGTTGTTCTCGCGGTTGTAGACAATCTGGCCATCCTTGACCACGGTGCGCAGGGTGGTCAGGTCCTGGTAGACCCCGTCGGTGGCCATGCTCGAGTACATGGCGTTAAGCTCATAGGGGGTCAGCTCCACGGTGCCCAGCAGCATCGAGGGGTACATCTTGAGCTCGCGCTTGAGCCCCACCCGGCGCAGGGTGTCGATGACCTTGTTGAGGCCCACCTGCATGCCAATGCGCACCGTGGGCACGTTCAGCGAGTGCGCGAGCGCGTTGAGCACCCGCATCGGGCCGCGGTACTTGTGGTCATCGTTCTGCGGCGCCCAGATCTGCCCGCTCGCAAGGCGCACCTTAAGCGGGGCGTCATTGACCAGCGTCCCCAGGTGCACCCCCTCGTGGAAGGCGGTGAGGTAGACGAAGGGCTTGATGAGCGAGCCGACCTGGCGGCGCCCCTCGATGACCCGGTTGAAGCCCTCGTACTGCGGGGTGCGGCTGCCCACCACCGCCGCCACCTCGGCGGTGCGCCAGCTGCTCACCACCATCGCGCACTCGAGGCCCTTGAGCTTGCGGTCGCGCTCGATGGCATCGAGCTCGCCCGCCACCGCCGCCTCGGCGCTGTGCTGCGCCTGGGGGTCCAGCGAGGTGAAAATCCGAATCCCGTTGCCCGAGAGGAAGTCATTGCCAAAGCGGCTGGCAATCTCGGACTTGAGCAGGCCCATGAAGGCCGGGGTCTTGCTGTAGCTCATCTGCCCGCGGTCGATCACCCCCAGCGGGCGGGCCTTGTACTGCTCGAACTCGGCGTCGCTGAGGTGGCCGCGCTCATGGAGCACGGTGAGCACCACGTTGCGCCGCTCGAGGGCGTTCTCGGGGTGGCGCCAGGGATCGTAGTAGGAGGGGCCCTTGATGATGCCCACCAGCAGCGCCATCTGATCCTGGGTGAGCTCTGAGACCGGCACCCCGAAATAGAAGTAGGAGGCGAGGCCAAAGCCGTAGATGCCGGCGCCGCCGTTCTGCCCCAGGTAAATCTCGTTGAGGTAGGCCTCGAGGATCTGATCCTTGGTGTAGCGGCGGTTCATCACCAGGGCCATCATGATTTCCTTGAACTTGCGCCCGTAGCTGCGCTCGGAGGTCAGGAAGTAGTTCTTGACCAGCTGCTGGGTGATGGTCGAGCCGCCCTCGACCACGCGGCCGGCCATGTAGTTCTTGACCATGGCGCGCCCGATGGCGAAAAAGTTGACCCCGAGGTTGCTGCGAAAGGAGCGATCCTCAATCTCCAGCAGGGTGGTCACCAGCGCCTCGGGCACCTCATCGAGGGTGATGAAGATGCGATCCTCCCTGGGGTCGATGCGGTTGATGCGATCGAGGAGCACCGGATCCATGCGCACGTAGCCAAGCTCCTCCATGGTGGCGACATTGACGATGCGGCTGACGCGGCTGCCGTCGAACTCCACGAGCAGCGACTGGCGATCCTCGTAGCCCTCGGGGAAGTCAAAGCCGCGCTTGGTGACCACGATGCGGCCGTTCTTCTCGTTGGCGGCGTACTCGCCCGGGGCGGTGGGGTTGGGGACCTCGCGGTACTTGAGCAGCTTGAGCTCATAGAGCATCTGCCCCAGCGAGAGCTTCTGCTCGGGGTAGAGCTCGAGGGGGCGGGAGTAGACCACGGCGGGGAGCACCCAGCGGTCGTCGACCTCGAACTTGTCGAGCACCACCGAGTCAAAGTAGATGAAGACCAGCGCCAGGAGCGCCGCCCCCGCCAGCCCCAGCTTGACGGCCAGGCGCGCAAGGCGCCGCCCCAGGCCCATGCGGGGCTGGGCGGCGGCCTTGGCCTCGTCCTTGGGGGATTCCCCCTGCTGTTCCTCTTTGCTGCCCTCTGCCATGCGCTTGCCCCACCTCCCGGAAAGGCAGGCCCATTATACAGAAGATTGGGGCCGCCCTGTGCATGGCGGGTTCTTGACGGGCCCGCGCCGCGCCGGGCTGTATTTTCAGGGCTTTTTCCCTCCCGGGCACATGGCACTGTAATTGCATCAAGCATCGTGCCCAGCCGGGAAAGTGGCAAGCGGCAGCCCCGCCGCGCCCCCCATGGGCCTAGAATGTGCGTGAAAAGGTGATCTATGAAACTCAACAACAAATTGGTGCTCGCGGGGATCCTGCCCCTCCTGCTCTCAGGTTGCTCGCTCGATCACTTCTCCCCGAAGCCCGACGATCCTGAGTTTGCGCCCGCCCTCCCCGAGGAGTCCTTTACCGATCTCGAGCCCACGGGCAGCCTCTACAGCCCCTACTCCACCAACAACGGGCTCTACACCGACACCCGCGCCCACCGGGTGGGCGACCTCATCTCGGTGACCCTGGACGAGTCCACCCGCGCCACCAAGAAGGCCGACACCGAGCTCGAGCGCAAGAGCAGCAACACCATCGGCGACACGGTCATCGGCGGCCACAAGGTCAGCGCCCACGGCTACACCCCGACCTTCTCCAACAGCAACTCCTCAAACTACGAGGGCACCTCCGACGCCTCCCAGAGCAACAGCCTGCGCGGCCAGATCAGCGTCTCGGTGGTCAGGGTGCTGGGCAACGGCAACCTCATGGTACGCGGCGAGAAGTGGCTGATGCTCAACAACGGCAACGAGTACGTGCGCCTGACCGGCATCATCCGCTCCGAGGACATCAGCTCGGACAACACCGTCTCCTCGCAGCGCGTGGCCAACGCCCGCATCCAGTACGGCGGCACCGGCGACTTTGCCAGCACCCAGGAGCGCGGCTGGCTGTCAAAGTTCTTCAACAGCGTATTCAACATCTTCTTCTAGCGGGAGGCGGTCATGAACAGGCTTTTCAGGTTAGTGGGCCTCCTGCAGGCCCTGGCGCTCGCGGCCGCGCTCGCGGTGCCGCAGGCGCAGGCGACGCGGCTTAAGGATCTGGCCTCCGTGGAGGGGATCCGCGACAACCAGCTGATCGGCTACGGGCTGGTGGTCGGGCTCGCCGGCACCGGCGAGAAGAACAGCAAGTTCTCCGAGCAGAGCTTCCGCTCCATGCTCAACAACTTCGGCATCAAGGTTGACGAGGGCGCGAAGCTCAAGATCAAGGACGTGGCGCCGGTGGTGGTGCACGCCACCATGCCCCCCTTCGCCAAGCCCGGGCAGAACATTGACGTCACGGTCTCGGCAATCGGCGAGGCGGCCTCGCTGCGCGGCGGCTCCTTGCTGCAGACCATGCTCAAGGGCGTGGACGGCAATGTCTACGCCATCGCCCAGGGCTCGCTGGTGGTCGGCGGCCTCGGCGTGGAGGGCGCGGACGGCTCCAAGGTGGTGGTCAACACCCCCACCGTGGGCCGGATTGCCAATGGCGCCATCGTCGAGCGCGCCATCCCCTCGAGTTTTGGCAGCTCGGACCACATCGTCTTCAACCTCAACCGCGCGGACTTCACCTCGGCGCGCAACGTCGCCTCGACCATCAACGGCATCTACGGGCCGGGCAGCGCGGTCGCCGAGGACGCGGTCTCGATCCGGGTCAACGCCCCGCGCGACCCCACCCGCCGCGTGGAGTACCTCTCCACCCTCGAGAACCTCGACATTGACGAGGGCGCGGACAAGGCCAAGATCGTGGTCAACTCCCGCACCGGCACCATCGTGGTGGGCAGCCTCGTGAAGCTGCGCCCCGTGGCGGTGACCCACGGCGGGCTCACCGTGACCGTGAGCGAGGATCCCCAGGTCTCCCAGCCCAACGCCCGCTCCAACGGCCAGACCGTGGTGGTGCCCAACTCCAACATCAACGTGGAGGAGCGCCAGGGCAAGATGTTCAAGCTGGACACCGGGGCGACCCTCGACGATCTGGTGAGGGCCATCAATGAGGTGGGGCTGGCCCCGGGCGACCTGATGTCAGTGCTCGAGGCGCTCGATCAGGCGGGGGCCATTGAGGGCGAGCTGGTCATCATCTAGCAACGATTCACCTACGCACCCAAAGGCGGTTCCGGGACCCGGGACCGCCTTTCTTGCCTTAGCGGCCGAGGATTTTGAGCAGGTCGGAAAGCGCGGTTTCCGCCTTGAGCGCCACCCTCTCGCCGCTCTTGCGGCTCTTGTACTCCACCTCGCCTGCGGAGAGGCCGCGGTCGCCGATGGTGATGACATGGGGGATGCCGATGAGCTCCATGTCGGCGAACATCACCCCCGGGCGCTCGTCGCGGTCGTCATAGAGCACCTCGACGCCCTGGGCGCACAGCCCATCGTGCAGGCGCTCGGCGCACTCGCGCACCGCCTCGGACTTGCCGGGCTTGATGGCGATGATGGCCACCTCAAAGGGCGCCATGCCCGCGGGCCAGACAATGCCCTTGTCATCGTGGTGCTGCTCGATGGCGGCGGCGATGACCCGGGTCACCCCGATCCCGTAGCAGCCCATCTCCATGGGGATGTCCGCGCCGGACTCGTCCTTGACCGTGGCGCCCATCGCCTCAGAGTACTTGGTGCCGAGCATGAACACCTGCCCCACCTCGATGCCGCGGCGCAGGTGCAGCGTGCCCTGCCCGTCCGGGGAGGGATCGCCCTCCTCGACATTGCGCAGGTCGCAGACCTCGTAGCTGGGCACGTCGCGGTCCCAGTTCACCCCGGTGAGGTGGTAGCCGTCCTCGTTGGCGCCGCAGGCAAAGTCCGCCATCCGCTCCGCGGTGCGGTCCACGATGATCCGGCCCTGGAAGCCCACCGGCCCGAGCGAGCCCGGGTGGGCGTGGACCAGCTCCGCGATCTCCTCGTCGCTGGCAAACTCCAGGGGGTTGCTGAGGCCCTCGGCCTTGCCGGCCTTGACCTCATTGAGGGTCTGGTTGCCGCACAGGCAGAGCATCACCAGCTCGTGCCGGCCCTCCGCGTCAGGGGCGCCGCGCACCAAAAGACTCTTGAGCACCTGGCTGGCAGGCAGCCCCAGCGCGGCGGCCGCCTCGTCCACGGTGTGGCAGCCCGGGGTCGCGGCCTTGCCGAGGGTGGCGCTTGGCGCCGGGCGCGGCTGGGCGGGCGCGAGCGCCTCGGCCATCTCGATGTTGGCGGCGTAGTCCGAGCCATCCGAGAAGGCGATGGTGTCCTCGCCGGCGTCGGCAAGCACCTGGAACTCATGGGAGTGGTTGCCGCCGATGGCGCCGGTGTCGGCCTCCACGGCGCGGAAGTCGAGCCCGAGGCGGGTGAAAATCCGGCTGTAGGCATCGTACATGTCGTCATAGGTCTGCTCGAGCGAGGCATGGTCCATGTGGAAGGAGTAGGCGTCCTTCATGATGAACTCGCGCCCGCGCATCACCCCAAAGCGCGGCCTTATCTCATCGCGGAACTTGGTCTGGATCTGGTAGAGGTTGAGCGGCAGCTGCCGGGATGACTTGACCTCGCGGCGCGCCAGGGCGGTCACCACCTCCTCATGGGTGGGGCCGAGCACAAAGTCGTTGTGCTTGCGATCCTTGAGGCGGCAGAGCTCAGGGCCGTATTTTGCGTAGCGGCCCGACTCCTGCCAGAGCTCGGCGGGCTGCACCACCGGCATGGAGATTTCGATGGCGCCCTTGCGGTTCATCTCCTCGCGGATGATCGCCTCCACGCGCTGCAGGACCCTCAGGCCCAGGGGCAGCCAGGTGTAGATCCCGGAGGCGACCTGGCGGATGAGGCCCGCCCTGAGCATCAGGCGGTGGCTTTCCACCGCCGCCTCGGTGGGGTTTTCCTTGAGGGTTGAGAGCAGGTACTTACTGGTGCGCATTTTCTAAAGGGCTCCGCGTGGACAAAACAATAGTTGCGCATTATAAGCCGCCAGCCCCCCTTGCGGCGCCCCGGGGGCAACTCCCGCGCGCCGTGGCCCCCCCCGGCAGGCGCCCCCCGCCCCTTTTCAGGGCGTTTCTTGGCCTTGGTCACAAAGTTGGAAAGCAAACTTGCGCCCCCCCCTGCTTTTCAGTGATAATTCGCGACTTGAAAATCAGTCCGCGGCGGCATGAACTCGCGGTTTTTTATACACAACTTGAGAGGTTTAACAGCCATGGCAGCGTCAGACAACCAGTTCGCAACCGAGTCCCTGGGCCCGCTCGCCATCGCCGGGGTGCAGCCCTATGAGGTCAAGCCGGGCGAGGAGTACATGAACGACGCCCAGCGCCAGCACTTTCGCACCATCCTCACCGCCTGGCGCGACCAGCTGCGCAGCGAGGTGGACCGCACCGTGGGCCACATGAAGAGCGAGGCCGCCAACTTCCCCGATCCGCTCGACCGCGCCTCCCAGGAGGAGGAGTTCTCCCTCGAGCTGCGCGCCCGCGACCGCGAGCGCAAGCTCATCAAGAAGATTGAGAAGACCCTGCAGAAGCTTGAGAACCACGAGTTTGGCTACTGCGAGCAGTGCGGCGAGGAGATCGGCATCAAGCGCCTTGAGGCCCGCCCCACCGCTGACCTGTGCGTGGACTGCAAGGCCCTCGCCGAGATCAAGGAAAAGCAGCTCGAGGGCTAGCCCCCCCTGCCATGGGCGCGCCCTGCGCCCATGTCCCATGCCCACCCCACCCTACACCGGGCGCTTCGCCCCCACCCCCTCCGGGCCCCTCCACCTGGGCTCGGTCTGCACCTGCCTCGGCGCCTTCCTGAGGGCCCGCAGCCAGGGCGGGCGCTTCCTGCTGCGCATTGAGGACGTCGACCGCGGCCGCTGCCGGCCAGGGTTCACCGATGCCATCAGGCGCGACCTTGACGCCCTGGGCTTCACCTTCGATGGCGAGCCCATCGTGCAGTCCCGGCGCGACGGCGCCTACGAGGCGGCCATCGCCCGCCTTGCCAAGGGAGGCTGGGCCTTTCACTGCGCCTGCACCCGCGCGCAGCTCACCCGCCGCCCCTGTCCCTGCCGCGGTCGCGGGCTCAGCGCGGGGGCGGTACGGCTGTCGCTGCCGCCGCTTGCCCCCGCGCAGGATCTGCTGCACGGGGCCATTGAGCCGCCCGCCCATCCCGCCCCGCTGCTGCTCAAGACCCGCGATGGGCTCTACGCCTACCACCTCGCCTGCGTGGTGGACGATCTTGAGTCCGGGGTGACCGAGGTGGTGCGCGGCGCCGACCTCCTCGGCCAAAGCCCGCTGCAGGATGGGCTGCGCGCCCTGCTCGGCGGCACGCCGCCAGCCTACCTGCACCTGCCGCTCCTCCTGGGGGCGCACGGCAAGCTCTCCAAGCAAAACCGCGCCCCGGCGGCGCTAAGCCTCGGCACCCCGCAGGAGATCCTCCTGCGCTGCCTGGCGCTGCTCGGGCAGGACACCTCAGGGCTCAGCGGCGCGATGGCGCCCCGGGACCTCCTCAGGGCCGCCACCTCTCGCCTTAGCCTGGGCGCGATCCCCCGCCATGGGGTGCCCTGCCCCACCTCTCAATGGACGCCACCCCCAGGCCCATGACCACCCGGCGGGGGAGCTGGCGCATGATCACCTCGCGCTTTAGCATCTTCAGGGCAAGGCGGGCGCGCAGGCCCCAGGTGGCGCGGCGATAGCGCGCAGCAGCGCCTTCCAGGCCCGCATTGAGCGCCGTGGCGAGGGCCATGGCGCTCTCAAAGGCGTAGCTCAGCCCCTCCAGGGACGAGGGACTGATGAAGCCCGCGGCCTCCCCCAGCAGGCAGCAGTTCCCCGCCCCGGGGCACAGCTGCCAGGGGTGCGCCGGGCTCAGCACCTCGCAGGCCTCGGTGCCAAGCGGCTCGCCCAGCGCAAAGCCCCAGGCCGCAACCCGCCCCACCAGGGTGGCCTGCGCCTCCCTTGCAGTGCGCTGTGGGTAGGCCCCGCCCAGGATGAACCGCCCGTCCTTGGACAGGCCCCAGGCATAGCAGTCGGTGAGGCGGCAATCAAAGAGGCAGGAGTAGAACGGCCGCGGGTTTTGATCCTCAAACCACTGCTGCACGGCAAGGTAGGAGCTGATGCGATGCCCGGGGAACACGCTGCGCCGAACCCGCGACCTCGCGCCGTCAGCGCCCACCAAAAAGCGCGCCTGGGCAATGCGCTCCACCCCGCCCTCCACATAGTGGATCTCATGGCCGCCGCCATAGGGCGCCACCGCGGTGCAGGACACCCCCTCGTGCACCTCCACGGTCGCGGGGATGAGCGACTCGAGCCAGCGGTCGAGGCGGTGGCGGTCGAGGTTTAGGTAAAAGCGCTGGTAGTGGCGCTCAAGGCCCAGGGCAAGGTCAATGGTGCGCACCGAGAAGATCTGCGGGGAGGCCAGCACCCCCTGGGGCAGGACCAGCCCCAGGCGCGCCAGGCAGCGCTGCGCGTCTGGGGCGAGCAGGCCCCCGCAGGGCTTCCTGAAGCTGCCCGCGCCCCCATCCTTGCGATCGAGGGCCAGCACCCTAAGGCGCGGGTCCAGCAGCCGCGCCAGCGTGGCCCCCGCCGGCCCCAGGCCAATGATGGCCACATCATATTCATCCGCATTGCCCATGCCCGGACCTCCCTTTTCATGGCCATCTTACCCCAGGGCCGCGCCAGATCCTGCAACACCAGCGCCACGGGGGCGATGGCCGCGCCAACTTCATTTGCATCCACCCCCAAGGGGTACTAAAATCGCACAATTCATTTAAACCCCAGCCAAGGGGCCAGCGTGCCCCGCGCCGCCTGAGGCGGCCACAGACTAACCTTAGGATGGACAAGATAAAAGCATTGCTTAAGGGCGTTGAGCGCCAGCTCGAGGAGAGCAAGGAGAGAGTGGAGCGCGAGGGCGAGTGGAAGCTCGTGATCCCGCCCTCCCACCACGGGATTGCGCAGGAGGACATCCCCCGCTACGCCATCCGGGTCATCGAGGGGCTGGTCGCCGCCGGCTACCAGGCCTACCTGGTGGGGGGCGGGGTCCGCGACCTGCTCCTTGGCTTCAAGCCCAAGGACTTTGACATTTCCACCAACGCCACCCCGGAGCAGGTGTGCCGGGTCTTCACCAACTCGCGCATCATCGGGCGGCGCTTTCGCATCGTCCACGTGGTGTTCCAGAACGTCATCGTCGAGGTGACCACCTTCCGCAGCAACCAGAGCACGGGCACGGTCAAGGTCAAGACCGCCTCCACCCCGCGCCGCCTGCGCGACAGCAAGCGCGCGGAGAACGTCGACGGGATGCTGGTGCGCGACAACTTCTACGGGCGCAGCATCGAGGAGGACGCGGAGCGGCGCGACTTCACCATCAACGCCATCTACTACGACCTGCGCAGCCACTCGCTCATCGACTTCCACGGCGGGCTCTACGACCTCACCCATGGCATCATCGACATCATCGGCGATCCCGAGGTGCGCTACGCCGAGGATCCGGTGCGCATGATCCGCGCGCTGCGCTTTGCCGCCAAGCTGGGCTTCACCATCACCGACCGCACCGCGGCCCCGATCCTCGAGTGCGCCGACCGGCTCACCAGCGTCTCCAACAACCGCCTCTACGACGAGGTGAACAAGCTGTTCCTGAGCGGCCATGGCGCCGCCTCGTTCCGCATCCTCAAGCAGTACCACTTCCTCGGGCTGCTCTTCCCGCAGCTCGGGAAATGGGAGGGGGATCGCGACTTCAACGCCTTCACCTGCTACGCCCTCGACAGCTCGGACCAGCGCTACCGCGAGGACAAGCGCAACATGCCGCACTTCCTCTACTGCATCATGCTCTGGAAGGTGTTCATGTCGCGGGTGCTCGAGGCGCAAGCGCTCAACACCGCCGCCTACGAGACCCACTCGGTGGCCAAGATTGTCCAGGACGCCGCGGAGGACGTGCTGCGCAAGCAGTACCGCATGACCGCCATCCCCTACACCACCGAGAGCACCATCGGCTCCATCTGGCGCAACCAGTACCGCCTGCTCAGCATCAACGATCCCGAGACCGTGGCGGACCTGACCTCCAAGCGCTCCTTCCGCGGTTCCTTTGACTTCCTGAAGCTGCGCGCCAACTTCGAGCCCTACCTCCTGCCCTATGTGGCCTTCTGGCAGCCCCACTACGACGTGAGCTCCCGCCGCGCCCAGCAGCTGCGCGAGGTCCGCGACCGGCAGGATCAGGAGCAGTTTGACCGCCGCAGCAAGCGCCGCCAGAAGTACGCCGAGCGCAGCCCGGAGGCCTACCAGCGCCCCACCGCCGCCGAGGATAATGACCGCCTCGCCAGGGCCCGGGCGTGGCGCGCCGCCATGCACCTCGACCCCTGATGCGCTGCCTGGTCTCGCTGGGATCCAACCTCGGGGATCGCATCGCCACGGTCCAGGGCGCGCTTGCCTGCCTGTCGCGCCTTGCGGGGGTGCGGCTGCTGGCCGCCTCCTCGCTCTATGAGACCGCGCCGCAGGATGTCGTGGACCAGCCGCCCTTCATCAACGCCGCCTGCCTCATCGAGAGCGCTCTCGAGCCGCACGCCCTGCTCCGGGCGCTGCAGGGCATCGAGCAGGACTTTCACCGTGAGCGCGCCATCCCCAAGGGGCCGCGCACCCTCGACCTCGACCTCATCGCCGTGGAGGGGGTGGCCATGTCCGATCCCACGCTCACCCTGCCCCACCCGCGCCTTGGGCAGCGGGCCTTTGTGCTGGTGCCGCTCATGGAGATTGCCCCCGGCTTCGTGGTGGCGGGCCCTGGGAAGAGCGTCAGCGAGATTTACCATGGGGCCTGCCTTGAGGGGCAGGATGTGAGGAGGATCTGATGGGCAATGAGGTGCCGCCGCTGCGGCTGGTGGTGGGCCTGGGCAACCCCGGCCCCACCTATGAGCACACCCGCCACAACCTCGGGGTGGACCTGCTGCTGCGCCTTGCGGACAGCGCGCGCATCAGCCTGCTCCCCGAGGCGCGCTTCCACGGCCTGACCGGGCGCGGGGCCATTGAGGGCCACGACCTGAGGCTGCTCTTTCCCACCACCTTCATGAACGAGAGCGGGCGCAGCGTGGGCGCCCTCGCCACCTTCTACAAGATTGCCCCAGGGGAGATCCTGGTCATCCACGACGATCTCGACCTCCTGCCCGGGCAGATGCGCCTCAAGCGCGGCGGTGGGCTCGCCGGCCACAACGGGCTCAAGAGCATCTGCGCCTGCCTGGGCGGCTCACAGGACTTCTTCAGGCTGCGCCTTGGCATCGGGCGGCCGCCCGGGACGGGGACCACCATCAACTGGGTGCTGGGGCGCCCCTCGCGCGAGGAGCGCGAGAAGATTGACGCCGCCGCGGATCACGCGCTGCTGGCGTTCTCCACCCTGCTCACCCGCGGCCTCGACCGCGCGGTCGAGGCGGTGAACGGATTCAGGATCTAGGAGGATCGCATGGGATTCAACTGCGGGATTGTGGGACTGCCCAACGTCGGCAAGTCCACCCTTTTCAACGCCCTGACCTCGGCAGGCATCGCCGCCGAGAACTTCCCCTTCTGCACCATTGAGCCCAACACCGGGGTGGTGCCGGTGCCCGATGAGCGCCTTGAGCGCATCGCGGCAATCGTCAAGCCCGCCAAGGTGGTGCCGGCGGCCATGGAGTTCGTGGACATCGCGGGCCTGGTCAAGGGCGCCTCCAAGGGCGAGGGCCTGGGCAACCAGTTCCTCATGAACATCCGCGAGACCGACGCCATCGCCCACGTGGTGCGCTGCTTTGACGATGACAACGTCATCCATGTCAGCGGCAAGGTCTGCCCCGCCGATGACATTGAGATCATCAACACCGAGCTGGCGCTCTCGGACCTTGAGATCTGCTCCAAGGCCATGCAGCGCCTCGAGAAGCGCGCCCACACCGGGGGCGACAAGGAGGCCCTCGCCACCGTGACCGCGCTCGGGAAGTGCCTGCCCGCCCTCGAGGCGGGGCACATGCTGCGCACCGTGGAGCTCACCGCCGCCGACCGCGAGGCGATCCGGAACTTCAACTTCCTCACCCTAAAGCCGGTGATGTACATTGCCAATGTCGCGGAGGACGGCTTCACGGGCAACCCCTACCTTGACGCGGTGCAGGAGCTGGCCGCGCGCGAGGGGGCAGTGGTCGTGCCGGTCTCGGCGCAGATTGAGTCCGAGCTCGCCGCCATGGACGAGGCGGATCGCGGCGAGTTCATGGAGAGCCTGGGGCTGAGCGAGCCCGGCCTCAACCGGGTGATCCGCGGCGGCTACGCGCTGCTGGGGCTGCAGACCTTCTTCACCGCCGGGCCCAAGGAGGTGCGGGCCTGGACGGTGCGGGTGGGCGCCACCGCCCCCGAGGCGGCGGGCAAGATCCACTCCGACTTTGAGCGCGGGTTCATCCGCGCCCAGACCATCGCCTATGAGGACTTCATCAAGTATGGCGGGGAGGCGGGCGCCAAGGAGGCCGGGCGCCTGCGCTCGGAGGGCAAGGACTATGTGGTCAAGGATGGGGATCTGTTCGAGTTCCTCTTCAACGTCGCTAAGTAGCGTCCTCCCCGTCCCCCGCGGCGGGGGTGGTGGCGCTGGCAGTGGATGGGGATTCAGCGGCGCCGCCTGAGTCCCCGTTACCAATGATCCCCGCAGCACTCCCCGGCGCCTGAGGGTGCAGTTGCGCGAGGCTCGCGCGCAGCGCCACAAGGCGCTCATTGCCCTTTTGCAGCGCCTCGTCAATCACCGCCGCCGCGCTGTCAAGGCGCTGCTGCACCGCCGCGCCCGGATCCGGCCGGGCCCCCTCGTCCCCTGCGGCCCCCTGTGCCTTAGGATGCAATTGCGTGAGGCGCTCGCGCAGCGCCGCAAGGCGCGCGTTGCTCTCCTGAAGCGTGCCCTCGATCCCCGCCGCCGCGCTGTCAATGCGCTGCTGCACGCTCGCGCGCAGATCCTTGAGCGAATAGGTGGGTGCGGCATCGCCCGCGGATCCCCTGACGCTGACCTGATCGGACTGGCCCTGAAGGCGCGCCATGGCCGCGTCGTAGGCCTGCTGGTAGGACTTGTTGGCAAAGATCTGCCCCTTGCCCTCCTGCTTGCCGGCCACGCCTGGCGCGGCCTTGCCACTGGCCCCGGACTTGAGGCGGGTGACCTCCATGTCGAGGGTGAACCTCGCCCACTTGCCAAAATCGGTAATGCGCATGACCACCCCCCGCCCAAGACACGACTGCTTATCCTAGTTTACGGCACGGCAGGGGTGGAACTTGACTAGTTTTTGGGCTCAACGTAGCCGGGGCGGCACTTTTTCACCCCGTTGCGCCCCTCGATGCAGATCTTGCGCTTGGGGCGGAACAGATCCGCTCCCCCGCTGGGGGCGGGCTGCGCCGCGGTGCGGGGCGCGCGCGGGGCTGTGGCGGGCACGCTGG
>JAILEI010000188.1 GCA_024688225.1 Succinivibrionaceae bacterium
GGTGGCGGATAGAGTGAGATTCGAACTCACGGAGGGCTAGGCCCTCGACGGTTTTCAAGACCGTTGCATTAGACCGCTCTGCCATCTATCCGCACGGGCACGGATTATACCCCCCGCATGGGGGGCAGGTCAAAGCGCGGCCGACGGGCCGCGCCAGGGGTCAGTGGGCGAGCCTTGAGTGCAGCTCCTGCAGGGAGTGCACCGTCTGGTACTCATCCTCAGGCATGGCCTCGATGGTGGCGAAGGCGGCGTTGAGCGTGGTGCAGTAGGCAATGGAGTACTGCAGGCAGGCCTTGCGCATCGAGCGCGAGTCCAGCACCGACTGGCGGCCCTCGGTGGTGTTGATCACCCACTGGTAGCGGCCGCTCTTGATGTGGTCGATGGTGTTGGGCCGGCCCTCATAGGCCTTCTTCACCTGCTCCGAGGGGATGCCATGCTCGCGGAGGCACTCGTGGGTGCCCCCGGTGGCGTCGAGCGAGAAGCCCTGCGCCACCAGCTGCCGCCCCAGCTCGGGGAGGCGATCCTTGTCCGACTTCTTCACCGAGAGCAGCACGCGGCCCTTGCGGATCACCGGGGAGCCGGCGCCGAGCTCGGCCTTGGCGTAGGCCTTGGGGAAGCGGGTGCTGGTGCCCATCACCTCGCCGGTGGAGCGCATCTCGGGCCCGAGCAGCGGGTCGGAGCCCGGGAACTTGTGGAAGGGCAGCACCACCTCCTTGACGCTGTAGTAGGGCGGGATCACCTCATTGGCGATGCCCTGCTCGTCAAGGCTGCGGCCGGTCATGATGCGCGCGGCAATCTTGGCAAGCGGCAGGCCGGTGGCCTTGGAGACGAACGGCACGGTGCGGGCGGCGCGGGGGTTGACCTCGATGAGGTAGACCTTGTCCTCGCGCACGGCGAGCTGCACGTTCACGAGGCCGCGCACGTTGAGCTCGAGCGCCAGCTCGCGGGAGATGCGCGCAAGCTCGGCCTTGATGGGCTCGCTGAGGTGCCAGGGCGGCAGCACGCAGCTGGCGTCGCCCGAGTGCACGCCGCACTCCTCAACGTGCTCCATGATCCCGCCGATGACCACGCGCTGGCCGTCGCAGACCGCGTCCACGTCAATCTCGGTGGCGTGGTCGAGGAACTTGTCGAGCAGCACCGGGGCCTTGTTGGAGACCTTGACCGCCTCGTCGAAGTAGCGGCGCAGGTCCTGCTCGTCGTAGACCACCTCCATGGCGCGGCCGCCGAGCACGTAGGAGGGGCGCACCACCAGCGGGTAGCCGATGTCCGCGGCGATGCGCACCGCCTGCTGCAGCGAGGTGGCGGTGCCGTTGCGCGGCTGCAGGAGGCGCAGGCGCTCCACGGCCTCCTGGAAGCGCTGGCGATCCTCGGCGCGGTCGATGGCGTCCGGGGAGGTGCCGATGATCGGCACGCCCTCGCGCTCGAGGCTGCGCGCCAGCTTGAGCGGGGTCTGCCCGCCAAACTGCACGATCACCCCGTAGGGCTTCTCGATGCGGCAGATCTCAAGGACGTCCTCGAGGGTGACCGGCTCAAAGTAGAGGCGGTCGGAGATGTCGTAGTCGGTGGAGACGGTCTCGGGGTTGCAGTTGACCATGATGGTCTCGAAGCCGTCCTCGCGCAGCGCCATGGCGGCGTGCACGCAGCAGTAGTCGAACTCGATGCCCTGGCCGATGCGGTTGGGCCCGCCGCCGAGCACGATGACCTTCTTGCGGTCGCTGGGGCGGCTCTCGTCCTCCTGCTCGTAGGTCGAGTACATGTAGGCGGTGGAGGTGGCGAACTCGGCCGCGCAGGTGTCGACCCGCTTGTAGGTGGGGAAGACGTCATGCAGCCAGCGGCGCTCGCGCACCTTGTCCTCGCTGACATGGAAGATGGCGCCGAGGCGGGCGTCGGAGAAGCCGCGGGACTTGAGGTCGCGCATCTCCTGGGCGTCGACCGACTTTAGGGTCCGCTCGGAGAGGTCGGACTCGATGTCGATGAGTTCCTTGATCTGGGAGAGGAACCAGGGGTCGATGCGGGTGTAGCCGAAGACCTCCTCGATGGTCATGCCCATGCGGAAGGCGTCGCCGATGTACCAGATGCGGTGGGCGCCGGCCTCCTCAAGCTCGTGGAGGAGCTTGGTGCGGGCGTCGGGCTCGTCGCGGTCGAGGCGGGGGTCGAGGCCGGTCTTGCCGGTCTCAAGGCCGCGCAGCGCCTTCTGCAGCGACTCCTGGAAGGTGCGGCCGATGGCCATCACCTCGCCGACCGACTTCATCTGGGTGGTGAGGCGGTCGTTGGCCTGGGGGAACTTCTCGAAGTTGAAGCGGGGGACCTTGGTCACCACATAGTCGAGGGTCGGCTCGAAGGAGGCCGGGGTGCGGTCGCCGGTGATGTCGTTGCCGAGCTCGTCGAGGGTGTAGCCGACCGCCAGCTTGGCGGCGATCTTGGCGATCGGGAAGCCGGTGGCCTTGGAGGCGAGGGCCGAGGAGCGGGAGACGCGCGGGTTCATCTCGATGATGACCATGCGCCCGGTCTTCGGGTCAATGCCGAACTGCACGTTCGAGCCGCCGGTCTCCACGCCGATCTCGCGCAGCACGGCCATCGCCGCGTCGCGCATCAGCTGGTACTCCTTGTCGGTGAGGGTCTGCGCCGGGGCCACGGTGATGGAGTCGCCAGTGTGGATGCCCATCGGGTCGAGGTTCTCAATCGAGCAGACGATGATGCAGTTGTCCTTGCGGTCGCGCACCACCTCCATCTCGAACTCCTTCCAGCCAATCAGCGACTCGTCGATGAGCAGCTCATGGGTGGGGGAGCTCTCGAGGCCGCGGTTGCAGATCAGCTCGAACTCCTCGGGGTTGTAGGCGATGCCGCCGCCAGTGCCGCCCATGGTGAAGGAGGGGCGGATGATGCAGGGGAAGCCGACGCGGCGCTGCACCGCCCAGGCGTCCTCCATGGAGTGGGCGATGCCCGAGCGCGGGCACTCAAGGCCAATCTTGCGCATCGCCTGGTCAAAGCGCTCGCGGTTCTCGGCCTTGTCGATGGTGTCGGCGTTGGCGCCGATCATCTCCACGTGGAGGCGCTCCAGCACCCCGTGGCGCTCGAGGTCCAGCGCGCAGTTGAGCGCGGTCTGGCCGCCCATGGTGGGCAGGATGGCGTCGGGGCGCTCCTTCTCGATGATCTTCTCGACCACCTTCCAGTGGATGGGCTCAATGTAGGTGGCGTCCGCGATGTCCGGGTCGGTCATGATGGTCGCGGGGTTGGAGTTGACCAGCACCACCCGGTAGCCCTCGGCGCGCAGCGCGCGGCAGGCCTGGGTGCCTGAGTAGTCGAACTCGCAGGCCTGGCCGATGACGATCGGCCCGGCGCCCAGGATCAGGATGGTCTTGAGGTCTGTGCGTCTTGGCATCTTGTGCTCCTAGTCCTTGTTCCTGTAGGCGTCCATCAGGGCGACAAAGCGCTCAAAGAGCGGCCGCGGGTCATGCGGCCCGGGGCTGGCCTCCGGGTGTCCCTGGAAGCTGAAGGCGGGGGTGTCGGTGCGCTCAATGCCCTGCAGCGAGCCGTCGAAGAGGGAGACGTGGGTGGCCCTCAGGCAGGGGGGCAGGGTCGCGGCGTCCACCGCGAAGCCATGGTTCTGCGAGGTGATCCACACCGAGCCGGTGCCAAGGTCGCGCACCGGGTGGTTGGCGCCGTGGTGGCCGAACTTCATCTTGATGGTGCGCGCCCCGGAGGCGAGCGCCAGCAGCTGGTGGCCAAGGCAGATGCCAAACACCGGCACCTTCTTCGCGAGGATTTCCCGGATGGCCGCGATGGCGTAGGCGCAGGGCTCGGGATCGCCCGGGCCGTTGGAGAGGAAGACCCCGTCCGGGTCCATGGCGAGGACCTCGGCGGCGGGGGTGGTGGCGGGCACCACGGTGATGGCGCAGCCCAGGGAGGAGAGGATGCGCAGGATGTTGCGCTTGACCCCGAAGTCATAGGCCACCACGCGGTGGCGCGGGGCGGCGGCGGGGCGGCGGTAGCCGGTGCCGAGCGCCCACTCGCCCTCCTCAAAGGTGTAGGGGGCGGCGGTGGTCACCTCCTTCGCGAGATCCATGCCCACCAGTCCCGGGAAGGCGCGGGCGCGCTCCACCGCCTGCTCGGCGCTGAGCGCGGGGTCGGTGGTCAGGCAGCCGCCCTGGGCGCCCTTCTCGCGGATGATGCGGGTGAGCATGCGGGTGTCGATGCCGTAGATCCCCGGCTTGCCCGCGGCGGCGAGGTACTCGCTCAGGCCCCGCTGGGCGCGGAAGTTGGAGTGGAGGGGCGGCAGGTCGCGGATCACCAGGCCCTGCACGCAGATCCCGCCGGACTCGACATCCTCGTCATTGGTGCCGTAGTTGCCGATGTGCGGGTAGGTCAGGGTGACAATCTGGCGGGTGTAGGAGGGATCAGTGAGGATCTCCTGGTAGCCGGTCATCGAGGTGTTGAAGACCACCTCGCCCTCAAAGGTGGCGCCCGGGGCGCCAAAGGCCCGGCCCCTGAACACCGTTCCGTCAGCGAGCGCAAGAATAGCGGGATTGGGCACTTAAAGCCTCCACTCAAGAAAGACATGGTGACTTTTCGCGGGGGTGGCGGGACCGCCCCCCCGGCCCAAGTCCCGTACATTCTAGCGACTTTTGGCGGCCAATCAAGGCGGGGCTTTCAATGCCTTGATTTTATGCCCAATAAGCGAAAGCCAAGCGCGGCGCCGATCCTGTATAATGGCGGCGGCAGAAATGGGGGGACCGGACGGACGTGAAAGGCTGCGCTCTGGCGCGGGCGCTGTGCCCGTTTTACCTCGCCCTGCTCCTGGGGGGGACCGCCCTGGCCGCGTCCCCGGCCACCGATCCCGCCCCGGCCCCCGCGCCCGCCCTCGATCCCGTCTCCTTCACCGTGACCGGCCTTGCCGAGGGCCCGCTCCTCACCAACGTCAGGAACTACCTCACCCCGCTCACCCACCTCGAGCGCAGCCGCCTGGGCCTGTTCCGCCGCGAGATCCTCTCCAACGTGCGCAGCGCGCTGCACACCTACGGCTACTACCACCCCAAGGTGGACATCAAGGTGCCGCGCCGCAACGAGCAGAGCGGCGAGGTCCTGGTGGACGTGGAGCCTGGCAAGCCGCTGTTCATCCGCCAGGCCGACATCGACGTGGTGGGCGCGGGGGCGCAGCTCGTGGAGTTCCAGAAGATTGCCCGCGAGTGCACCCTGCGCTCCTACACCATCCTCGACCACGAGGCCTACAAGAAGCTCAAGGCCGACCTCGAGGCCGCCGCGCTGCGCCTGGGGTTCTTCGACTTCAAGTTCGTGAGCTCGCGCATCATCACCTTCACCGATCTCAACCAGGCCGACATCGAGGTGATCTTCGACACCGGCCCGCGCTACACCTTCGGCGACTATGTGCCCCGCGACGAGGGGACGGTGGCGCTGCTGCGCCCGGCCAAGGGCATCAAGCGCCCGCAGCCGGGGGATCCCTTCTCGCAGGCGGAGCTCGACGAGTTCACCCGCGAGCTCTCGCGCACCGGCTTCTACCGCTCCATTGACGTGCAGCCGGTGATCACCAAGGGCACGGGGACGGTGCCCATCGACACCTTCCTCGAGCGCCAGAGCGCCAACCGCTTCCGGGTGGGCGCCGGCTACTCCACGGACTATGGCGTGGGGGGCCACTTTGCCTGGACCAAGCCGCTGCTCAACGAGCGCGGGCACTCCCTGACCACCGACTTCACCGCCTCGACGGTCACCCACGAGGCCTCGGTCATCTACAAGATCCCGCGCCACGATCCCAACCATGACTACTATTACATCAAGGCCGCGCAGACCCAGACCGACTTCAACGACACCAAGGCCGACACCTCGCACCTGAGCGTGCACTACGTCAACGACCGCGACGAGGGCTGGCAGTACGACTACTCGCTGCGCCTGGAGTACGACGACTTCACCCAGGGGGTGGAGAAGGGGCACGGCCTCAACCTGATGCCGGCGGTGCTGCTCTCCCGCCGCCAGACCTCGGGGGGCATGGACCCCAAGCGCGGCTACTTCATCTCGCTGGAGCTGATGGGGGGCGTGAAGGCGATTACCGACTACTCCTTCGTGCGCGCGGAGGCCCATTTCAAGGGGGTGATCAGCCCCACCGAGAACTCGCGCCTGGTGCTGCGCGCCCACCAGGGCGTGATGCTGGGCCCGAGCTCGCGCAGCGTGCCCCCCAGCCTGCGCTTCTTCGTGGGCGGCGACAACCTGGTGCGCGGCTACGGCTACCTCGACGTGTCCCCGCGCAAGGGGGGCAAGCTCACCGGCGCGCGCTACCTCACCGCCGCCAGCGCCGAGCTGCAGGTGCCCTCGGGGATCGACAACCTGCGCCTGGCCGGCTTCTATGACATCGGCGTCGCCACCCAGGACTACGGGCGGATCGGGGAGTGGATCAGCGGGGTGGGCACCGGGGCCCGCTACATCACCGAGTATGGGATCGCGCGGCTGGATCTTGCCTTTGGCATCAGCGGCCAGGGCGGCGGCTTCCGCCTCCACTTCAGCTTTGGCAAGGAGTTCTGAGCGATGCGAAGGCTGCTCAAGTGGTCGCTGGGCGCGCTGCTGCTCCTGATCCTCATGGTCTCCGCGGCCCTTGCGTGGCTGCTGCTCTCCACCTCGGGGGCCCGCCAGGCCTACAAGGTGGCCGCCTCGGCCCTCGAGGGCACGGTGAACCTTGGCGGCACGGTGCGCGAGGGCTCGCTGCTGCGCGGCCTCTCCATTGAGAACCTCGGGGTGGGGGTGCCGGGGGTCATCAACATCACCGCCACCGAGGCCACCCTCGACTGGCCGGCCCTCACCTCCTACCTCAGCAGCGGGCGCCTCGAGGTGGAGTCGCTGCGCGCCCGCGGCCTTACCGTGGAGCTGCTCGACACCCCGCCCGGCGAGGGCGCGGGGGAGGAAGAGGGGGAAGGGGAGCCCACGGAGCCCGGCTGGCGCCTAGGCTTCCCGCTGCAGGTGGAGCTGCACCACCTCGATGTGGCGGACTTTGCCTACCTCTCCCCCATCATTGACGTGCGGGTGGGCGGCCTCACCGCCGCGCTCGCGATGCTCAACGATCACGCCATCCTCGAGGATGGCGTCGCCCATGACATCGACGTGGGGCTCAAGGATGACGGCAGCCCCAGCGTGGAGTCGCCCCCGGTCAACGTCGCCACCCGCGATGACGGGGCGGGGCAGATTGAGCCCATGCCCACCGTGGAGCTGCCGCTTGACATCGACGTCGGCTCGCTGCGCGTCTCCCGCGTCCGCTACCACATGGAGGGCTTTGACACCGGCCTTATCGACGCCGAGCTCTCCGCCGCCTGGCGGGGCACCGACCTCAGCGTGGGGCGTTTCTGGGCCAGCCATGGGCTGGGCACGGTCGAGGCCAAGGGCACCCTGGGCTTTCGCGACCACTTCCACTTCGACTTTGACCTTGGCGCCCGCGCCGCGGACAGCGAGGAGGCGGCCGGCGCCTTCCTGGGGGCGCTGGACCGGGTCGCCCTCAGCGCCCATGTCGACGGCTCGCTGGTCGACCTCGGGGCGCAGGTGAGCGTCACCTCCCCCTATGAGGTGGAGCTTGTGGCGCGCGCCAACGTGCTCTCCTCGCTGCTGCCGCTCACCTTAACCCTGCGCTCCCCCGAGGTGGGCTGGCCGTACGCCGCCCCTGAGATAAGCGCCCGCGGCCTTGACCTCAGCACGGAGGGATCGCCCTTTGGCGAGCTTATGACGCGGCTCTCCGGCACCTTTGACGGGCAGGGGCTCTCGGGCATGGCGGTCAAGCTGGGGGGGCGCCTGGGGCTCGAGCGCTCCGACCTTGACGGCCTCAGCCTTAGTGGGGAGTACAACGGCGCGCAGGTGGATCTCAGCCTCTCGGGCCTGCTTGAGTATGGGCAGCGCCTGGGGATGGACATCAAGGTTGAGGGCGGCGTAGATGAGGCCGCGGCGCTCGCGCCGCAGCTCTCGGGGCCGCTCAGCCTCAATGGGGACCTGAATGCCACGGTCGAGCTGGATGCGGGGGGCGCGGTGGCCAACGCCACCGCGGCCACCGAGTCGCTCTCGGCCGACCTCACCCTGCTCGGCGCGCCCACCCATGTCGAGCTCAAGGGGGCCAAGGGGGATCTTAAGGATGGCCTTCAGATCGGGCACCTCTCCCTGGGGCAGGGGGGCAACCACATCACCGCCTCGGGCCTTGCCTCCCTCACCGACTCCGACCTGCACGCCGAGATTGAGGTGGCCAGCCTCGGCACCCTGGTGCCGGGCACCACGGGGGAGCTGCGCGCCAAGGTGGGCGCGCGCGGGCCGCTGATGGACCCGGCGCTGGACCTGAGCGTGCACTCGGAGCGGCTCACGGTGTCGGAGGCGCTCGATGTCATGGGCCTGGCGCTGGGCGGCACCACCAAGTCGCTCACCACCGGGGTGGATCTCAACGGCGCGGTCAAGATGGTGTGGTTCCGCGACCTGAAGATGCCAATGGGCAAGTGCAGCCTTTCCCTGAGCGGCGACCCGGGCAAGCACCAGCTCTCCACGGGCTGCGGGGATGGCCCGCTGAACTTCTTTTTGTCGCTCGGCGGCGGCTTTGAGGGGGGCGATCCCACCGCCCCCTGGGCCGGGACCCTCAGCCACCTCTTCATCAAGCATGAGGCGGTGGGCAACCTGCAGCTCTCGCGGGACGTGAAGGTGCGGGCCGATGCCGCGGGCGATCGCTACGAGGCCTCGGAGATCCTCATCAAGGGCGACCGGCTGAGCATCAGCCTCAGCCCCCTCGCCATCGCGGGCGGCAACGGCAAGGCGCGGCTCGCCATCAACGGCTACCGGCTCGGGCAGCTGGCCCCGCTGCTGCCCAGCGGGCTCACGCTCTCAGGCGACGCCGACCTTGAGGCCAGCCTCGAGCTGGCGGGCTTCGTGCCCCAGGGCAGAGCCAAGCTGGAGGTGGGCCGCGGCCGGTTTGGCTACGGGGACTTCCGGCTCTTCCCCGAGCAGCTGACCATCAGCGCCGGGGCCAGCGACGAGGGGGTGTCCGCCGGCCTGTCCCTGAAGCTCCCGCGCCACCATGGCGACCTCAACGCCGAGGCGCGCATCACGGGGCCGGTGGGCGAGGGGAAGCTGTCGGGCAAGGTGGATCTTGACCACCTCAACCTCGGGATCTTCTCCGCGGTGGGCGGGGCCTTCAACTCGCTCAGCGGCGAGGCCAACGCCCATGTCACCCTCAGCGGCACCGCGGCCGCCCCGGGCATGGAGGGCGAGGTGGAGATCAAGGGCAGCGCCGACCCGCGCGTCGGGGTGGGGGTGGTGCAGGACTTCCTGCTCAAGGTCCACGGGCATGGGCAGCGCGGCGAACTGGATGGGAAGATCACCTTCAACGAGGGCAAGGTGGATCTCGGCGGCAGCCTCGACTGGTCGGGCGGGGCGAATGGGCGCCTCGAGCTCAAGTCGGCGCGGCTGCCGGTGCTGCTGCTCAACTACGGCCTTGCCTACCTCGACATCGACCTTGCCGCCTCGCTTGGGGAGGCGGTGGAGGTCAAGGGGCGCATCGGGGTGCCCGAGATGTCGGTGGAGCTCGCCTCCATGGAGGAGCGCGGCCTCTCCCCCTCGCAGGATGAGGTGCTGGTGGGCGAGGAGGGCATCCTGGCGCTGCCCCCGCCCTCGGACGGGGATCTCACCGGCCTCGGGATGGACGTGACGCTGGCCCTCGGCGAGGACATCTCGATCCGCGCCATGGGCCTTAACTCCTCGGCCGAGGGGCAGGTGCGGGTGTTCAAGGCGGCCGCGGAGCCCGCGCTCAGCTCCGAGGGCAAGATCTCGCTGGTGCACGGCTACGCGAACATGTTCGGGCGCAACTTCCTGGTCAGCAAGGCCGACGCCATCTTCTCGGGCGACGTGGCCAACCCGCGCCTTGACTGCGAGGTGATCGCCGATCCGGCCTACCTTGACGAGGACATCGAGGCCGGGGTGCGGGTCACCGGGCAGGCGCAAGCGCCCAGCGTGGGCTTCTTCAGCCGCCCCTCGATGGCGCAGAACGAGATTGTCTCCTACATGCTCTACGGGCATGGCACCGAGGAGGACGAGGGCGGGAGCGCGGGGGCGCAGCTGCTGATGGGCCTGGGGCTGGGATCCTCCACCGGGGCGCTCAACAGCCTGGTGGGCCTCTTTGGCATGAGCAACGTGCAGATCGGCACCACCGGGACCGGGTCGGAGACCAAGCTCTCGATGATGATGCACCTCACCCCCAAGATCCGCCTCGCCTACGGCTACGGGATCTTCACCTCGCTCAGCGAGTTCAGGATGCGCTACGAGCTGCTGCGCCGCCTCTACCTCGAGCTGGTCAAGGGGCTGGACTTCCGCGGGATGCTCTACTACAGCTTCGACGTGGACTAGTTTCCACGGCGCTTTGCTAGAATGGCTCTGTTCAACTGCTAAGGAGGCCGCATGGCACTGGTGGGCACAAGGGTTCTCGTCACCGAGGGCGAGATTGCGGCGCGCGTCAAGGCGCTGGGGGAGCAGATCTCCTCGGACTATGCGGGCCAGGACCTGCTGCTGGTGTGCATGCTCCGCGGGGCGGCGATCTTCTTCGCCGATCTCGCCAGGGCCATCGACCACGACGAGATGGAGATGGAGTTCATCCAGTCCTCCTCCTACCGCGGCACGCGCCCCGGGGAGCTCTCGGTGAGCCTGCCGCTGTGCGCGGACATCCGCGAGCGCAACGTCTTGATCGTCGAGGACGTCATCGACACCGGGCGCTCCATGTCCCGGATCCTCGCCTCGCTGCGCGAGCGCAGCCCGCGCTCGCTCAAGCTGTGCGCCCTGGTGGACAAGCGGGGGCGGCGCGAGGCGGAGGTGGCGATCGACTACACGGGCTTCACCCTGGGCGAGGGCTTCCTCATTGGCTATGGCTTTGACCTTGATGGGCGCTACCGCCAGCTGCGGGACATCCGGGAGGCCATAATTGGCAAGTGAGGAAGGATCCCTGGAGCTCGCCCCTGAGAGCCTGTGGCCCGCGCGCGGGCGCATCCCCTTTTCCGACTCCCGCGAGGTCGCGCCCCGCGGCCTTGCCGGGCTGCAGCCGCGCGCGATGAGCGCGCTGCGCCGCCT
>JAILEI010000004.1 GCA_024688225.1 Succinivibrionaceae bacterium
CCAGATCCTGGGCGCAGTCCCAGCAGGGCTCAGGCGCGGCGCTCAGGCGCGCCGAGTCCTGCCTGGCCCGCCATGGCGCCCGGCCCTAGCGCCCCGCCCAGGTGCTAGAATGGGTCCTGGGGCACTGCCCCCGTTGCCATCCCGTAGCCAAGGAGTTTCCCGCCATGCGCCTCCCGCAACCCCTTCCCACCCTGATCCTGTCCTTGCTGCTGCCCATGCTGGCCTGCGGATGCGCCAGCACGGGAGGGGACATCCCCGCCGATCCGCTCGCCTCGCCCCGCCTCGCCGCGGCGCTTGAGCAGGGCTACCAGGACTCGCTTGCGGGCGGCCATCAGGAGGTGCGCCTGGGGCGGGAGTGGCACGGCCTGTCGGCGGATCTGCTCAGCCCGGCGGCGCGCGAGGTGGTGGAGGCCATCCTCGGTGACGGCCATGAGGTCTATGTGGTGGGCGGCCTGGTGCGCGACCGCCTCCTCGGCCAGCCCGATCGCGGCGTGGACCTGGTGACCAGCGCCTCGCTCGCCGACCTTTCGCGCCTCTTTGGCGAGGAGTGGCTGGAGCCCTACACCCTGCGCGGGGTGGGGTACGCCTCGCTCTTCCATGGGGGCGAGGACATCCAGCTCTCCTTCCTCGCGCCGATCCCCGAGGCCGCCCGCGGCCTCGGCGGGGTGCCCTCCGGCCAGCCCACGGACAAGTCCTCGCGGCTGCTCCACGACACCTACTGGCGGGACTTCACGGTCAACTCCGTCTACCTGGACCTGCGCACCTCGGAGCTGGTGGACTTCCACGGCGGCCTGCATGACCTTCGCGACCGCGTCATCAGGCGCGTCTGCCCAGGGGAGGTGCCGATGACCTCCGAGCAGGTGATCCGCGCGCTGCGCATGGTGACCATCCCCGGCACCCGGCTCGACCCCAGCCTTGAGGCGCAGCTGCGCGCCGTGGGCCGCAGCCCGCGGCTTGACCCCTATGGGGTGGCGGTGCAGCTGCCGCTCCTGCTGGGGCGTGGCAGCACCGTGGAGGGCCTTAGGGCGCTTCAGGAGTACGGCCTCATGGCGGCGGTCCTGCCGCCCTTGGACCGCGAGCTGGGGAAGGGGCGCACCGCAGCCTACCTCAAGGCGGTGGCGGAGGGCATCGACGCGCACTACGCGGCGGAGCGCTACACCAGCCCGGCGCTGCTGATGGCGGCGCTGCTCTCCCCGGCGGTGGAGGCGCGCGCCACCCGCCTCGGGGCCGAGGCGGCGATTCGCGCGGCGCTGCGCGAGGAGGCGCGCGCCTTCGACTTTGCGGTGGGCGGCTATGGGGATGAGGTGGGGCGGCTGCTTGGCCTCTCCCACCGCCTGCTCTCAGGCAAGGCCCCGGCGGCAGGGGATCGCGGGCAGCGCCTTGAGGGCGCGCTGGCCATCGCCAGGGCCTGGGCGCAGGTGAATCCCAGGGCGCGGCGCGCGCTGGGGCGCCTGGCCAACCCCTAGGGCCGTTCCCGGCCCCCGGCCGGAACGTCACCAGCGGGCTCGTCTCCAGCGGGCTCCACTGGCTCGCCCCCCACGGGGGCGATGCCCAGCTTCTCAAGGCGGGCGTTGAGGCGGGAGCTGAGGTCGATGTAGGAGATCCCCAGCTCGCGGCCGACCAGGAGGTAGCGCAGCTTGGCCTCCTGGCTGAGCTGGCCCTCGCAGAGGATGAGGTCGAGCATCCGCGTGCAGGTGAGGTCGCGGGCGCGCCCCTGCTCGGAGAGGTTGGAGTCGCGCAGCTTGTGCAGCTCGGGCGCGATGCTGTCCTGGCGCTTGTACTCAAGGTAGCCGCGGATGAAGGCGAGGTTGAGCGCCTGCCGCGCCCGCTGCTCGGCGGCCGAGCCCACGCCGGACTGGGCGATGCAGCTGTCGACGATGCGCCTGAGCACCGCCTTGTGGGCCTGCCCGCGGAAGGCGCAGGAGTTGGCGATGAACCCGAGGATCAGCATCACCTCCTTGCTGCGGGCGATGCTGGCCTGCCCGGGCACCTCGGAGCGGTGGGCGTGGGACTGCTGCCGCCAGGCAAGGTAGAAAACCACCATCAGCAGCCCCATGAGCAGCGCGCTGGTGAGCATCAGGATGGTGTCTAGGGACATGGGAAATTGGCTCCAAAGGGGGTTACCCCCAGCAACGGCGCCATTCTACCGCATTTTGCCCGCCCCGCCCAAGGCATCGCTCCATTGCCCGCCGGGTGGATTTGGGGTAACTTAGTCAGTCCGGCCCTCCCGCCCCGGGAGGGGGATGCCCCCTGGAACTGCCATGCCCTGTGCCTTCTTTGACATGGATGACACGCTCATCGATGCCGACACCAACGAGATCTTCTTCAACTTCCTCCATGGGCGCGGCCTGGTGGGCGACGCCTTCCTCGAGCCGCTGGGCGAGTTCCAGCGCCGCTTCTATGAGGGCACCCTCAGCATCGATGACTTTGTGCGCTACGCCATCAGCCCCCTGGTGGGCATGCCCCGCCAGGGCCGCGAGGCGCTGGTCGGGGAGTGCGTCAGGGAGCTGATCCTGCCCCGGGCCTTCCCCGGGGCGCTGCGGGCGGTGCGCGCCCACCTGGCGGCGGGCGACGAGGTGTTCGTGGTCAGCGCCACCGCCGACTACATCGTGGATGAGGTGGCGCGCGGCCTGGGCATCGCCCACGCCATCGCCGCCCCC
>JAILEI010000043.1 GCA_024688225.1 Succinivibrionaceae bacterium
GGCGGCCGCGGTTCTCGGCCTCGCGCTCCACGCGGGCCTCGGCCTCGCGCACGTACAGCGAGGAGGAGGTGCTGACCTCCTCGGCCTCGCTCTTCTGGCGCTCGGCCTCCTCGCGGGCCCAGCGGTCGCTGTTCTCCTCGGCCAGGCGGCGGGCCTCCTCGGCCTGGCGCTGGGCCTGCTCCTCGAGGGCGCGCAGGCGCAGCTCCTCCTGCTGGCGGCGCAGCTCCTCGTCCTTGGAGCGGGCCTCCTCCTTCTGGGGATCCTTCTTCATGGACTCCTGCTGGGCGGCCTTGCGGCGGGCCTCCTCCTGGGCGCGGCGGCGCTCCTGCTCGGCCTGGCGGCGGGCCTCCTGCTCACGGCGCTCGGCAGCCTCCTGCTCGCGGCGCTGCTCCTCCTGCAGGCGCGCCTGCTCGGCGGCCTGGCGGCGGGCCTCCTCCTGGGCCGGGTCGATGACCTTGCTCTTGCGGACCTCGACCTTGACCACCTTGTTCTTGCCCGAGGCGTCCTGGACGTTGATGGTGGTGCGGCGCTTGAGCTTGAGCGTCATGCGCTGGGGGGCATTGCCCTGGTTGTTCTGGTCAGTCATGTTCTCTCTCCCCCCTACTTGGCCTGCTCGTCCTTGAACCAGGTGGCGTTGCGGGCGGCCATGATGACCGCGCCCGCGCGCTCCGCGTCGAGGCCGCCGACCCCCTCGAGCTCGTCGGTGGCGCACTCGGCGAGATCCTCAAGGCTCTTGATGCCGCGCCCCACCAGCTCGCGCGCGAGATCCTCGCTGACGCCCTCGATGGACACCAGCTCGCTGATGCCCTCCTTGGCGGCGCGCTCCTTGATGCGCCCCAGCGCCTCGCGGGCGTTGTCCTGCAGCTGCTGCGCCAGCTCCTCGTCAAGGCCGTCGATGGCCGAGAACTCGGAGAGCGGCACGTAGGCAATCTCCTCGATGCGGGTGAAGCCGGCGTCGGCCAAGGCGCCGGCGAACTCCTCGTCCACCCCCAGCTCGTTGACGAACAGCTGCACCACGCGCTCGGCCTCGGCCTGCTGGTCGTGATCCATCTCGGTCTCGGAGGTGACCCTGAGGGTCCAGCCGAGCAGCTGCGAGGCCAGGCGCACGTTCTGGCCGTTGCGCCCGATGGCCAGCGCCAGGTTGTCGTCCGGGACCGCCACGTCGATGCTGTGGGAGTCCTCGTTGATGATGATGCGGCTCACCGAGGCCGGCTCCATGGCGTTGGTGACGTACTGGGCGAGGTTCTCGTCCCAGAGCACCACGTCAATCTTCTCGCCGGAGAGCTCGTTGGAGACCGCGGTCACGCGCGCGCCGCGCATGCCAATGCAGGCCCCGCGCGGGTCGATGCGGTGATCCTTGCTGCGCACCGAGATCTTGGCGCGCGAGCCCGGGTCGCGGGCCACGTCCATGATCTCGATGACGTCCTCGCCAATCTCGGGGACCTCGATGCGGAACAGGCCGCGGATGAAGTCCGGCGAGGTGCGCGAGCAGATGATCTGCGGGCCCTTGCTCGGATCCTCGCGGATGGCCTCGAGGAGCACGCGCACGTGGTCGCCGCGCCCGAAGGCCTCGTGGGGGATGAGCTGCTCGCGGTGCATGATCGCCTCGGCGTTGTTGCCGAGGGAGAGGATCATCTGGTCATGGGTCTGCTTGCGCACCACCGCGGTGATCACCTGCCCGAGGTTCTCGCGCTGCTCGGCGATGATCTGCTCGCGCTCGGCGTCCTTGACCTTCTGCGAGAGCACCTGCTTGGCGGTCTGGATGGTGATGCGGTCAAAGCCGACCGACTCGATCTCCTCCTCGACCACCTCGCCGACGGTGATGCCGGGGTGCTCGTACTCGGCCGCGGAGAGGGTGATCTCGGTGGCGCCGTTCTCGAGGGCATCGTCGGGGACCACCGTCCAGCGGCGGTAGGTGAGGTAGGATCCTTCCTTGCGGTCGATGTCCACGCGCACGTCAATCTCGTTGGTGTACTTCTTCTTGGTCGCCGTGGCGAGCGCCAGCTCGAGCGCCTCGAAGATGCGCTCGCGCGGGATGCCGCGCTCATTGGAGAGCGCCTCAGCAATCGCGATGATTTCCTTGCCCATCTCTATTCCTCCCCCTCTTGCGTCCCGACTGGCTGCGCCCCCTGCCCAAGGTGCGGGATCACCCTGAGCGTGGCAATGTTCCCGAACATCACGGGGAAGTCACCCCCCGCGCGCTCGGTGATGGTCAGCATCCCATCCTCGCCCGCGGCGCTGAGCGTGCCCGAGAGCCGCTTGCGCCCCGCGGTGGGGATGGCGAGCTCGGCGCGCACCTCCTCGCCCACCGCGGCCTGGGCCTGCTCGAGGGTGAAGAGGAAGCGGTCGAGGCCGGGGGATGAGACCTCAAGGTTGTAGGCGGCGGCAATGGGATCCGCGGCGTCGAGGGCGGGGGACAGCGCGTCCACCACCTCGCCGCAGTCATCCGCCGAGACCCCGCCCTCGCGATCGATGAAGATCTGGAGCGTGGGCCGCGAGCCGCCATGGAAGCGCACCCCCCACAGGGTGAGGCCCATCGACTCGATGAGCGGCGCGCAAATCGCGCGCACCCGCTCCTCCATCCCCGATGCCATCCCATCCCCCCTTGAAATAAAAAAAGGCCCTATCAACAGAGCCTTGTTTAAAAAAACAATTTCGCTGTTTCGGTGCCCTGGGCAGGCACCCGGCGACCTCGAGGGTGCGCCTCCCCCAGCTCGCTGGGGTGGCGCAATTATACAGGCACTTGCGCGCCCAAACAAGCATTTTCCCCGCTCAGCCGCGCCGAAGGTCGGTGAGCCGCACCGTGGTCACGGTGTTCTGCCCCACCTCGAGGAGCTCGATGCGCCAGCCGGGCAGGTCGATGGTCTCGCCCTGCTCGGGCACCCGCTGCACCAGGTCGAGGATGAAGCCCGCCAGGGTGTGGTAGAACTCCGAGGGCGCCACGTGGAAGCCGGTGGTGCGCTCGACGTCGTTGAGCACCGCCTCGCCGTCGATGCGGTAGCAGCGCGGGGCGACGCGGGTGATTTCCGGCATCTCGGAGGGCTCGGGCAGGTCGCCCGCCACCTCCTCGAGCAGGTCGTGGAGCGTGGCCACCCCCTCGAAGTTGCCGAACTCGTCCACCACGAAGGCCAGCTTGTCCTGGCGGCGCTTGAGCTCGTCAAGGCCGCGCAGCAGGTTGAGCGTCTCGGGGAGCATCAGCGCCTCGTGCACCAGCTCCTTGCCCGGCTGGCGGCCCGCGATGAGGCAGGAGAGCAGCCCGGCGCGGCTGACGTAGCCGATGGGCTGGTCGCGGGCGCCGGCGCGGTAGGCGATGAGCATGCCATGCTCGCAGGCGCTGGCCGCGGCGCTGAGCTCCGCCGCGGGCAGGTCGAGGTCGATCATCTCGAGATCGTTGCGCGCGGTCATCACCGCCTTGAGCGGGATCGAGGAGAGCTGCAGCACCCGCGAGACCATCTCCTGCTCCTGGGTGTTGAACACCCCCTCGCCGGTGGTGGAGACGATCGCCTCCTTGAGCGACTGCACGTCCCGCTCCTGCACGCCGAGGAGGCGCAGCACCAGGTTGGCGGCCAGCTCGCGGCTCTGCATCGCCCCCGCCCCCTTCCCGAGGCGCAGGGTGTTGCGCCTGGCGATCTGGTTGAAGCACTCAATGAGGATGGAGAAGCCGATCGCGGCGTAGAGGTAGCCCTTGGGCACCGGGTAGTGGAAGGCCTCCATGAGCAGCGAGAAGCCGATCATGAGCAGGAAGCCCAGGCAGAGGATCACCAGGGTGGGATGGCTGTTGATGAACTCGGTGATGGCCTTGCTCGCCCAGATCATCACCGACATGGCGATGATCACCGCGAACATCATGATGAAGACATGGTCGACCATGCCCACCGCGGTGATGATGCTGTCGATGGAGAAGACCGCGTCGAGCACCATGATCTGCGCCACCACCAGGCCAAAGGCATGGCCGCCGGCGCGCGAGGGGGCAATCTCGGGCCCGAGGCCCTCGAGCTTCCCGTGCAGCTCCATGGTCGACTTGTAGAGCAGGAAGGCCCCGCCGCCGAGCATCACCAGGTCGCGCGCCGAGCAGGCGTAGTCGCCGACGCTAAAGAGCGGCTCGGTCAGGTGCACCATGTAGGACATCACGGTGAGCAGCGCGAGGCGGATCACCAGCGCCCCGCCGAGGCCGGTGTAGCGGGCCTTGTCGCGGATGCGCATCGGCAGCTTGGCCGACATGATGGCGATGAACACCAGGTTGTCGATGCCGAGCACGATCTCGATCACCACCAGGGTGAAGAGGCCCACCCAGGCCGTAGGATCAGTGATCCACAGCAGGTCAAACATCAGCGGCTAGTCCTCGCCGCCCTCGCCGCCATCCCCCTCATGGCGGCGGGGCTTGCCCCACGGCCCGGAGAAGGGATCGGGGCGTGAGGCCCCGCCGCGGCGCTCGCCGCCAAAATCCTCGCGGCGATTGCCGCCAAAGCCCTCGCGGCGCTCGCCACCGAACCCCCCGCGGCGCTCGCCACCGAAGTCCTCGCGGCGCTCGCCGCCGAACCCCCCGCGACGATCGCCACC
>JAILEI010000072.1 GCA_024688225.1 Succinivibrionaceae bacterium
TGCATGTTCTCAAAGAGCAGCGCCGGGTTGAAGGCGAAGAGGTAGGGCACGATGAAGGCCGCGATGGCCAGGCGCGTGGCGTTGAAGGCGGTGCGCATCGGCGCGGTGCCGGCAATCGCCGCGCCGGCGTAGGCGGCGAGCGCCACCGGCGGGGTGATGTCGGCGATGATGCCGAAGTAGAAGACGAAGAAGTGGGCGCAGATCACCGGGATGCCGATGTCCGGCGAGATCAGGATCGGGGCGCAGACCGCGGCCATGATGCAGTAGTTGGCGGTGGTGGGCACGCCCATGCCGAGGATGATGCAGCACACCATGGTCAGCATCAGCGCCAGGATGGTGTGGCCGCCGGAGACCCCGACCACCATGGTGATGAGCTCGGAGGCAAGGCCGGTGGAGGTGATGCAGCCCGCCACCAGGCCGGCCATGGCACAGGCCGCGGCCACGGTGATGGATCCCTTGCCGCCGGCCTCGAGGGCGTCGACCAGCTTGCAGAAGGTCAGGCGCGCGTCGCGGTTGAGGGCGCCGACCACGATGGTCACGCCGATGGCGACCGCCGCCGAGAACTGCATGGTGAAGGCGTTGGTGCCCACGAGCCCGACCAGCACCACAAGCGGCAGCAGCAGGTAGGACTTGGAGAGCAGCTCGCGCATCCTCGGCAGCTCCTCGCGGGGGATGCCCCTGAGGCCAAGGCGCCGCGCCTCAAGGTGCACGGCGATGTAGATGCCCGCGAAGTAGAGCACCGCGGGCAGGATGGCGACCAGCGCCACCTGCGCGTAGGGCAGGCCCATGTACTCGGCCATCAGGAAGGCCGCCGCGCCCATGATGGGGGGCATGATCTGGCCGCCGGTGGAGGACGCCGCCTCGACCGCCGCCGCGAAGGGCGGGCGGTAGCCCGAGCGCATCATCATCGGGATGGTGATGGAGCCGGTGGTCACGGTGTTGCCCACCGAGGAGCCCGAGACCATGCCGCACAGGCTCGAGGAGATGACCGCCACCTTGGCGGGGCCGCCCGCCGAGGCCCCGGCAATGCGGTTGGCGAGGCTGATGAAGAATGAGGAGATCCCGGTGCGCTCGAGGAACGCCCCGAAGATGATGAACACCACGATGTACTTGGCGCAGACCTCGATGGGGGTGCTGCGCAGCCCGTCGCCCGTGGAGTAGTAGAGGTCGTAGATGACCTTGCCAAAGCGCACCGTGGAGAAGGCGTAGACCATCAGGGCGCCCACCACGCAGAGGATGGGCACGCCCACGCAGCGGCGCGTGAGCTCCATGAAGGAGGCGATGGCGCACACCGCCATCGAGACGTTCAGGAGGTAGTCGTGGTTCTTGTGGCTGGTGACCTTGAGGGCCAGCTTGATGATGTCCTCGGCGTTCAGCGCGAAGTGGAGCAGGGGGATGATCCCCATCAGCATCAGGATGACGTCAAGGAGCGGCAGGGAGTTGACCCGGACCTCAAGGGACAGGTGGATGGAGAACCCCTCGCCGGTGGCGGGGTTGACCACGCTGCGGCGGATGGGGTAGTGGAGGTAGCCCATGAACAGGATCAGGGCCAGGAAGATGTTGAGGCGCACCTCGGGCATGGCGGTGCTGAACAGCGTCACCCACACGCAGTAAAGCGAGAAGGCGGCGCCGAGCACGCGCACCGCCAGCCGCGGCCGGCCCACCCACAGGCGGGTGTTCGACTCGCGGCTGAACTGCTTCTGTACCTCTTCCGCGGAGACCGCGGGCCTGGCCTGGCCTGATCCCGGCATGTCCCTAGTCGTCGCCCTGGACCTTGATGCCCTTCTCGGCGAAGAACTTCACCGCGCCCTTGTGGTAGGGGACGGCCTCGTAGGAGGCGGCGAACTTGAGGCTGAGCTCCTTGCCCTTGGCGTGGGCGGCGGAGATCTCATCAAGGTGCCCGAAGACGCCCTGCAGGAAGTTGTAGACATCGGCCTCGGAGGTGTCGTCGTGGGCAATCACCAGGGCGCCCACGGCCACGGTCTGCACGTCACCCGGGGTGCCGTAGACATCCTTGCCAATCACGGTGCGGCTGTAGTACGGGGAGGCCTTGACCAGGGCCTCGGCGTGCGCGTCGTCCACGCCCAGCAGGTAGACCTTGCGGCCGGTGGCGAGGGTGGTCACCGCGGTGGTGGGGGCGCCGGCCACGATGAAGGCGGCGTCAATCTTGCCGTCCTGCAGCGCGTCGGCGCTGTCGCCGAAGGACTGGTAGGTGGGCTTGATGTCCTTCTCGATGTCGAGGCCGTAGGCCTTGAGCAGGTCAACCGCGTTGAAGTAGACGCCCGAGCCGGCGGCGCCGACCGAGACGTTCTTGCCCTTGAGGTCGGCGATGGACTTGATCTCAGGGTTGAGGGTCACGACCTGCACCTGCTCCATGTAGAGGTTGGCCACGGCCTTGAAGTCGTCGACCTTCTCCTCAAAGAGGCGCTCGCCGCGCGCCGCGTAGGCGGCAACGTCGGTCTGCACGAAGCCCAGCTGCGCGTCCTCGTTCTCGATGGCCTCGATGTTGGCCTTCGAGCCGCCGGAGGTCACGGCGGTGATCTTGGTGGAGGTGACCTCGCCGACCTTGCCGGCGAGCACGCCGCCAAAGCCGTAGTAGGTGCCCTGGGCGCCGCCAGTGGTGAACACCAGCTTGGACCCGCCGTCCATGCCCTCGGCAGAGGCGCTGCCGCAGATGGTGAGTGCCGCGGCGCAAAGCGCCAGCGCGATGCCTTTGATGGCCATGATGTGTCTTCTCCTGGTTAAGTGGCGGGGGCAATGGCCCCCAAAATCAGGGTGCAATTCTTTCATGCTTGCCCGCCGCTGTCAAAACCGCGGCCCTGGGCGCCGCCAAATGCCCCGCAAGGCGCATGGGGCCTGGGGTTGGGGCACTCTGGCGCGGGCGAGGCCCATGTTCTTTGCCACATAATCTGGGTCGGCAACAGTTTGAGATCGTGGCGAAAAGCCCTAGGCAGGCGCCAGGGTGCCACGGATCCCGGTTTTTTGCGGATTCCCCAAAATGGTGCAGGGTTCCCTGTCCTGCACCACCCAAAAAAACCGCGTCATTTCAAGTCAATAACCTTGTTTTTTGCTTTTATGATTTTTTTCAGGCAAATGAGTGCAGTAGGGATAATTATATGAATATACAGGTAATTTTGAGTTTGTGCCACGCCGTCCACCCCCCTATAATGGCCCCCACCAGTAAAACCGGGCAAGGGAGGCGAAGATGACCGGCAAGGAGGGCAGCGACCTGCTGCTTATGGCGGTGGAGGGGGGCAATACCCGCGCCGCGGCGCGGCTGCTCAGGTCAGGCGCGCACCCGCGCAAGCGCGACCACCTGCTGCACCGGGCGGTGCTGCAGGACAACGAGGATCTGGCGCGGCTGCTGCTTGACCAGCAGCTCGACCCCGATGATCGCAACTCCAAGGGCGAGCGCCCGCTGCACCTCGCGCGCAGCCTCGGGATGGCCCGGCTGCTGGTGGAGCGCGGGGCGAGCGTGGGGCTCATCGGCCGCGAGCGCAAGACCCCCCGCGAGAAGAT